>NZ_RAWA01000033.1 GCF_003611675.1 Corallococcus sp. CA053C
CCTTCCACTCCGCGGTGCGCCTTGCCCGGGGCCCCCCTGTGCCAACGCGTCGGCACGGCTCTTGAAGAGGGGTGTGAGCGTCGGACAGTGGTAGTGGTTCAAGGGTCCAATACAGTCACGAGGGGGAACGCGGATGGGCAAGGCGGCTGGGGCGATGGGGTTGGTCTTCATGGTGGGTACCAGCGTTGTGGGATTGATGGGCGCCACGGTGGGCAGCGGCATCGAGGCGGGCGTGCTGGGCATGGTCGGCCTCGCCCTCTATGGAGGCAGCGCGCTGCTCAACGGCAAGGCGACGGAGCAGGTCGGCGTCGCGAAGCAGGCTTAAGTGCAGGCTGTAGGGCTGTAGGAATCACGGGGCCTCGGGCCCGGACCAGGACGGGGAAGCGAAGCGCGCTTCTCCCCTCCGGCCCGCGGGCCCCCGCTTCACGGCAGGTGCTTCACGGCTGGCGCTTCAGGGCTGACGCCGCTCCGCTTCCGGTGCGTTGCGAGGCTCTACTTCCGTCGGCAGGCGCGGCGCGGCCACCTCGGGCACGGGCGGCGTCGCTGCTTCCGCGACGGGCCGAGGCTCCTCGGGGTGCTCGGCTTCCTGACGGCGCAGGCGCAGGGCGCGGCTCCACAGGGCCACGCCGGCCCACGCGCAGAGGGCCGCCACCGGCACGGCGACGGCCTGCGGCCACCACAGCACCGCGCCCGCGAGCACCAGCGGCACCACGCCCGCGATGAAGACGACCTTGGACTCCGTGCGCCCCAGCTCGCGGTGGTTGGAGACGGCGGCGCCCACCGTATTGCCCAGGCGCATCGCGCCCGCGGCCGCGCGGCTCACGCGGCCGCGCTGGCCGGAGGCGCCCCGCTGGGAGCGGGGAAGCGGACGCGGGTTCGCGGGCACGAGGCGCCGGTCCCTGCCGCCGAGCACGACCTCCGTCGCGTGCTCCAGGTCCTGCATGTACATGGACTCCATCTGCCGGGCGAACTGGGTGTCCTCCACCGCCACGTCGATCTCGGAGTTGCCCAGCCAGCTCGCGGGGTTGAGGTTGGAGGAGCCCACGCGCGCCCACAGCCCGTCCGCCACCGCCGTCTTGGCGTGGAGCATGGTGCCGTTCCATTCATAGACGCGGATGCCCGCCTCCAGCAGGGGGCGGTAGCCGGCCTGGGTGAGGGGGCGCAGCACGGGGATGTCGCTGCTGCCGGGCACCAGCAGGCGCACGTCCACGCCGTCGCGCGAGGCGGCCCGCAGCGCCTGCACATAGGCGGCGGTGCCGACGAAGTACGCGTCCGTGAGCCACAGCCGCTTGCGGGCAAGGGACGCGATGAGCTGATCCACGCGGAACAGGCCCGCGCTCCACGGCACGCCGGCCACCACGCGCAGGGCCACCTCGCCCAGCGCCTCCGGGGCGCGGTCGGACAGACAGGCCTCCTCGTCCAACGCGGGCCCCACGGTGCCCCAGCCCTGGGCGAAGGCGCGCACGAGGTCCGCCACGGCGGGGCCGCGGATCTCCAGGCCGGTGTCGCGCCACGGGGCCACGCCCTTCTCCGGGACGCCCAGCCACTTGTGGCTCACGCACAGGCCGGAGACGAAACCCACCTCGCCGTCCACGGTGAGCGTCTTGCGGTGGTTGCGGCCCAGCCACGCCAGGGGCCGGTCGAACTGGAAGGGATTGAAGCAGCGCACCTCCACGCCCGCGTCGCGCAGCCTCAGCCAGAAGCCGCGGGACGCGTTGCCCTGGCAGCCCAGCCAGTCATAGAGGACGCGCACGCGCACGCCGTCGCGGGCGCGGGCCTCCAGGGCCTGCGCGAAGGAGCGGCCCACCTCGTCGTCCTCGATGATGTAGTTCTCGAAGAGGATGGAGCGGCGGGCCAGGTGGATGGCGGAGAGCCACGCGGGGTAGTTCTCACGCGCGTCGCGCAGCAGGTTCACGCAGTTGCCCGGCACGAGCGGCGCGCCCGCGGCCCGGGAGAAGACCTGCTCCGCCAGCCCGCGCTGGGGCCCGCTGATGCCCGTCGATTTCACGATGGCCATGCCGCGTCTCCTCAGGGCTCGAGCGGAACTCCTCCTCTACTCCAGGGCAGGGCCGTCCGCGAACAAGGTCCTCGCGGTGAGGTGGGTTCCCGGTCAGCCCCTCGCAAGCGACCCGCGAGCAGGGCTGCGCCGGCCCTCCAGGTGACAGCCAGGGCCCGGCGGGCCTGCCTTCCCCCGAGCGACCCGGCTAGCGCCCGCGCCCAGGTCCCCCGTGCTTCCACCGGGCCCGTGCGCAGGGCGAGCCGGCGTGCTCGCGGTGTCACGGGGTAGGGAACGCTGCCCGCTGGGGTCTGCCGTGATCAACCTGTCCACGTACCGGAGGGCACCGACCTTCCGGACGATGCGCTGGAGGGACCCGCGGCCGCGGCGGACACAGGGGCCACGGCCTGGAGGAGGTTGCATGGGGATCGTTCCCGCATCGCTGTCGTTGGGCGCCCAGCCGCTGAGGACCCGGTGTTCGCGGCTCAACGCCACCCGGCTTGCCGGCGCGGTGCTGGGGCCGCAGGCGCTGGTGCTGCGCTATTCGGGCAGCGAGCAGGAGGGCGAGCGCCTCGTCTACCTCAACCCGAGCACGGGGCTGAACGTGGAGCCCTGCCCCGAACCGCTGCTCGCGCCGCCTCCGGGAAAAGCTGGCGGCTGTTGTTGTCGAGTGATCAGGCCCGCTACGGCGGAATGGGCACGCCGCCCATTCCCGACGATGGACGGCTGCCATTACCCGGACAGACCGCGCTCGTACTGACGAGCGAGGAGGAGACGAAGGCGTGAACCCCACTGCCCCTGCCCTGCCCCGCCTGTCATTCGATTGGAAGGATGGCGCCGACTTCGGCGTCGGTGTGCAACACGAGTGGCTGATGACCAACGGCCGCGGGGGCTACGCCTCGTGCACGGTGGTGGGCTGCAACACGCGCCGCTACCACGGCGTGTTCATCCCCACGCTGGAGAAGCTGGGCCGCACGGTGTTGATGGCGCGGCTGGAGCAGACGGCCCTGGTGGAGGGGCAGCACTACCGGCTGACGTCCGAGGAGCACGCGGACGGCACGTCCGTGGAGGACGGCGCCCGCCACCTGCGGCACTTCCACCTGGAGGGGCTCATCCCCGTCTGGGAGTTCGCGCTGGGCAAGGCCCGGCTCAGGCGGCGCTTCGTGATGGTGCACGGCGAGGACACGGTGTTCCTCCAGTGGGAGCACCTGTCCGGCCCGGAAGTGGTCCTGCACCTGCGCCCCTACCCCGTGCTGCGCCCACACGACGGGCCGCTGCTCAAGAGCGTGCCGGAGGCCATCGTCACGCTGTGCGGGCCCTTGGTGGAGCTGCGCAACGGCGAGGACGGGCCGCGGATGCGGATGCGGTTGTATTCAGACGGGCCCACGCCCTTCGTGAGCCTGGAGGAGACGTCCCGGCCGCAGCACCTGCGCGTGGAGAAGGCGCGCGGGTATGACTTCACGGAGGTGCAGCACTCGCCGGGCTATTTCACCGCCACGCTGAAGCCGGGCGGCATGCTTGGCTTTGGCCTCACCACGGAGAGCGCGTCGCACCTGGAGCGGGAGCCGGCCGTGGTGTTCGAGCGCGAGCTGCTGCGGCAGCAGCGGCTGTTGGAGCACGCCCCGGAGCTGGCGCGCACGGGCGTGCCGGCGCGGCTGGTGCTGGCGGCGGATCAATTCATCATCGACCCGCCTAGGCCCGCGGACGCGGCGTGGGCCCGGTCCATGGGCCTGGACGCGCGAAGCGTCATCGCGGGCTACCCGTGGTTCACCGACTGGGGCCGGGACACGATGATCAGCCTGGACGGGCTGACGCTGGCCACCGGGCGCCACCGCGAGGCGGCGGCCATCCTGCGCACGTTCGAGCACTACGTTCGCGACGGCCTCATCCCCAACTACTTCCCGGACGGGGAGAACGACGGCGTCTACCACACGGCGGACGCGACGCTCTGGTTCTTCCACGCGGTGGACCGCTACCTGGAGGAGACCGGGGACGACTCGCTCCTGCGCGACCTGTTCCCCACGCTCAGCGACATCGTGGCGCACCACCAGAAGGGCACGCGCTTCAACATCGGGGTGGATCCAGAGGACGGGCTCTTGCGCCAGGGACAGGAGGGCTACCAGCTCACCTGGATGGACGCGAAGGTGGAGGGCTGGGTGGTGACGCCGCGCCGGGGCAAGGCGGTGGAGATCAACGCGCTGTGGTTCAACGCCCTGCGCCTGATGGCGGGTTGGGCGCATCGCCTGGGCCAGGACGCGGGCCCCTACCAGGCCGCCGCGGAGCGCGCGCAAGCCAGCTTCAACCAGCGCTTCTGGAACGAAGCGGCCGGGTGTCTCTTCGACGTGGTGGACGGAGAGGACGGCCGCGACGACGCGCTCGTGCGGCCCAACCAGGTGTTCGCCATCTCCCTGCGGCACCCGGTGCTGAAGCGCGAGCGGTGGGCTCAGGTGCTGGACGTGGTGCGGCGCGAATTGGTGACGCCCGTGGGGCTGCGCAGCCTCGCGCCCGGCAGCAAGGACTACAAACCGAAGTACGACGGTGACCTGCGGGCACGCGACGCGGCCTACCACCAGGGCACGGTGTGGGGCTGGCTCATCGGGCACTACGTGGACGCGACGCTGAAGGTGACGCCGGACCTGAAGGCGGCGCGCGCGCTGCTGGCGGGCCTGGAGGACCACCTGTCACACGCGGGCATCGGGCAGATCTCGGAGATCTTCGACGCGTCGGAGCCCTACCATCCTCGCGGCTGCTTCGCCCAGGCGTGGAGCGTGGCGGAGGCGTTGCGGGTGTTCAGCAAGACGAATCTCGGGTGACGCCCGGACCTTTTCCACGGAGAGTTGCACGCCATGCGCAATGGACTCGCGACCGTGGCCCTCGCCGCCCTCCTGCTGGGCACCACCCCTGAAGCGAATGGACAGACAGCCCGACCGAAGTCGAACCAGGAAGGAAACCTGGCCCCGGGTCGTGCGGGCGACAGTCAGCAGTCCGTGCCGCGACAGGGTGACATCCCTCCGGGTGCCCCCGTGGAGACGGCGCCGCCCAACGTCCCGGAGTTCAAGCCCGCGTTCCCGGGGCAGACGCGCGCTCCCGCGGTGAAGACGCGCACGCCCGTCGTGGTGACGGAGGTGGCCGCGGGCTTCAACAAGCCCTGGGCCATCGCCTTCCTTCCGGATGGCCGCTTCCTCGTCACGGAGAAGGCCACGGGGTCGCTCTACATCGTCACCGCCGCGGGCAAGAAGTCGCCCACGGTGGCGGGCCTCCCCAAGGTCGATGCGCGGGGACAGGGCGGGCTGCTGGATGTCGAAGTCGGGCCCGACTACGCGAAGAGCGGGCTCATCTACTGGACCTATTACGAGCCGCGGGAGGGCGGCAACGGGCTCGCGGTGGCGCGGGCGCGACTGGTGGACGGCCCCAAGCCACGCATTGAAGGCCTCCAGATAATCTTCCGCATGCAGCCCACGCTCGAGTCGACGCTGCACGCGGGCGGGCGGCTTGTCTTCACGCCGGACGGCAAGCTCTTCGTCACGCTGGGCGAGCGGTCCATCCTCCCGGGCCGCGTCCAGGCACAGGACCTCAAGAGCGACTTCGGCAAGATTGTCCGCATCCACCCGGATGGCTCCATTCCCAAGGACAATCCCTTCGTGGGCCGAAAGGACGCGCGGCCGGAGATCTGGTCCTCCGGACACCGCAACGTCCTCTCCGCGGCGCTGGATTCAAAGCAGCGGCTCTGGACCGTGGAGATGGGACCGCGCGGCGGCGACGAGCTCAACCGCCCCGAGGCCGGCAAGGACTACGGCTGGCCCACGATTGGCTATGGCGAGGAGTACTCGGGTGAACCCATCCACAAGACAACGCAGGCCGCCGGCATGGAGCAGCCTGTCTATTATTGGGACCCGGTGATTTCACCCTCGGGGCTCACCATCTACTCGGGAGCGCTGTTCCCGGAGTGGAAGGGGAACTTCTTCATTGGCGGCCTGTCCAGTCAGGCGCTCGTGCGGCTCGTGGTGAAGGACGACCGCGTGGTGGGCGAGGAGCGCCTGCTCACGGAGCGCAACGAGCGGATCCGCGAAGTGGTCCAGGGACCCGACGGTGCGCTCTACGTGCTCACGGACGACTCGAACGGTCGCCTGTGGAAGCTCACGCCGGGTTGACGTCCAAATTCCCGACGTGACTATAAAGCCCCCTGGGTGGTGGAGGACGTCACCCAGGGGGGGACCCGTGGTCAAACTGCTCAAGCTCATCCACCACGGCAATTGGCCCCTGGCGCTGGGACTCTTGGCGCTTGGCATCTTCATCTCCTGGCTCGTCTCCTCGGCGGAGGAGCGGTCGAAGGACGAGAACTCCACTCCAACGCCCAGGGGACCCACGAAGTCCGCCAACGACACCCTGCTGGGCGCCTTCCAACACACCCCCGCCGAACTGCCGCCTCCGAAGCAGGGGCTCGCCGCGCTGGGGAAGTGGAAGTCCGCGCTGGTGCTCCTCGCCGCGGCACCGATGCTGGCGCTCGGGGTTGCCCTGGCCATGCACCGCGGCGACGGGGGCCACCTCCACGTCGTGGCCGTCAGCGCCAACCCCGAGCAGGATGTCCGTCTGTGGGTGGATCAGGCGCGGGCGGTGCCGACCCTTCACGTCAGCCAGCACCTCGCCTTTCCGGTGTCGAGCGGGCGCCACGTCGTGGAGCTCAGGGACGCGGCGATGGACGAATCCCAGCGCTTCATCATTGACATCCGCGAGGGCGACGCCCTCCTCCTGTCCGTTCATCCGGACCTGTGCGCCGTGCAGATCGACATGTCGACCCTCACCTACGGCCGGCCCACGCGCTCCACGCCGACCGTGATGGGAGGCGTCGACGTGCGGACGCTCCCCGTGGTGGCCCGCTTCATCGACCCGGCGGTCCCCGTGGACATCCCCCAGGACACCTATCTGTCCTTCCAGGAGATGCCGGACGCATTGGAGCCGGGCCGGACGGCCAGCCTGCTGACGCCCCTGCCCTGCTCCCTCGCCCGGGATGACCGGAGCATCTGGGTCGCGGCGCGGCAGCTCTTTCCCGGGCTCGACGACGCGGCCCAACGGGTGGGCTACACGGAGGAGGACCCCACCCGGAGTGAAGTCACGGCGATGGACAACGGGCAGCTGCTCGACCTCTTCCAGCGCCAGCGCCCCTGAGCGCTCGTCGCGCTGGCCTCGCCCACCCCGCCCTGCATAGGGTGCGCCGTCATGGCGACTCTGCGGTACTGGTTGATCAAGAGCGAGCCCTCCGTCTACGCGTACGCGCAGCTGGAAGCGGACGGCAGGACACAGTGGACGGGCGTGCGCAACTTCGAGGCGCGCAACAACCTGCGGGCCATGACGCCCGGGGACCTGTGCCTCTACTACCACTCCAACGAGGACAAGGCCGTCGTGGGCGTCGCGTGCGTGCTCACGAAGCCGGGGCCGGATCCCACCGCGCCCGGTGAGGACTGGGCCTGCGTGGACGTGGGGCCCGTCGTGGCCTTCAGCGCCCCGGTGACGCTGGCCACCATCAAGGCCACGCCCGCGCTCAAGGACTTCCCGCTGCTCACCCGCAGCCGCCTGAGCGTGACGCCCACCCCCGCGGAGCACTTCCAGCTGCTCCTGAAGATGGGCCGCACGAAGCTGCCGAAGACGAAGGCCCGGCCGTGAGCGCCGCGCGCGAGGTCCGCGCCGACTTCGACCGCGCGTCCATCGTGGTGTACCAGGCCTACGCGGACGCCATCGCGGACGTGGCGGTGGCGCAGCAGAAGTTCGGCCCGCCGTTCTCCCTGGGCCGGATGACGTGGATCAAACCCAGCTTCCTGTGGCTGATGGAGCGCTCCAACTGGGGCCGCAAGAGCGGACAGGAGCGCACGCTCGCGGTGCGCATCAAACGCACGGGCTGGGAAGAGGCCCTGGCCGGCGCCGTCCTCACCAGCTACGAGCCCCAGGTGCACGGCTCACAGGACGCGTGGCGCAAGGCGTTCGACGCCGCGCCCGTCATCGTCCAGTGGGATCCGGAGCGCACCCTGAGAGGCGCGGGCCTTCCCCATGACAGCATCCAGGTGGGACTGAGCCGCGCCATCATCCAGCGCTTCGTGGACGAATGGACCGTCTCCATCACGGACCTGACGCCGCTCGTGACGAAGCTGCGCAAGCACCTGGACGACGGCCGCGCGGATCAGGCCACGCGCCTGCTGCCGAAGGAGGCTGTCTATCCGGTGCCGCCGGAGATCGCCCGCCGGCTGGGGATGTAACGGGGGGTTCTCAAAAACAGACGTCGGACGAGGCCACCGCGTCCCGGGAGGACAAGCCCTCCTGGGACGCGATGTTGGAGCAACTGCTTACTTCTTGCTCGCTTCGATGAAGCCGGCAGAGTCCTCGTAGAAGTGGTACTCGAGGATCTTGCCTTCCTTGACGATGATCTTCAGCGCCCAGTCGCTGGCGTAGGGCTTGCCCGTCGAGCGGATGTTGTGCACGAAGGAGCCGCTGGCGTACGCCACGTCGCCCTCGCCGATCAGGTGCTCCACCGAGAACGCCTTCGTGTCGAAGGCCTTGCCCATGTTCGCGACGAACTCCTTCGCGCCGGCCTTGCCGGTGTAGGTGCCGTGCAGCTGCTCACCCTTGCGGTCCGACGCCTTGCGCACCGCGGTGATGGCCGCGTCCTGGTGGAAGGTGTTGACGACGCCGTCGGCGTCGCCCTTGCCAAACGCTTCGAAGAAGCTCTTCAGGACGTCAGCGGAGCTCTTGGTGGTGGTGGTGGCAGCGGCGGTCATGGTCTTGCTCTTGGGGGCGGCGGCAGCAGCGGGCTTGGACTCCGCGGCGGCCTGGGTGGAAAGGGCGAGGGCGAAAACGAGGGCGGTCAGCGAAAGACGTGCCTTCATGGGTATGGCTCCTTGAGGAGTGAGAGGGACGCGCGCTCGGGAACAACCGCTGTCCCGGTCCGTCGCGCGTGGGCGAGAGGTCCCGCTGGGGGTGGGCTCGACTGTCGTCTAGATAAGGGACAACGAACGCCACGAACAATGAGCGAAACGCTCGATTTTCAGTCCAAACGTCTCACGCCCGTAGATGCCTGGGCGGATGGCGCTATGATTGACCCGTACGAGGCCTGAAGCCCGGGGAGGGGTGCGCATGGACGTCCTGGCGAACGTGTTGGGTGTGACCCAGTTGGGAAACACGATGCTCTGCCAGTCGGAGCTGCTGGCGCCGTGGGGGCTGGACATCGACGCCCACACCAAGACGGCCGTCCACCTGGTGCAGCGCGGCGTCTGCTGGCTGCACCTGGAAGGCGGTGAGCCCATGCGGCTGGTGCCGGGAGACCTGGCCCTCGTGGGCTCCGGGGTCCGCCATCGCCTCACCGACTCTCCGCATGGCCCCGTGGAGCCCTGGGAGGAGGCGCTGACGCGGATGAAGGACCGGCTCGCGGCCGAGCCGCCCTCCGCTTCCGCGGACTGCACGTCGCTCTTGTGCGCGGCCTATGAGTTCGAACAGGACGGCCAGCACCCGCTGCTGGCGCTGTTGCCCCAACTCATCCGCCTGCACGTGGACTCGTCCGACGACAGCGGCCAGTTCCAGGCCCTGGTGCGGCTGTTGTCCCACGAGTCCGGCCGCAAGCTGCCGGGCTCCGAGATCGTCATCCCCCGGCTCGTGGACAGCCTGTTCGTCTTCATCGTCCGCGCCTGGCTGGACAGCCAGCCCGTGGGCGCGGGCGGCTGGTTCGGCGCGCTGCGCGACCCGCAGATTGGCCGCGCCCTGTCCCTCATCCACGAGAGCCCGGAGCAGCCGTGGACGGTGGAGAGCCTGGCCGCGCGCGTGGCGCTGTCCCGCGCGGCCTTCGCCCGGCGCTTCGGCGAGCTCGTGGGAGAGCCGCCCCTCAAGTACCTCACGCGCTGGCGGATGAGCCTGGCGGCGAAGATCTTGAAGACGACCCGCGAGTCCGTGGACGAGGTCGCCACGCGCGTCGGCTACGACTCCACCACCGGCTTCGGCAAGGCCTTCCAGCGCCACCTGCGCGTGTCGCCCGGGCGCTACCGCATGGATGCCATGCCCGGACAGGTCGAGCGCCCCCGCCCGATGGCGGAGGGCTGACAAGCCCCCCGCGGCACCGCGCGGCGCTCAGGGAGGCGAGTACTGGAGCCCCATGGCGATGTTGTTCGCCGTCCGGGCTCCCAGCCACTGGCGGGCGGCGTCGAGCCCCAGGCGCAGGTTGTAGCCACTCAGGTGGTAGGAGACGGACAGGTCCACCGCCTTGAGGTTGGACAGCTGCGGCTGCAGGGGGCTGGCGTAGGCCTGCTCCCACCGGAGGCCCACCTGCGTCCGCCCCGGCCCCATCTGGAGGTGCGGCAGGTACGCGCCCGTGATGGCATACGCGCGCCGGTAGGAGCGGTGCTCGTCGTACTCGTAGTAGCCCACGTCGAAGGTGGCCGTGCCCAGGCCGGTCCCCAGCCGCTTCTCCGCGAACAGGTCCGCCGTCACCGCCCAGAGGTTGTCCACCCGCGTGGGCAGGGGCTGCGCCTGCGCCGCTTCCACCGCCAGGGGAAGCACGCTCGCGGCCCCCGCCGGCGCCACGACCGTCGAGACGCGGCCGTCATGCTGGTACTGCATGGCCACGCCCACCGACACGACGTCCTTCTCCCCCAGGTACGACGTGGAGACGAAGTAGCCGGGCTCGCGGTCCAGGAAGCTGAAGCTCACGCGGCCCGTCAGCCGGGGCGCCGCCTGGCCCAGCTCCAGCTGGTGCGCCATCAGGTGGTACTTGAAGAAGCCCTGGCCCACGGAGCCCCAGACGGACAGGCCGGTGTCGCGCCCGAAGGGGCCGTTCTCGCCACCGATGCGGCGGACCCCGTCGTAGATGCCGGGGTAGCTCCAGATGAGGTTGCGGAAGGGGCCGCTCAAGTTGAAGCGATCAAACGGCACCACGAAGCGGCCCGCCCAGATCTGGAACGACTCCGCCAGCTTGAACATGCCCACGGTGTCCAGGATCCGGGGCTGCGCGGTCTCGAAGCTCTGCGCATACGCCACCGCGCTGAACCCATACGAGAACCACGGCGTCAGCTGCCCGCCCACCCCGGGCACCACGAGGATGGAGTCCAGGGAGTAGTCATCCAGCCGGGCCTGACGCCCCACGAGGACGCGGGAGTCCAGCCGCGCCTGGAGGCGGAACACCAGCGGCGGGGGCGTGGGGGGCGCTGGCGCCACGTCCTGCGCGACAGCAGGCTTTGCCTCCGGTTCGGGCGCCGCCAGGGCCCCCAGGGGAAGCCCCAGCACGGCGAGCGCCACCTGGGTGGAAAGGACTCTCACTGCACGATGCATGTTCATGGCGGCGGCGTCTCGCTGGGAGCCCTGAGGGGGCTCAGACCGTCTTGAGCTTCATGACCTGGGTGCCCGCCGTCAGCCCCAGGGAGAAGTAGTCGCGGGTGTGTTCCTTCTCCATGTGGACGCGCAGCGCGTCGCGGTTCTGGAAGATCTCCCAGAGCACGAACCGGCCCGGGTTCTCCAGGTCCTCCAGGATGCGGAACAGGATGCAGCCCGGCTCCTTGACGGTCTCCGCCACCAGCTTGTTGAGCGCGGCCTTGATCTCCACTTCCTTGCCGGGCTTCGCCGTGATGAAGGCTGTCATCTCCACTCGTTCGTCGGACATCGTGTGTTTTCCTTTCGCTGGCCTAGCGGCCAATGCCCTTCATGGCGGCTTCCGGATAGCGCGTCCCCACCACCTGGGTCGCGTCGATGGCCGTGGTGATGCGTTCGGCTTCGGCGGCGCTGAGCGCCAGCGCGCCCGCCGCGAAGTTCTCCCGCAGGTACTTCTCCCGGCGCGTGCCGGGGATGATGTGGATGTGCTCTCCGCGCGACAGCACCCAGGCGAGGGCCAGCTGCGACGTCGTGCACTGCCGCTCGGCGGCGATCTCCTTGAGCTTCTCCAGCAGCGCGGTGTTGCGCTGGAAGTTCTCCCCGGCGAAGCGCGGCATGAACTGCCGCACGTCCCCGCTCTGCTTCACGTCCGAGGCGTTGAGGGACGTGGTGAGCAGCCCGCGGCTGAGCGGGCTGTAGGCCACGAACGCCACGCCCAACTCCTTGCACGTGGGCAGAAGCTCCGCCTCCGGGTCTCGCGACAAGAGCGAGTACTCGGTCTCCAGCGCGGCGATGGGGTGCACCTTGTGCGCCCGGCGCAGCGTTTCCACGCTGACCTCCGACAGGCCCAGGTGGCGCACCTTGCCGGCCTTCACCAGGTCCGCCATGGCCCCCACCGTGTCCTCGATGGGGACGTTCGGGTCCTTGCGGTGCACGTAGTACAGGTCGATGTGGTCCACGCCCAGCCGCTGGAGGCTGCGCTCACAGGCCGCGCGCACATACTCAGGGCTGTTGTCCACGCCGCGCGCCAGGCCGCCCACCGTGTCGCGCACGATGCCGAACTTGGTGGCCAGGAAGACGCGCTCGCGCGGCACCGTCTTCAGGAAGCGCCCCAGCAGCTCCTCGTTGGCACCTCCGCCGTACATATCGGAGGTGTCGAAGTGCCGGTAGCCCAGCTCGTTCGCCAGGGCCAGGATGCGAAGGTTCTCGGTTTCGTCCGACGGGCCGTAGAACTCGCTCATGCCCATGCAGCCCAGGCCCACGCGCGGCAGGCTCGCGCTGCCCAGCTTCCCCAGTGACACCGTGCTCCGGACGTCAGTCATTGTGTTCCCTCTTCACGAAGTTTCTTCCCACGCCCTGCCCGTCGCCTGTCACGTCGCGGTCCGCGCCAGGGCCGGCCGGGGGCTGCTGCCCACCGCGCCCAGCACCAGCGTGCCCAGCGTGGCGGCCCCGGCCGCGGCCATGACACCCCGCCAGCCCCAGCGCTGCCACACCGACCCGAGCGTGTAGCTGCCCAGGCTGCCTCCCGAAAGACAACTCAAGAGGTACAGCGAGGAGGCGGCCCCCATCTGCTGCGGCTGGATGGCGGTGGTCACGTCGTAGAACACCGCCGGCTGACAGGCATACACCCCCGTGTAGAGGACGAGCACGCCCAGCATCACCGCGACCACGTTCTGGAACAGCAGCATGATGCCGAACGAGGCGAGCACCAGCACCACGCCGGTGCGCACCACGCGGCTCGCGCCATAGGCCTGCGCCAGCGCGCCGGCCTTGGGAGCAATCACCGCCCCGCCAATGCCCGCGAGGCTCAGCCAGCCAATCTGACCCACCGTCAGGCCGAACGGAGGACCGACCAGGTAGAACGTCAGCGTCGTCAGCGCGCCCAGGTAGGCGAAGAACAACAGGAAGCCCGCCACGTAGCGGCGCACGATGTGCGGCATCGTCAGCAGCTTGAGCGACCGCACGTACTGCGCCCCCAGCGACGGCTTCTCTCCGGGCAGCGCCGGCAGGGCCCGGGCGCGGAAGAGCGCCGCGGCCAGGAGGATGATGGGGAGGCTGTAGCCCATCATCGCCATGCGCCAGCCGAACATGCCGGTGAGGATGCCCAGCACCGTGCGGCCGATGATGAGGCCCGTCACCGTCGCGCTGAGACACAGGCCCAGGTAGGCGCCCGCCTTCCCCGGCGGCGCGATGCGCGTCATGTACGGGAACATGGGGCTGACCATGCCGGCGGCGAAGGCGCCCATGAACCCCATGCCCAGGTTGAAGAGCAGGAAGCTGGGCGCGGCGCCACACAGCAGCACGCTGCCCGCGAGTCCCAGCGCGCTGATCATGGCCATGCGGGTGAGGTTCACCCGGTCCGTCAGCGGCCCCAGCAGGAAGAACGCCACCGCGTAGGTGAGGCTGCAATAGCTGAACGAGACGCGCACGTCGGTGATGGGAATCCCGAAGTCCGCGCCGATGTGCTGGAAGATGGGCTGCACCATGATGATGGAGCCCAGTGCCAGCAGGATGGCGGTGAACGGCGTCACCACCTGTCCCTTCTGAGTCGTGTCGGTGCTCATCGCGTCCCCCTACCCTCTCGTCTCGAGTCCCTCGAATGGAGCGGGACCGGACTTGAGCTGGGCATGGACATCCCCGCCGAGCCCGTGGTGGCCAATGGCCCCGCCGAAGCTCATCTGGGAGCTGATCCACAGGACGATGACGTCGATGATGCGGTTGGACTGCGGCCCCGGCGGGAACGGGTTGGGCATGCGGGCGGAGTACGTGGCCCGGCCCTCCGCGTCCGCGATGAAGACGTTGGGGATGCCCAGCGGGCCCGGACGCACGGTGTCCTGGGGGCGAATCTCATGCCGGCGCAGCCCCATCACCGTGTAGAGGCTGTGGGGGATCATCCCTTCGAACACGAAGGAGAAGTCCGCGTAGGTGTCTCCCACCTCGATGGTCATCGTCCCCTTGGCCTGGCACCACTGTCCCAGGGTGATGGGCGAGGTGATCTTCCGCCCGTCGATGGGGCGGTAGTCCGGGATGTACGCCTCGTGCAGCGGCAGCGACGGCCGCACCACGCTGTGCGCGTGGGGGAGCTGCTCCGGCGCGAAGACGAGCTTGTAGTTGTTGCACGCCAGCGGCAGCGACACCGTGTGCAACACCTCTTCGCTGGTCGCGAGCTCGTCGGTGGAGAGCTGGCGCACCACCTTGTAGGGGGCGAGCTTCCCGAACTCCGGCACCGGGCTGTCCGCGGCCACCACCGCCGCGGTCCACTTCATCGTCAGGTCTTCCTGGATGACATTGCCAATGACGATGAAGTTCCCATCCTTGTCCATGATTTCACTGGGCGGATAGGGCGGGCCCTGCGTCGTCAGCTTGAGGGCGGAGACGTGTTTCTGGGTAGGCATGGCTTTTGATTCCCTGACTTCAGTTCGCCGAAAGGACCCGCCAGCTGCGCTCGCGCGCGACCTTGAGCATGGCCGGCGAGTCACCCACGACGACGGGGTTGCCCACCTTCTCCATGAAGCAGATGTCCGACACGTGGTCGCCGTAGGCGTAGCAGGCGTCCAGTTGGATGCCCTTGCCCGCGATGTAGCGGGAAATGACCTCCCACTTGCCGTCGCCAATCACCTGCTGGAGCAGCGTGCCGGTGTAGAGGCCATCCTTCACCTCCAGCTCCGAGCACAGCAGCCGGTCCGCGCCGACGTAGGAGCAGATGGGGCCGAGGATGTCCTTGAACGACCCGGAGACGAGCACCAGCTCCGCGCCGCGGGACTTGTGCTCCTTCTGCTCGGAGTACGCCGACGACACGAACAGGTCGCCCCGGTCCATGACCTCCTGGAGCCAGACCTTCGCCGCCGCCTGCAGCTCCGCCTGGGAGATGCCCGCGAACATCTCGTAGAAGCGCTTGTTGAGCGCCGCCCGGTCCGCGGTGGGCGTGTTGGCCTCGTTGATGGCCTGGAATTCCTTGCGCTTCTGGTCCGCTTCCGGCCGCGACGCGTACGGCGTCTTGTACAGGAAGTAATCCATGAACGTGATCATGCTCTTGAAGCGGATCAGCGTCTCATCGATGTCTGAGAAAACGATGTAGTTCTTGCTCATGGCGGCGGAAGTCCTGTTTCAGGCGTCGATTTCGTTGAGAGGAGAGAGGCCAGGCGCGAGCTTGACGAGCGCGAGCCGCGACAGCAGCCCCTCGCGCGCGCTCAAGAGCGCCTTGTCGAAGGCGGCGTACTTCACGAACACCTCCGTGATGCACACGCCGACCTGGAAGAACTCGACCTTGATGTCGAGGAACACCGCGCCCGTCTGGCGCGTGTCACCGCGCTCCGCCACCACCTTCATCGTGATGTCGGTCGGCAGGGGGAAGCCGAAGGTGTGGTACGTGATGTTGTATTCGTTGAGGACGAAGTAGTACGGCCGGCCGATCTGCTCGAGCCAGAACTTCTCCGTCGCCGCCAGCAACATCTGGCGAGACGCCTCGAAGAACACCACGCCCTGGAGGTGGTGGCCGGTGACGTGGTCCCCCATCTCCGCGCAGTCGTCGTCCAGCACCAGGTAGGAGCGGTAGAGGTCCTCCGCCGCGTCCTTGAAGGGGTTGGTGATGATGGTGTTCCGGTCGTAGTGCTTGTGCGTGTACTTGCCGGGGCAGCGGTCGCGGATGCGGGCCTCCTGGATGGAGACGCGGTCGCGCGCGGGGCTCTGCTGGATGCGCTCCTCCAGCACGGCCAGGCGCTCCAGGGACACGCCCTGCCCCACGATGAGGGCGGCGGGCCGCTCCAGGGCGTCCTGCGCGAGCAGGCGCTCCAGATTGGAGACGGTGATCACGCCGGGGTTCTCTCCCGCGAAGGAGACGAACTTGTCACCCACGACATGCAGCGGCAGCGGCGTGACGTGGAGCGGCCGCTCCGTCTGGGTCGGCACCTCGTTGGCGCTCGAGGCCTCGGCCAAATCGGTCAGGGACGCCTTCCGGCGCATTGGATCAACTGTAAACATGCGTTTCCCCCTTCTTCCCCATCTGTCCTGCATCCAACGACTCGGGATGCTTTGCTACGGGCCGCGTCAAGATGCACGTTCACCCGTTTATGTCCTCCACGGGATGACATCGCCCGTGGGACATGACCGGTCCGGCATCGCGTTAAGAGATACAGGAAGCAATTCCTGGCACGCTGTGAAATGAATCACACCCATCTTGTAGACAGCCAGGCAACACGTGAGCCGTGAGCGCCATCCTGCGTCAGCGTACGGATGACATGAACAGGCGAGCATGTTGTCTTTCAAAATGTTTTTTAGTGTCTCGCCGCGATCAAGGGAGCGCCCGGAGGCCGTCTGTCTCCGCGTGGCGCCCGGGATCGGATTCACCTAGAGGGGATGAGAAATGCTTGGGGAAAAGACCGATGTGCAGTGGCTATTGGAGCGCCTGGAGTCCCAGGGCTCGCGGCCTGCTTTGATCTGGGATGGCCAGGAGGTCTCCTATACCGCGCTCGTGGCGCGTGTGAAGGGCTGGCTCGCGGAGCTCCAGAAGCATTCCCTGACGCCGGGCACCTCCGTGGCGCTGCGCGGGGACTACAATCCTGAGACGTGCGCGCTGCTGGTCGCGCTGGTGTTGAACCGCAACATCGCGGTGCCACTGGCCCCCACGGTGAAGACACTGAAGGAGTTCCTGGAGATCGCCGAGTGCGATGCGCTCTTCGAGTTCCAGGGCACGGAGCTCCTGGGCGTGACGCGGCTGTCACCCGCGACGCAGCACCCGCTCAACACCTGGCTCAAGGACCAGGGCGTGCCGGGGCTCATCCTGTTCAGCTCCGGGTCCACGGGCCGCAGCAAGGCGTCGCTGCTCGACTTCGAGAAGATGCTCCGCAAGTTCAAGAAGGCCCGGGCCGGCAGCCGCACCCTCACCTTCCTCTTGTTGGATCACATCGGTGGCATCAACACGATGCTCCACGCGCTCACGTCCGGCGGCACCATCATCCCGCTGACGGAGCGCACGCCGCAGGCGGTCTGCGCCACCATCGAGAAGCACCGCGTCCA
Source organism: Corallococcus sp. CA053C (assembly GCF_003611675.1). GTDB lineage: Bacteria > Myxococcota > Myxococcia > Myxococcales > Myxococcaceae > Corallococcus. The sequence goes on from NZ_RAWA01000033.1 coordinate 17,351, forward strand.
GCTGCTGCCCACGACGCCCACGTTCCTGAACATGCTGCTGATGTCGGAGGCGTACCGTCAGCACGACCTGTCGTCGCTGGAGGTCATCACCTACGGCACGGAGCCCATGCCGGCGGCGACGCTCAAGCACCTGCACGAGGTGTTTCCGCAGATCAAGCTCAAGCAGACCTACGGGCTGTCGGAGCTGGGCATCCTCCAGACGAAGTCCAAGGACGACGCGTCCCTCTGGGTGAAGGTGGGCGGCGAGGGCTACGAGCTGAAGGTCATCGACAACATCCTGTGGATCCGCGCCGAGTCCGCGATGGTCGGCTACCTCAACGCGCCCTCGCCCTTCAACGACGAGGGCTGGTTCAACACCGGCGACGCGGTGGAGGTGGATGGCGAGTACATGCGCATCCTCGGCCGCAAGTCGGAGATCATCAACGTGGGCGGGGAGAAGGTCTATCCCGCGGAGGTGGAGAGCGTCCTCCTGCAACTGCCCAACGTGACGGACGCCACGGTCGTCGGGCGTCCCAGCCCCATCACCGGCAACGTCGTCGTCGCCCGCGTCACGGTGCGTGAGCCGGAGGACGTGTCCGCGCTCACCAAGCGGCTGCGCCAGTTCTGCCGCAGCCGGCTGGACGCCTACAAGATTCCGGTGGCCGTCGAGGTGGTGGAGGGACGGCTGCATGGGGACCGGTTCAAGAAGGCCCGGGTCGGCTGACAAGCATTGAGAGGGGGTTCAACGTGTCCACAAACGCAGAGAGTCGTTCCAAGGTCGTCATCGTCAGCGGAGGAAGCCGGGGGCTGGGTCAGGCATTGGTGACCAGCTGTCTGGAGCGCGGCTACACCGTCGCGACGTTCAGCCGCTCGGAGAGCCCGTTCGTCACCGCGCTGCTCTCCAAGGATCCGGAGCATCAGCGTTTCCTCTGGGAGTCGGTGGATGCCACCGACCCCGCCGCGCTGAAGACGTTCGTCAACAAGGTGGCGTCCACCTACGGGCGCGTGGATGCGCTCGTCAACAACGCCGGGGTGGGCATCGACGGCATCCTGACGACGATGCGCACCTCGCAGATCGAGCAGGGCATCGACCTGAACCTGAAGTCCGCCATCTACCTCATCCAGGCGTGCTCCAAGCACATGCTGCAGCAGCAGACCGGCAGCATCATCAACGTCTCCTCCGTCAACGCCGTGCGGGGCCACTCCGGCGTCGCGGTGTACAGCGCGACGAAGGCGGCGCTGGACGGACTGACGCGCAGCCTGGCGCGCGAGTTGGGGCCCAAGCACATCCGCGTGAACTCCGTGGCCCCGGGCTACTTCGAGAGCGAGATGGTCGCGGACCTCACGCCGGAAGCCAAGCAGCGCATCATCCGCCGCACGCCGCTGGGGCGGCTGGGCACGGCGGACGACATGGCGCAGGTCGTCCAGTTCCTGCTGTCACCGCAGGCGTCTTTCATCACCGGTCAAACCATCGTTGTCGACGGGGGAATCACATGCTGAGCCAGGGGCCCAACGCGCAGGAGTTGCAGAAGCTGGTCGTGGAGCACATCGCCTCCATCCTCGAGGAGAAGGCGGCCGAGGAGGGCAAGGTGCCCCAGGTCGCCCGTGAGAACCGGCTGGGCCCGGACCTGGGGCTGTCGTCCCTGGACCTGGCGCAGCTGGTGGCCTCGCTGGAGATCCGCCTGAAGGCGGACCCCTTCCAGGAGCTGGTGCCCATCACCAGCGTCCGCACCGTGGCGGACCTGTGCGCCGCCTACGAGCGGTTCTTCTCCGGAGAGAAGGCCGCGGAAGGCCCGTCCGACGCGCTGCTCGAGAGCAAGCGTCGCGCCGAAGCCCGCCGCAGGTAGTCCCCGCCGTTTCCTGACTTCACCGCCGTCCCCATCGCTCCCTTGCTGCTTCCGGAAGAACCGTCATGAGTTCGTTTGATCATCTCAAAGGCGTCGCAATCATTGGCATGGCGTGCCGCTTCCCGGGCGCCAGGGACCTTGACTCGTTCTGGAAGAACCTGTGCGAAGGCAAGGAGTCCATCTCCTTCTTCAGCCGGGAGGAGCTGGCGGAGGCAGGCGTTCCGGAGCAGGTGCTGGACACGCCCGGCTTCGTCCCCGCCACGCCGTATCTGGAGGACGTGGACAAGTTCGACGCCGGGTTCTTCAGCTACACCGGGCGGGAAGCCACCTTCATGGATCCGCAGCAGCGGCTCTTCCTGGAGGTGGCGTGGGAGTCTTTCGAGAACGCCGGCTACCACCCGGAGTCCATCCGCTCCCCCGTGGGCGTGTTCGCGGGCTCCGGCGGCGTGGTGACCAGCTACCTGGCCGCCTACCAGCAGACCGCGCCGGAGCTGCTGGGGCCCACGGGCAGCGTGCAGCACATCGGCAACGACAAGGACTTCGTCGCCACGCGCGTGTCCTACAAGCTGGACCTGAAGGGGCCCAGCATCAACATCCAGACCGCGTGCTCCACCTCGCTGGTGGCGCTGCACCTGGCCTGCCGCAGCGTGCTGGACGGCGAGTGCGACATGGCGCTCGCGGGCGCGTCCACCATCCGCTTCCCGCACAAGAACGGCTACGTGTACCAGAGCGAGGACATCCTCTCTCCGGACGGGCACTGCCGCGCCTTCGACGAGAAGGCCCAGGGCACCATCTTCGGCAGCGGCGTCGCCGCGGTCCTCCTCAAGCCCCTGCGCGCGGCGATGGAGGACGGCGACACCATCTACGCCGTCATCAAGGGCACGGCCATCAACAACGACGGTGGCCAGAAGGTCAGCTACGGCGCGTCGAGCGTCCCCGGCCAGGCCATGGCGATGCTGGAGGCGATGACGCTGGCGGACGTGTCCCCGGACACGCTCGGCTACGTGGAGTGCCACGCCACCGGCACGACGGTGGGCGACCCGCTGGAGGTCCAGGCGCTCACGCGCGCGTTCCGCACCGGCACCGCGCGCAAGGGCTTCTGCGGCATCGGTTCCGTGAAGACGAACATCGGCCACCTGGAGCAGACGGCCGGCATGGCCGCGCTCATCAAGACGGCGCTGACGCTGCACCACCAGCGCATCCCGCCCACCATCAACTTCCAGAAGGCGAACCCGAAGCTCGGCCTGCCGAGCAGCCCCTTCTTCATCCAGACCGACCTGAGCGACTGGCCCGCCCCTGAAGGCCACCCGCGCCGCGCGGGCGTCAACGGCCTGGGCCTGGGCGGGACCAACGCCTTCGTCGTGCTGGAGGAGGCACCGGTACGTCCGCCGCGGGAGAAGGCCCCCTTCGTCGAGCGCCCGCTCCACACCCTGGCGCTGTCCGCCCGCAACGAGGCGGCGCTCGCCCAGAGCGCGGAGCGGTTCGCCCGGTACCTTTCGGCGCACCCCGACGCGGACCTCGCGGACGTGTGCTTCACCGCGAGCACCAGCCGCACGTTCTTCGAGCACCGCCTGGCGGTGTCCGCGCGCTCCGTGCAGGAGCTGGCGACGCGGCTCGCGACCGCCGCGGGTGATGAGCCCGGCGCGGGCGTGGCGAAGGGCACGGGCAAGCAGCGCCCGGTGGCCTTCCTCTTCACCGGCCAGGGGGCGCAGTACCCGGGCATGGCGGCGGAGCTCTACCGCACGCAGCCCGTCTTCCGCGCTGCGCTGGACGAGTGCGACGCCCTGTCCCGGCCGCACATGGACCGGCCGCTGCTGGGCGTGCTGTTCGCGGAAGGCGACGACGCGAAGCTCGTGAACGAGACGGGCTACACGCAGATCGCCCTCTTCGCGGTGGAGTACGCGCTCGCGGCCCTGTGGGGCTCGTGGGGCGTGAAGCCCGACGTCGTCATGGGACACAGCGTAGGCGAGGTGACGGCGGCCTGCGTGGCGGGCGTCATGAGCCTCGCGGACGCGCTCAAGCTCATCTCCCACCGGGGCCGGCTGATGCAGGGCCTGCCGCGCACGGGCGGCATGGTGGCGGTGTTCGCCTCCGAGGCCCAGGTCCTGGAGCTGATCACGCCCCACGGCGACCTGCTGTCCATCGCTGCCAGCAACGCGCCCCGCAGCACCGTCGTCTCCGGTGACAAGGAGGCCCTGGGCGAGCTGTTCCAGGAGCTGACCCGCCGGGGCATCGACTTCAAGGAGCTGGTCGTCTCGCACGCGTTCCACTCGGCGCTGATGGACCCCATCCTGGATCCGCTCGAGGCCGTGGCAGCGGGCATCCGCTTCCAGAAGCCCAAGCTCAAGGTGGTGTCCAACCTCACGGGCCGCTTCATGGAGGAGGCGCCCACCGCGCGCTACTGGCGCGACCACGCGCGGGGCGCGGTGCGCTTCTCGCAGGGCATGCAGACGCTGCGCGAGGCCGGCTACGAGCTGTTCCTGGAGGTGGGCCCCGGCTCCAGCCTCCTGGGGCTCGGGCGGCAGTGCGTGTCCGAAGGCCCGGCGCAGTGGCTTGCGTCGCTCAGCCGCCAGAAGGGCGACTGGGAGGTGCTGTCGGAGACGCTGCGCGCGCTCTACGTGGGCGGCCACGCGGTGGACTGGGCGGGCTTCGACGCGCCCTTCGCGCGCCAGCGGCTGCCGCTGCCCACCTACCCCTTCCAGCACAAGCGCTACTGGGTGAAGGAGTCCAGCGCCACGGGTCCCGTGCGCCGCGGCAAGGCGTCGCATCCCCTGCTGGGCGAGCGGCTGCGCTCCACGCTGAAGGAGGCCCAGTTCGAGGCCCACTACAGCCTGGACCAGCTGACGTACCTGGATGACCACCGCATCTTCGGCCTGCCGGTGCTGCCCACCACGGCCGCGCTGGAGCTGGTGACGTCGGGCGCCCGCGCCCACTTTGGCGTCACCGACGTGGTGATGGAGCGCTTCCTCTACGGCGCGGCGCTGGTGCTGCCCGAGGACGGCAGCCGCGTCATCCACCTGGTCATCACCCCGCTGGACGAGAAGCGCGCCGCGTTCAAGGTCTCCAGCACCGAAGACCGGCCGGGCGCGCCCTGGGTCCAGCACATCGAAGGCGAGCTGATGCCCAGGCAGGCCGCCATCGGTGAGGACGCGCAGGCGCCGTCCGTGGCGCTCGCGGCCCTGAAGGACCGCTGCGCGAAGGCCATCCCCGTGGAGCGCTTCTATCCGGCGATCCGCGACATGGGCCTGGAGTACGGCCCGGCGTTCCGTGGCATCCAGGAGCTGTGGCAGGGCGAGGGCGAGGCGCTGAGCCGCGTCCGGCTGCCGGAGCACGTGGCGGCGGAGCCCTACGCGTTCCAGCCCGCGTTCCTCGACGCCTGCCTCCACATCTACCCGGCCCTGGCGGACGCCTACGGCGACTTCACCGTGCCGCCGGAGGACCCGCGGCGCACGTTCCTGCCGCTGAGCATGGAGCGCTTCATGTCGCTGGAGACGGGCGTGCGCGAGGCGTGGGTGCACGCGCGGCGCCGTCCAGGTGCCACCGCGGACACGATGGTCATCGACATCAGGCTGCACGCGGAGGATGGGCGCCTGCTCGCGATGATGGAGGGCCTGCAGGTCAAGCGCCTCACGCAGGAGGCCATGCAGCCCGCATCCGTGTCGTCGGGTGATCCCCTGGTGGACTCCATCATCCAGCGGAGCTGGGAGGAGCGCCCCGCGCTCGCCGTGCCCGCCCGCAACAAGGACGCGCTGGCGAACCGCTGGCTCATCTTCGCGGACCGGGGCGGCGTGGGCCGCGCGCTCGCGGAGCAGCTGCGCGCGCTGGGCGAGAAGTGCCACCTGGTGCATCCGGACGTGACGCTCGTGGATGGTGAGCGCCACAAGCCCATCGCGCCGGACGAGCCCAAGCTCTTCCATCGACTCATCCGCGACTACTTCGGCGTCCCGGGCATCTCCTACCGCCACGTCGTCTACCTCTGGGGGCTGGATGCGCCGTCCTCCGAGCGGATGGCGCTGGAGCAGCTCGCGAGCAGCGAGGCGGGCACCGTCGGCAACGCGCTGCTGCTCATCCAGGCCGTCTCGGTGGTGAACTCGGTGACGGGCGCCGCGCCCCGGCTGTGGTTCGCCACGCGCAACGCCCAGGGCCCCACGCCCGGCGTCGGCGCCGTGGAGGTCGCGCAGTCGCCGCTGTGGGCGCTCGGCTCCGCCATGGCCCTGCGCCATGCCGACCTGTGGGGCGGCGTGGTGGACCTGGAGCGTCACGCGGCCGGAGGCACGTCCGATGACGCCGCCGCCCTGCTGGCGGAGATGTGGAACTCGGATGGCGAGGACCAGGTGGTGCTGCGCGGCAGCAAGCGCTTCGCGCCCCGGCTGACCCGGGCCCAGAAGCCCCGGCCGGAGCAGCGCACGCCGCTGTTCAAGGGCGACGCGACCTACCTCATCGCGGGCGGGCTGGGCGCCACCGGACTCCAGCTGGCGGAGTGGATGGTGGCCCAGGGCGGCGTGCGGAACCTGGTGCTGGCGGACGCGAAGCCCCTGGATGACGCGAAGGCGAAGGCCATCGAAGCGCTGACGAAGCGGGGCGCGAAGGTCCACGTGGCCCAGGCGGACCTCACCCAGGAAGCCGACACGCGGCGCGTGTTCGCCGGACTGGAGGGGATGCCGGCGCTCAAGGGCGTCTTCCACTGCGCCTCCGCGCGGCAGGAGGACTTCCTGGACATGATCGTCTGGAAGAAGTTCGCGGCGGGGCTCGCGCCCAGGACGCGGGGCGCGTGGCTGCTGCACGAGCACACGCGGACGCTCAAGCTCGACCACTTCGTCCTCTTCTCCTCCACCCAGAGCTGGCTGGGCTCCGACACCGGCGCGAACGAGGCCGCGGGCGGCGCGTTCATGGAGTCGCTCACCCACCTGCGACGCTCGCAGGGCCTCCCCGCCACGGTCATCCACTGGGGCGCGTGGGAGCTGCCCGGACGGACCCACGCGCAGGGCGCGGCGGCCCATGGCGTCCAGGCGCTCAAGCCCGGACACGCCCTGGAGGCGCTGGACTACCTGCTGCGCCACGACATCGAGCAGGCCGCGGTGACGACCACGGACTGGGCCGTGTGGACCCAGCAGTTCAAGGGCGGCGCTCCGGCGCTGTACTCGTCGCTGGGCAAGGGCGGCACGCAGAAGCGCCGGTCGCAGCGGGCGGGAGAGGATCCGCGCCTGCTCCGGCAGCGCATCCAGGCCGCGTCGGAGGCCGAGCGCCGCGACGTCATCGTGGAGGTGGTGCGCAAGCAGGTGACGGACGTGCTCGGCGCCGACGAGGCCATCGCCACGGATGCACCGCTCGTGGGCTTCGGGCTGGACTCGCTCGTGTCGGTGAACCTGGTCAACCGGCTGGAGCCCGCGCTGGGCGTGCCGGTGCCGCTCGCGAAGCTGCTGCAGGGCGCCAGCATCCAGGCGCTCGTGGACGAGCTGTTCCCCGCATTGCGTCCCGCCGCCAGCAAGGCCGCCTGAGCCTCTTCAGTCCCCCTCCCCGACGAACAACGGAGCACGAGTCATGAGTGGATCAGGGCCCGCACGGTACCTGCTGCTGAACTACATGAAGCTGGAGGTGCGGGACGTGCAGGACGTGGTCTCCGTCCTGCGCCAGCGCCGGCCCACCGACGCGCGGTTGCCCCGCGCCGTCTACCTGCACGAGGGGGGTGACCGGCTGATGGAGTTCGTCGCCCTCCCGGATCCGTCCGGGCTGGGCGACCTGCTGGGCGACGGAGCCTGGCGGGAGGTGGAGGCCGTGGTGCGGCCCCGGCTGACCGTGGACTACCGCCGGCAGCTCCACGAGCTGCGCGACATCGTGAAGGCCACGTCCCCCGTACCGGACGCGGAGCACCTGCAGTTGATGCGCAGTGAGATTGCTCCGGCGGCGCTCCAGGACTACCACGCGTGGCGCCGCGACAGCCTGTTCCCCGCCGTGCGCGGCCACGGCCAGGTGGTGGGCTTCTCCGCCTACCACTCCGTGCTGAGCACGGAGCCGGGAGCCCTGCTCCTCACCCAGCTCGCGTGTCCCTTCGCGAAGTACCTGGAGCAGCCGGAGACGGCCGCCTACCAGGAGCTGCTGAAGCACGCCGCCACGCGCTTCACGCTGGGGGCCCAGCACACGTCGAACTGGACGCGTGTCTGAGCCACCCGGGACTACAGGATGACCGCGTCCGAGCCGCAGTTCTTGCACTGCAGGTGCACGGTCATGTCCCGCACGAAGGCGACGAGCGCGCCCACCGCGTCGTCGCAGTTGAGCTTGCGGTAGATGCGCGTCCAGTAGAGCTTCACGGTCGGGTAGGCGATGCCCAGCTCGGCCGCGATCTCCTTGCTGGTGCGCCCCTTGGACACGAACCGCGTGAAGACCTCGCTCTCGCGCGCGCTCAGCCCCTTCTGCTGGGCGTAGGCGATGGCGATGTCACACAGCCGGTCCCGGGTCCCCGTCGTGCAGCACGGCGTGCGGCGATTCGTCACGGCAGGCGGCTCGGTCACAGTGGTGGCACTGTGCGCCTTCTCCGGTGGTTCGTTTTGAGCCGTCACCATGATCTCCTGAACTGTGCGGTTGGAAGGGGGGATGGGGCCCGTCGCAGGTCTGCTTCCGCCAGCCTCATGAGGGGGTCTGCGGGCTCGGGGTGGAACCGCGCGCTCCAGATGAAGGCACGCTCAACCTACGGTGCCAGCCAAGCCCGATTTCCGGGTCCCGTGTGCCAAAGGAGAAAGTTTCACGCTCCTCGACCATGACATGCGTTTTTCCGTTCATGGACACCCATTCCCCCAATGACTTGACCCGCCGTGAACTATGGGCCAACGCGTCTAACCGCACAAGCATCACGTAAAGTACGATTATCCCGTTCCTTGCCGGGATTTCCGTCCCTCTACGGCGACCTCGGCTCACCGGATCCACGCCAGACGTCTCGGAATCCACGCCACTCGTCTTGCATCACGGGTGGTGCGCCTTCGACGCCATGCAGGCCGTTGGACGACGGCCGCACGGATCACGCCGACGGAGATGATCCGCCCCCTGACGCGAGTTGTTATCTTCTGCCGATGACGGACACCCCCGACCTGGACACCCTGCGGACGGCGCTGGAGCGCGTCGACGAGGACATCCTGGACGCGCTCCAGCGGCGCATGGCCCTGGCGGACGACGTGGCCCGCGCCAAGCTGGCGACGGCCTGGCCCTTCCGGGACCCGCAGCGCGAGGACCTGCTCCTGCGCAAGCTGCGCGGCCGGGCAGCGGAGCGGGGGCTTGATCCCCATGAGGTCGAGCGCCTCTACCGCGTCATCCTGGACATGTCCGTGGCCCGCCAGCAGGCGCTGGTGACGCGGCTGGACACCACCCCGTTGCGGGTGGGCTACCTGGGCGTCGAGGGCTCCTACAGTCACCTGGCCGCGCGCCAGCGCTACGCCCACCGTCAGGGTGGCGTGCTCCTCACGGGCTTCGACTCCGCACGGCACGCGGTGGAGGCCCTGAAGCGCGGCGAGCAGGACCTGCTGTTGATGCCCATCGAGAACACCACCGCGGGCAGCATGAACGAGACGTACGACGTGCTCGCCGCGGGCGACGGCGTCATCACGGGCGAAGTGGTGAGCCAGGTGGATCACCGGCTGCTGGGCGTGAAGGGCGCGAAGCTGGAGGACCTGCGCGAGGTGCTGTCGCATCCGCAGGCGCTGGCGCAATGCGAGGACTACCTGCGCACGCACGTGCCGTGGGCCCGCGCGGTGCTGGGGCCCGACACCGGCGTCGCCGCGCGCACGGTGGCGGACCGCAACGACGTGACGGTGGCCGCCATCGCCAGCGAGTCCGCGGCGAACCGCTTCGGCCTCGTGGTGCTCGCCAGCGACCTGCAGCCCGGCGCGGACTTCACGCGCTTCGTGGAGGTGGGGCGCCAGCCCACGCCGCTCGCACCGGACGTGCCGTGCAAGACGTCCCTGATGGTGGTGCTGGAGCACCGCCCGGGCGCGCTGGGACAGGTGCTGCAACGGCTCACGCAGCGCGGGGTGAACCTCTCCAAGCTGGAGTCGCGCCCCATCCCGGGCGCGCCGTGGCAGTACCGCTTCTACCTGGACGTGGAGGGCCATGCCGCGTCCGCGTCCGTGACGGCGGCGCTGGAGGACCTGCGCCCGCTCACCTCGTCGTTGCGCGTGCTGGGCACGTACCCGCGCGCGGAGCCCATCGATGGGTGACGACGCCCCCCGCATCGCCTTCCAGGGCGAGCGCGGCGCGTATGGGGACGAAGCCGCGCGCGCCTTCTTCGGCGCCTCGGCGGTGCTCATCCCCTGCCCCACCTTCCGCGCCGTCTTCGAGGCCGTGGCCGAGGGCCGCGTGGACGGCGGCGTCGTGCCCATGGAGAGCGCGCTCGCGGGACCGGTGGCGGAGGTGGTGGACCTGCTCCTGGAGTTCACCCCGCGCCTGTCCGGAGAGCTGCGCCTGCGCGTGCGCCACTGCCTGCTGGCGCCACCGGGCCGCCCGCTCGAAGGCCTCACCCGCGCGCTGTCGCATCCGCAGGCACTGGCGCAGTGCGCGGGCTGGCTGAGGAGGCACCACCTGCAGCCGGTGCCGGAGGTGAACACCGCGGTGGCGGCGCGGCGCGTGAGCGAGGAGGCCCCGGCGGGCACGGCGGCCATCGCCAGCCGGGCCGCGGCGGAGCTCTACGGCCTCACCATCGTCGCGGAGGGCATCGAGGACTCGCCGGACAACGCCACCCGCTTCCTCGCGGTGGGCCCGGCCCTGCCGCCACGGACTGGCACCCGGCGGAAGACGTCCCTGGTGCTCACCGTGAACGACGGGCCCGGCGCGCTCGCGGGCGTGCTGGGGGCCTTCGCCGCGCGAGGGGTGAACGTCGCGCGGCTGGAGTCACGCCCGGGCGGCGTCCGCGCCTGGGACTACCGCTGGTGCCTGGACGTGGACGGCGCGCAGGACGTGCCCGAAGTGCGCGCCGCCCTGGATGAGGCCCGGAGCGCGTGTACGTCGCTCCAGGTCCTCGGCAGCTACGCGATCAGCGACTGACCTGCGCGGCCGGGGCCTTGCTGGCCGTCCCGTCGCCGTTCTTCACGGCCTCCGTGTACGCGCCGCGCACGATGGTCGTGTAGCGCTGCAGCGCGCCCAGCTGCTCCAGGCGCAGCGCCTGGGGCCCGTCGCACAGGGCGATCTCCGGGTGCGGGTGGAAGTCCACCAGCACCATGGACGCGCCCGCGATGAGCCCCTGCCCGATGGCGTGGAAGATGTCCGGCAGCCCATCCGGCGGAGCCTCCGCGCGCCCGATGGCGTGCGACGGATCCACGCACACCGGCATGCGCGTCAGCCGGCGAACGACGGGCACGTGCGCGAAGTCCACCATGTTGCGGTGCGGGTCGCCCAGGTGCGTCTTCACGCCGCGCAGGCAGAAGACGATCTTCGGGTTGCCCTCGCTCGCCACGTACTCGCACGCGTTGAGGGACTCCTCCAGCGTGATGCCCATGCCGCGCTTGAAGAGCACCGGGAACGCGCGCTGCTGGCCAATGCTCTTGAGCAGCTCGAAGTTCTGCGCGTTGCGCGTGCCCACCTGGAGCATGACGCCCGTGGGGTTGCCGGCCTGCTTGAGCGCGTCGTTGATCTCGTCGATGTGGCGCGGGTTCGTCACCTCCATCGCGACGACCTTGATGCCGTGCTTGCCCGCGGACTCGAACACCCACGGCAGGCACTTGGCGCCCAGGCCCTGGAACTCATAGGGGTTGGTGCGCGGCTTGTACGCGCCCATGCGCGTGGTGTTGATGCCGCAGCGGTTGAGCGCCGCCATCATCGAATCCACGCTCTCCAGCGAATCCACCGCGCACAGGCCCGCGAAGATGTTCACCGAGCGGTCGTCGAAGGTGACGCCGTTGTATTCAAAGCCCGCCGTGGTGCGCTGGCCGCCGTGCCGGCCGATGATCCGGTACTTCTGCGACACGCGCACCACCTGGCGCACGCCGGGCAGCTGCTGGAAGGGCTCCAGCGGGACCTGCGCGGTGGAGCCCAGCAGGTACAGCTCCGTGATGGTGGACTCGGCGCCCTGGACCACGTGCGCGCGGGGGGTGACGCCCTCGTACTGCGAAGCGAGGTGGAGGACGGCGTTCACGACGGATTCGGGGGAATCCGGCTCGAGCATCACGATCATGCGAAGGGTTCTCCTGAGGAAGGGCGACCGCTCGGCATTCAACACCGTCGCAGCGCCCTTTCCCTCCGCTTTTATTGGAAAATTATGTGAAACAAGCTCAGGAGGAGGCAGGCCTCAGCCGGGTCGCCAGCACTGCGTAGTGCTCCTGCTGGGTAGGGTCACCCAGGTGCTCCCACACGTCCGACAGGGCCTTGGCGGCCTCGACGTAGGCGGGAGACAGCTCGAGCGCCAGCTCGAAGGTCTGTCGGGCCAGCCGGTAGCGGGCCTTGTCCGGCCGCCGGCCCTGCGTCAGCAGCGTGTTACCCAGGTGGTAGACCTCGATGGCGGCGGCCTCCCGGTAGCCGGGGGTGGGGTTGAGTTGGACCGCACGCTCCATCAGGAGGGCGGCGGCCTCGGGCTCCCCCAGGGCCAGCTGGCACAGCGCGGCCTCGCGGTGGGGGTCCGGCGCGGTGGGGTCCAGCTCGATGGCGCGCTGGAAGCCCTTCAGCGCCTCTTCGGTCCGCCCCAGCTGCTTGAGGGCGAAGGCCTTCCCGGTGAGCGCGGGGAAGTGGCTTGGATCCACGGCGAGGACCTGGTCGAAGGACTGGACCGCGGCCTCGTGGTCGCCGGCCATGGAGCGGTGGGCGCCTTCGTTGAACGCCGCGAACAACAACGACCTGGACATCGATCCCCCACGGGACAGGGTGGCGTGGGGCCGCGCGTCCGCACGCGGCCCGAAAGGCGCAAGCCTGTCACCGGGGGTGTCCGCCCTGCAAAGGCGCGCCCCCTCCCCGGCTGATGGCACCCATCGCGTTTGCCGCTGTTTTGTCCCTGTCCGGACCCTGCCGTCCTGCGCTACGCCGCAGGTTCCAGGCGCACCACCCACCGGGGACACCACCATGCACGTGTTCGAGATCGTCATCGCGCTGCTGCTGGGCGGCGCGGGGCTGGCGGCGCTGTCCCGGCGGATCGGCACGCCCTATCCGGCCATGGTGGCGCTCGCGGGGGCCGTGCTGGCGCTGGTGCCGGGGACGCCGGAGCTGGTGTTGGATCCGGAGCTGGCGCTCACGCTCTTCGTCGCGCCGGTGCTGCTGGACGCGGCGTTCGACGCCTCCCCGCGAGACCTGCGCGCGAACTGGAGGCCGGTGGCGAGCCTGGCCCTGGGCGCCGTGGTGCTCACGGTCATCGCGGTGGCGGTGGCCGTGCATTGGATGGTGCCATCCATGCCGTGGGCCGCGGCCATCGCGCTGGGTGCCATCGTCGCGCCTCCGGACGCGGCGGCGGCCACGGCGGTGCTGAAGCAGCTGCGGCCCCCGCACCGGCTGCTCGTCATCCTCGAAGGCGAGAGCTTGTTCAACGACGCGAGCGCGCTGCTCATCTACCGGCTCGCGCTGGGGGCCACGGCCGCAGGCGGCATCGTGGGTTGGGGCGCGGTGCCGATGCTGCTCGTCGTCACGGTGGGCAGCCTGCTGCTGGGGTACGTGCTCGCGCGGTTCACCCTCTTCGCGAACCGGTTCATCGACGACGTGGCCACGGCCGCCATCGTGCAGTTCGGCAGCACGTTCGCAGTGTGGATCCTCGCGGAGCGGCTGCACCTGTCCGGCATCCTCACCACGGTCGTCTACGCGATGACGGCCTCGCGGACCGCGTCCAGCCTGGTCCCCGCGCGGATCCGCATCCCGACGTACGCGGTGTGGGAGGTGGCCGTGTTCGTGTTGAACGTGCTCGCGTTCATCCTCGTGGGCTTCCAGCTCAAGTCCATCGTCGAGCGCTTCGACCGGCCCACCTGGCTGGAATACACCTGGGTCGCGGCGGTGGTGACCGTCACCGCGATCCTCGCGCGCATCGCCTGGGTGATGGGCGTGACGGCGCTTCGCCGGTGGCGGCAGAAGCCTGTCTCCGAGGCGTCCCCGGGCGCCGCCAACGCGGATGCGCTCTCGCCGCATGCCTCCATGCTGGTGGGGTGGTGCGGGATGCGGGGCATCGTGACGCTCGCGGCGGCGCTCGCGCTGCCGACGGGAGGTGAGGGCGTCGCGCCGTTCCCCTTCCGCGACCTCATCCTCTTCACCGCCTTCTCGGTGGTGTTGGGCACGCTCGTGTTGCAGGGCATGACGCTGCGGCCGCTGATGTCGCGCCTGGAGCTGGGCGACGACGACGAGGTCGAACACGAGGTGAGGGTCGCCCGGGTCGCGATGCTCCGTTCAGCGCTGGCGGCGATGGACACCTCGCCGTCCGGCACGGAGATGGCCACGCTCGTGCGGCGGCGCTACGAGCTGCAACTGCGGAGGGCGAAGCAGGTGCTGGAGGGACACGCGGGCGAAGGCTCCGGGCCCCGTCCGGACAGCGTGACGACGCCGTGGGGGCCGCCCTCCGCAGACGCGGAGCTGGTGCGCACCGCGATGTCCGCCGAACGCCAGCGCCTGCTGGAGCTGCGCGCGAATGGAACCATCGGCGATGCCGCGTTCCAGCAGGTGGAGCAGGAGCTGGACTGGTCGGAGCTCGACCTGCAACAACTGCTGCGCGCGGAGGCGGCCGACCTCTGAAAGCGCCCCGCCCTACGGTGCCTTGCGAAGCGTGACGGAGATCTGCCGCAAGGTCTCGGGTAGCGCCAGCCGCGCGTCACGAGCGCCCTGCGAAGGCAGACGTCGCGCGGCCTCCAGGATGGCGGCGACATCGAGGGGGCTGTTTCCGGTCACGAGGATGAAGCGCTCGAAGCCGGGCGCATCGTCCAGCGCATAGGCCTGGGACAGGGGCACCGCGCCGCCGGGCTGGAGCGCGGTGGAGTCGCCGGGATGCGCGGGGAAGTGCAGCGTGACGACCCCGCGTCCATCGAGCGACACCACCACCCCATGCGATTGATCCGCCGCGAGGTAGCTCAGCTGCAACACGTCCCCCGCCCGGGCGAGGGCACCGTCGGAGAGCAGCTCCGCCTCCCCTGCCCCCTGGCGATGGATCCGCAGTCGGGCATCGCCCTTGATCCGCACCGCCTCTCCCAGCACCGACGCAACGGGAGGCGGTGACACGAAGCGCGAGCCGTCCCACACGAGCACCGCCAGCATCGCCGCCACGGGAGCCCCGAGCGCGAACCACCGGCCCCCACTCGCCCACGCGGGCGAAGGCGGAGCCGCGTGGCGCTTCAAGGCCTGTCCCCGACGGCGGCGCTCGACCTCGGCCGCGACCCGCGCGGGTGGATACGTCTCCAGGATGCGGCGGGTGTCCGTGCGCAGCGCGTCCAGCCACGCCCGGGCGTCCGGGTCCCGCGCCAGCAGCGCTTCCACCTCCGCGCGGTCGTGGGGCGACAGCTCCTCCAGGAGGAATCGCTCCAGCTGCCAGCCGGGCAGGCTGCCACGAAGCGGCAGGTCATCCTCCGGTCGCAAGGTGTCGTCCACGTGGGTCTCCTCGTCGCACGAGCAACCCAACACCGCGCGTTGGAGGGAGTGTCACCCCCGCGCCTCTTCCTCCAGGGCCGCGACGAAGCCGGTCGTGAAGTCCGGGTAGCGCGGCGTCCAGCCCAGGGCCTCCAGCTTCGCGGCGACGATGGACCGGTCTCCGCGCAGGGACTCGTGGAGCGACTCCAGGGGCACGCGGGGCGGCATGGGAAGGCCCAGGTGCTCGCTGAGCCAGACCGCCGTCTCCTCCTGCGTCGCGGGGCGCCGGTCCGCCACGCAATACACTTCGCCCGGAGCGCCGCGTTCGAGCACCACGCGCACGGCCTCCACCAGATCATCCACGTGGACGCGGGACACCCGGCCCCCACCCGATTCAGGAATGCGCAGCGTGCCCGCCTTCATCCGGCCTGCGGTGTTGCGCCCGGGACCGTAGATGCCCGCGATGCGCAGCACGCTCGCGCCCACCGGCAGGAAGCGCGCCTCCGCCTCCAGCCGGCCCCGAGCCGAAGCCGAAGTCGGGTCCACGGGCGTCGTCTCATCCACCCGCCCGCGCGCGGCGCCATACACCCCCGTGGACGACAGGTAGACGAGCCGCGCAGGCCGCGCCCGCGACAGCACCTGCGCGAAGTGCGCATCCAGCCCGGCATCCGGAGGCACGGAGTCGACGACATGCGCGTCCCCGGCCCGCGACAGCGCATCGTCGAGCGACAACACCCGCACGCCTGCGCCCTCCAGCAGCGCGCGGCGCGAGGCCTCGCGCGTGGTGGCGATCACCTCGCGGCCGGACCGGGCCTCCACCAGGGCCCACCGGGTGAGCGTGTAGCCACAGCCGAGCAGGACGAGCGGAGCGGTCATGGCCCCCGCGATACCGGGCAACCCCCGTCGCACGCAAGCAAACGGCCCTCCTTCCGTCATCCGGAAGGAGGGCCGTGGTGCTTCGCGATGAGGCAGGAGGCGCGGCGCTAGAACTCGGCGCTCGCGCGAGGATCGATGATGCCGCACTCCTTGATCTTGTAGAGCAGCGCCTTGTAGCTGATGCGCAGCTTGCCGGCGGCGCGGCGCTTGTTCCACGCGGTGCGCTGGAGCATGGACAGGATGGCCTCACGCTCGGCGAGCATCGCGGCGTGCTTGCCAATGTCCTTGAGCGACAGCTCCCCGGTCGGAGGCGGCGGAGGCGGCGGCTGCGGCGCGTCGAACGGGTTGGCGTAGCGCTGCGGCGGAGGCGCCACCGCGTTGAACGGATTGGCGTCCGACACCACGGCCACCGGCACGGGCGTCATCGAGGTGCCGCGCGCGGGCATCTCCAGCACCTGCACGCCCGAGTTCGAATTCGAGTTCGAGGAAGCGCCATGCGGCTGCGACGGCGGGGACGCGAAGACGCGCGCGGACTCCTCGTGATGAGCGTAGCGCGACGGCGGAGGGCTGAAGTCGTCACCGCCGAAGGACGTGGGCAGCGACGGGGCGCTCGCCGGCGTCCGGCCACCGCCGCGGATCTCGTCCAGCACCAGCGAGGGGTCCTTCAGCACGCACAGGCGACGAACCATGTTCTCCAGCTCGCGCACGTTGCCCGGCCACTCGTAGCTGGTGAAGGCTTGGAGCACCTCGTTGGGCAGCTCGGAGATGCCCTCCATGAAGCCCTTGCCGTACTTCTTCAGGAAGTGGTCGGTGAGCGGCACCACGTCCTCACGGCGCTCGCGCAGGGGCGGCAGGCGGATGGCCACGACGTTGAGGCGGTAGTAGAGGTCCTCGCGGAAGTTGCCGAGCGCGATCTCCTTCTCCAGGTCGCGGTTCGTCGCCACCACCACGCGGCTGTCCACGCGGACGCTCTTCTTGCCACCGACGCGGAAGAACTCCTCGTCCTGCAGCACCTGGAGCAGCTTCGCCTGGAGGCGGATGGCCATCTCGCCAATCTCGTCCAGGAAGATGGTGCCCTGATCCGCCAGCTCGAACTTGCCCGGCTTCTCCGCCGTGGCGCCCGTGAAGGCACCGCGCTCGTGGCCGAACAGCTCGCTCTCCAGCAGCTCGCCCGGCAGCGCCGCGCAGTTCACCTTGATGAAGGGACGGCCGTGGCGCTGGCTGCGCGCATGGATCTCCCGCGCAATCACTTCCTTGCCCGTGCCGGACTCGCCGAGCAGCAGCACCGGCACGTCCGTGTCCGCGATGCGCTCCACCAGCGCGCGGGCCCGGCGCATGGCCGGCGACGTGGAGATGAGCACGCGGGCCTCCGCCGCGGCCTCCGCGCGCGTCAGCACCACGCGGGGCGCGGGCGCGGCGGTCTGCCGCTCCGGCACGCGGGTCCCCAGGGCACGCGCGAGCACGTCCTGCAGCTCGTCGTTGCCAAAGGGCTTCGCCAGATAGTCGGAGGCGCCCATCTTCAGGGCCCGCACCGCGTCGTCCGCGCCGGACAGCGCGCTCAGCACGATGACCGGGGCGTTGCCGCCGTTGCCCCGGTAGCGGCGCAATACCTCCAGGCCGCTCATCTCCGGCATCACCACATCCAGGAGGACCGCATCGAAGGAGCCACCGGAGAGCATCTCCAGGGCCTGCGAACCACTCGACGCACACCGCACCTGGTAACCCGAGCTGCCCAACAGCTCGGACAGGAACGTGCGCACCGACTCTTCGTCATCGACCACCAGCACCGCGATCCGATCCATCCCCACGCCTCCGCTCGCCCTGTGCATCAAACCCTCGTGATCAGCATCAAATCGACAACAGCCGGGCCGGACCGGCCGCCCGCCGAATCTCGCGTGTACGCCTCAAGGTCTGCAGTGCCGCGCTCAGCAGCTGGGTGGGAGCCCCCACCGTGTCCGGGAAGCTCACCGCTCCCAGCTCCAGCGCCGTGCGCACCACGCGCCCCTCCATCTGGAACCTCGCCGCCTCGAACCGGGCCTCCACCCGCGCGAGCACCTCGGGCACCGACTCCGCGGGCGTCCCCGGCAGCAGCATGGCGAACTCACTGTCCCCCACCCGCGCCACCGCATCCGCCTCGCGCACCGTCTGCCCCAGCACCACCGCGCTGTAGACGAGCAGCCGCTCCGCCATCGCCTTGCCGTGCTCCTTGCGCACCGCGCTCCACCCGCTCACCTCCGCCGCCACCACGGAGAAGCTGCCGCCGTAGCGCTCGGTGCGGCGGGCCTCCAGCCCGATGAGGGCCAGCAGGAAGGGCCGGTTGTAGAGCCCCGTCACCGGATCATGGAGCGCCAGCGCCGTGCCGGCCTCCTCACCCGCCGCCGCGCGCTCCACCGCCTGCTTCAGCTTCATCTGCGCGTGCAGCTTCATGGACAGCTCCGCGCCGTCCACCGTGCGCGCCACCACGTCCACGCACTGCCCCTTCTCCACGCAGAAGCGCCAGGCGTCCCGGTCGTGCGAATCCACCAGGTACATCATGGGGACCGTGCCCCGGCTCACCTGCCGCAGCCGCCGCGCCGTCTGCAGCGCGCCGTAGTCCGGCGGCTGGGCGGCGAGCAGCACCGCGTCCGGACGGATCACCTCGAAGAGCGGCACCGCCGCGTCGAAGCGCGTCAGCGGCACCACGCGGAAACCCGCCTCGCCCAGGAGCGCCCGGGTGCGCTCCAGGTCCTCCGCCCGCGGCTCCACCAGCAACACCGTAGGAGGCTGCCCCGACTTTCCTGTCCGCTTGTGCTTCAAGCTCACCGCCGTGCCCTCCTTTCCAGCATTTTCTTCCCCACCACCCCTCCCGACCGCCCAGATTTACAGCCCCGTCACTCCCTTGCCCTTCGTATCCCCCCGGATTTCTTGGAGAAGGGCACTAAGTTACCCATCCTGGCCCACGGTTTTAGCAATGGGTGTGCCATTCATCACCCCACGCAGGCGGGCCTCCAGGACCTCGGCGTCCACGCGGTGCTTGAAGACGGGCTCGCCCTCGATGAGGACCACCGGGATGTCGTAACGCCAGGTCTCGAACAACTCAGGGCTCTGGCGGATGTCCGTGATGTAGAGCTCGAAGGGCAGTCGTGCCCGCACTTCCTCCACCACCGCGAGCGCCTTCTCACAGAGGGAGCAACTGGGTTTCGAGTAGATATCGACACGCATGCGTTGCAGGATGGGCGCTCGATGCGCGGCGTGTCTGGTGATTTTTCGACGATGCCCCTCAAGGACCTGGTCGTCCACCTCGGGAATCGCCGGGCCACCGGCACCCTGAACGTGGAGCGGGGAGACGTGCGCAAGCAATTGCTGCTGCGCGAAGGTCACGTCATCACCGCCAGCTCCAACCAGCCGCGCGAGTACTTCGGTCAGTTCCTCATCAACATGGGGCACCTGACGGAGGACCAGCTGGAGCGAGCGTTCGCCACCCAGGCGGAGACGCACATCCTGTTGGGGAAGATCCTCATCATGACGGGCTCCGTGACGGAGACCACCGTGCGCACCACGCTCTCCCACAAGTTCCGGGAGATGCTGCTGGACGCCTTCACCTGGGAGGAAGGCGGCTTCGACTTCCGCGCCACGGACGAGGCCCCGGAGCTGGAGGGGCTGGACGTCAGCGTGGACCTGCTGGACGTGCACCGCGAGGGCGAGTTCCGCGAGACGGCGTGGCAGGCCATCCGCGCGGTGTTCCCCTCCGGCGCGGTGCGGCTGGAGGTCAACGAGCGCAAGCTGACGGACCTCAAGGCGGGCAGCATGGACGACCGCATCGTCCAGCTCGCGCGCGAGGGGCACAGCATCGACGGCATCGCGCTCGCGCTGCACGCCACCGACTTCTTCCTCTACCAGCGGCTCTACGCGCTCTACCGGCAGGATGCGGTGAAGGTGTCGGACCTGGCCCCGCTGCCCGCTCCGGAGCGCGGCGCGCCCACCGTGGTGGTGGTGGAAGAGGACGACGACGACGACGCGGCCGGAGGCGTCATCGGCTCCGAGTCCTCGTCGGACGAGGTGCTCCAGGCCGCGCAGCTCTTCCTCGACGCGGGCAACCTGCGCGACGGCGAGGCGCTGGCCCGCCGGGCGCATGAGATTGCCCCGACCGAGCACACCCAGAAGCTGCTGCGCGACGCGGAGGCCCGGCTGCTCGCGGACCTGCGCAAGGCGCTGATGGAGCCCTCGCGGGTGCCGACGCTGCTGGTGGCGGCGCCGCACTTGAAGACGCTGCCCCTGTCCTCGCCGGAGCGCTACCTGCTGTCGCGCATCGACGGGAAGCGGGACGTGGCGGCCATCGTGCACGTCTCGCCGCTGCAGGAATTGGAAGCGCTGAAGTTCTTCCAGGGCTTCGTGGACACGGGGCTCGTGAAGCTCACCTCGCGCCCCCTGTCCTGAACGTCCTGAAGGCCGCTGCCCGCCCGCGGCGTCAGTGCTTGCCGGCGGCGCCGGCCGGGGCCGTCACTTCCACGGGCGCGGGGATGCGCTCCAGCGCAAGCCGCAGGGCCTCGCGGCCCAGGTAGGAGCCACGGATGCGCCACTTGGGCTCGTTGACGATGAGCGCGGCCACGGCGACGCGCGGGTGGTCCTTGGGCGCGAAGCCCACGAACCACGAGTAGTCGCGGAAGGGCTCGCGGTCCGCGAGCGTGCCCGTCTTGCCCACGGCGTCCGGCACCTGGAAGCCGCGCTCGCGGAAGACATGGCGCGCGGTGCCGTGGGTGACGGTCTCCTCCAGCATGCGCGTGAGGGCGTGCGCGGTGGTGGGGGTGAGCACGGGCTCCGGCTCCGGCACCGGCATGAAGGACTCGGGCTCCACCAGCACCGGATCCACCCAGCGGCCCTCGTTCGCGGCCACCGCGGCCAGCAGCGCGCCGTGCAGCGGCGACAGGTACACGTCCCCGAAGCCCGCGCCGGTGTTGGCCAGCGCGAAGCCGTCCTCCGGGATGTACGCCAGCGACACGTCCAGGGGCTGGGCGAACGGAATCTCGCGGTTGAAGCGCATGCGCGCCGCCATCCGCTTGAGGGCGTCCGCGCTCAGGTGCTTGTTCGTCATCTTCGCGAAGATGACGTTGGCGCTCTTGCCCATGGCCAGCGCGAGCGAATAGCAGGCGCCGTCGCGGTCGCTGTCCTCCAGCTGCCGCTCCGACAGGCTGCGCTTGCCGCCGTGGAAGCACGCCTCGGTGTCGGGGGTCACGCCGGCCTCCAGGAGCGCGCTGCCGGTGACGATCTTGAAGATGCTCGCGGCGGGGAACACCGCGCGCACGGGCAGCCCACGCAGCTCCGGCTTCGCCTCCGAGTGCTCCGCCATCGCCAGGACGCGGCCCGTGGAGGGCTCCAGCACCACCGCGGCGCCGTAGGGCACCTGGTAGTTCTGCATGATCTTCGTGAGCGACGCCTGGAGGCCCGGATCAATCGTGAGCACCTGATCCGGCGCGCTCTTGCCGCCCTTCACCACCAGCTTGCCGCCCTCCAGCTTCGCGCGCGCCACCAGGTCCTGCGCGCGCGGCAGGCCCTGCAGCTTGCCGAACGGAGGCGCCTTCTCCCGCGAGGGCACCGGCTGCGGCGGCACCATGCCGGGCTCGAACGTGAGGTCCCCCTTCGCCGTGAGCGCCTCCGCCAGCGCGCGCGCATCGACAGGGGGCGCATCCGCCGGCGGCGGCGCGGGAGCGGCCTCGGCCTCCACCCGCTCCACCAGCGCGCGGGCTCCCACGGGGCCCGCGTCGGTGGCCACCGCCTCCACGGCCGTCGCCAGCGTCCGGGCGTCCGCGTCGGAAAGTGCGGCGGGAGTCGTCACGGACGGCGCGGAGCCCGCGTCGGGGCCCGGCGCCGAAGCGCCCAGCAACAGCGAGAGGGGAAGCAGCGGCAGGGCGGCGAGGAGGCGGCGAATCGTCATGCTACGGGGCTCTCCTTGGGGGGCAGGGAGCAAGCCGTCGAATCCTAGTCGCTGAGGGCCCGCTGTCCACGGCCTGCTCCCTCGACTGCTCGCTATGTCGGGGAGAAACCTGGGAAGGGGCCTGGAGGTCCAGTAGGGTCCTGTGCACCTTGGACGGACTCAAAGAGATGGTGGTGATCTGGGCAGCGGAGCTGCGCCGGGCCGTGCGCAGTGGGCGCGCGCTCGTGCTGCTCGGGCTCTACAGCATGTTCTCCGCGCTGGTGCTGCTCGTCGTGGGCTTCGTGACCCGCGAGCTGCAGGCCCAGGTGAACGACAAGCTGACGGAGGTCGGCGCGGACGCGGAGGCCACCGCGCGCGCCGCGGACGAGCTGCACCGCGGGGTGCTGGGCTTCCTCACCAGCAACGACACCGCGATGATGGAGGCCCTGGCGCAGGTGCCCATCGTGGTGCTCGTCGTCTTCAAGATCACCCTCTTCTTCCTGCCGGCCTACATCGCGCTGATGGGCTTCGACCAGGTGAGCGGCGAGGTGGGCCCGCGCTCCATCCGCTACCTCACCGTGCGGGCGCGCCGCTCGTCGGTGCTGCTGGGCAAGTTCCTCTCCCAGGCCACGCTGCTGCTGGCGCTGGTGCTGGTCATCGACCTGGCCATCTTCGTCTACGCGCGCATCCTCAACCCCGACTTCGGCTTCGGGGTGCTGGTGCTGAACCTGCTGAAGTTCTGGACCGCCACGATCGTCTTCTCGCTGGCGTACGTGGCCCTCACCACCCTGTGCTCCAGCCTCTTCCGCAGCCCGGCCGTAAGCCTCGTCTTCAACTTCATCCTGCTGTTCGTCTTCTGGCTGATGGACTCCGTGGCGCGCGCCTCGAGCGACACCAACCTCCTGCGCTTCCTGCGCTACCTGTCCCCGTCCAACTACTCGGGCAACCTGCTGCACCCGAAGCTCGCCGAGTTCGCCGGAAGCGGCGCGGCCTATGCCGCCTTCGCGGCCATCTTCCTGGTGGGCGCCTACGGCGTCCTGCGCGCGAGGGACCTGTGAGCGACCTGGCCATTGAACTGACCCGCGTCTCCAAGCACTTCGGCCCCAAGGTCGCCGTCAACGCGGTGAGCCTCCAGGTGCGCCAGGGCGACGTGTTCGGCCTCATCGGTCCCAACGGAGCCGGCAAGACGACGACGTTCTCCATGATGTGCGGCTACCTCTACCCCACGGAGGGCTCGCTCCAGGTGATGGGCGTGTCGCCCACCACGCCGGGCGCCCTCAAGGGCCGCGTGGGCGCGCTGCCCCAGGACGCGGTGCTGCCGCCGGGCTGGGAGGTGGGCGCGCTGCTGACGTACTGGGCCCGCCTGTCCGCCCTGCCCCAGCCCGAACACGAGGCGCGCGGCGCCCTGGAGAAGGTGGGGCTGATGGAGGCCTGGAAGGTCCAGACGCAGGCGCTCAGCCACGGCATGGCCAAGCGGGCCGCCATGGCCCAGGCACTCATGGGTAGCCCGCCCCTCGTGCTCCTGGACGAGCCCACCGCGGGGCTCGATCCACGCATCGCCGCGCAGGTGCGTCAGCTCATCAAGGACATGAAGGGCACGCAGACCGTCGTCGTCTCCAGCCACAACCTCCAGGAGCTGGAGGAGCTGTGCGACGCGGCCGCCATCCTCGACAAGGGCTCCCTCGCGCAGGCCGGCACCATGTCCGAGCTCACCGGACAGGGCGCCGAGTTCCGCGTCCAGATCGCCCGGGGCGACGTCATCATCCCGGAGATCAACGCCCTGCCCGGCGTCACCGACGCGCGCATGGAGGGCCCGGACGTGCTGCGCGTGCGCTTCGACGGTCAGGCCCAGAAGGCCGAAGAGGTCATCAGCCGCACCGTCGGCCACCTCCTCCAGCATCAGGTGCTGATCCTCGGCGTCAGCCGGGGCCGCCGCCTGGAGGACCGCGTCCTCCAGCTCCTGTAGGCCCGCGGCCTACGAGCGCTCACCCCGCCTTGCGCACCCAGCCCACATAGTGGGCGCCCTGGCGCTCCATCCGGACGAGGATGTTGCCGGTGGCCTCGCACCACGCGGGCAGGTCCGCCTCCAGCCCGCGGTCGGTGGAGATCAGCTCCACCAGCGTCCCGGGCGCCAGCCGCCGCATCGCCTTGGCGATCTCCAGGATGGGCACCGGGCACAGCGCCCCGGACGTATCCACTCGCACACCGGCTTCCATGGCCTCGCATCCTGACATGGGCGCCGAACGGCCGTGGGCACGTCATCAGAGGGAATTTCAATCCACACCGCGTCGTTGTCCGCCCCTTCGGGGCCTCTGGATGTGGCGGACGCAGGCGGTGGTAGCGGCTTGCGTGTCTGGAAATCCCTCTGTTAAGTACCCCGCCCTTTCCCTACCCAGACACCCGCTTGGGCCCCCGGAGTCGGACCTATGGCGCAGGAGCATTCCCAACCCATGAAGCCCAATGTCATCGTGGCCCTGTTGGTGGGCCTGGTGCTCGGGTTCGTTGGCGGCCGTGCCGCC
>NZ_RAWA01000340.1 GCF_003611675.1 Corallococcus sp. CA053C
GGCAGGGGAGGGCTTCAGGACGGGCGCTGACCTGTCCTGGCGGGCAGGACTACATCTTCGGATGAACGCGGATCCGTTCCGCCCCGGCTCGCGTGGGGGCGTCCGGGAAAGGAAGTGGGCCGACACGTGCTACGAGTTCTCTTCGCCCTGATGTCGCTCCTGCCGCGAGGCCCGCGCCGGCACGTCGTGCGCGGCCTGATGCACGCCGTGTGGGGCACGCTGTCCCACGCGAAGGTGTATGGCCTGAAGGACCTGCCGCCGGGGCCCTGCCTCTTCATCTGCAACCACCTGTCCAACGCGGACGGCTTCACGCTGTACCGCGCGCTGCGTCCCCGGCAGGTCGTCTTCCTGGCCGGCGTGAAGCTGCACGGCACGGTGATGACGCGGCTGGCGGCGGAGACGATGGACACCATCGACATCACGCCGAACTCGCCGGACATCGAGGCGCTGCGCCGCTGCGTGGACCTGCTCAAGGGCGGCCAGTCGGTGCTCATCTTCCCGGAGGGCGGGCGCAGCCGCACCGCGGGCATGCTCCAGGCGAAGAAGGGCGTGGGCCTCATCGCCAAGCGCGCCGGGGTGCCCATCGTGCCGGTGGCGCTGACGGGCACGCAGAAGCTGATGCCCATCAACGACTCCGACATGGGCGGCGAGCGGCTCTACCACGCCGACGTCACCGTGACCTTCGGGCCCGCCTTCCGCATGCAGGACCTGGAGCCGGAGCTGGTCGGCGCCACGGATGCGCGCCAGGCGCTGGTGGACGCGATGATGCGCCGGGTGGCCGCGCTGCTGCCGCCGGAGTACCGCGGCGTCTATGCGTCAGGCCCCGAAGCCGTGGCCCCGTCCGAGCCGCCCTCCGCCGCACCGCCGCCGCCCGCGTAGGAAGGCCGGCCTTGGGAAACGAAGACGGCCGCGCGGGCAGGGTGCCCACGCGGCCGCTCTCGTCACGGGTGGGGGCCCGTGGCTTGCGCTACTGGAGGAACGCCTTCTTGACCTCGGTGAGGAGCGGGTTGGTGCCCGTCACGGGGTCGGTGCAGCCCTGGTTGATGGTCCAGATGATGGTGCCGCCGTAGCCGTTGGCCTTCGTGTACTGGCCCTTGGCCTGGATGGCCTCCGGACCGTCGTACGAAATCCAGCGCACGGTGCCGTCCTCCACGGGCGTGGTGAACGTGACGTAGTTGGCCTGCGCCGCCGCGTCCCACTTGAGCGTGCCCGTCTTGGAGAGCTGGAGGATCTTCTTGTACGTGAAGGAGTTGTCCCCGCCCACGTAGTCGGACCAGTTGGTGAACGGCTGGCGCGGGCCGGTGATGTTGCGCCACGCGAGGCCGTAGAACGGGATGCCCATGCCCAGCTTCGCCTTGGGGATGCCCGCGTTCACCCACGCCTTGAGGCTGGACTCCACGGACGTGGGATGGGTGCCGGACTCGCCCGTGAGCGCGGACGTGAACCACGAATCCCAGCCGTCCCAGACGCCAATCATCTCGTAGGACATGACGTTGACCTGATCCAGGTACGTGGCGAGCTGCGGGTACCACTTCAGCTCCGCGTCGGAGCTGAAGTTGTTGTTCACCCAGCCAATGGGGAACGTCAGCAGCATGTTGGGCCGCACCTGACGCAGCCGCTGCACGAGCGCGAGCAGGTTCGGCTTGTCCGCCTCCTCCACCGGCTCCCAGTCGATGTCGAGCCCGTCATAGCCGTGGTCGTCCATCACCTTGAGCAGGTTGGTGACGAACTTCTCCCGGTTGGCGCTCGTGGCCGCGCCCACCCAGCCGGCGTGCTCGCCCGCGCCGCCCACCATGATGATGGCCTTGCGCCCCGCCGCGTGCGCGCGCGTGGACAACGTCTTCGCCATGGCGGAGCCGTTCGAGTTGTCGAACACGGCACTGACCGTGCCGTCCGCCTTCGGCGTCACGCGCCCGACGATGATGTGCGTGAGCGCGGTGAAGTCCACCTTCTCCGGCGGGTACTCATCCGCGTTCCAGCCCGTGTAGTAGCCGGACACCCACTTGTTGGTGCTGCCCACCGGGCCCGTCACGGTGATGTCCGCCAGGGCCTTCTTCGTCGTGTCCGCGCTGCTCGCCGCGACGACGTGGTAGCTGCCCGCCGTCTGCGGCGCGGTGTACGTGCCGCTGGAGGTGATGGTGCCGCCCGTGGCGCCCTCCTGGATGGACCAGGTGACGGCGGTGTTGGTGGCGCCCGTCACCATCGCGGTGAAGGTCTGCACGCCGCCGCGCGCCAGCGTCGCGCTCAACGGGGTGACGGTGATGCTCACGCCGGTGGGCGCCGTGCGCGTGCCCGACACCGCGGCGGAACGGGCGCTCTCCCCGGCGGTGTTCAACGCGGTGACGGCGTACCAGTACGTCGTGCCGGTGACGGCGCCGGTGTCCTTGTAGGACGCGGCCGTGACGGGCGCCGAGGTGAGCTTCGTGTACGTGCCCGCCTGGGTCGTGGCGCGGTAGACGTTGTAGCCCGTGGCGCCCGTCACCGCGCTCCAGCCGAGCGCGATGTCCGTCGAGGAGCCCGTCGCCTTCAGGCCCGTGGGGGCGGCAGGAGCCGTGGTGCTCGCCGCGAGGCGGATGTTGTCGAAGTTCATCACGGGCCGCGTGAGGCCCGCGTTCTCCATCACCACGAAGCCGCTGAGGCTCGCGTTCGCCGCGCCCAGGTTCGTCAGGGGCACGCGGCACAGCGTCCACGCGGAGGCCTTGAGGGTGCCGCCCGCGCAGAACGGGTTGAGCGCGATGGGCGTCTTCTGGGCGGTGCCCACCGTCGCATAGACGGCGAGCGCGGGGTTGTTCGTCACGCCCGGGTGCACCTGGAGCTCCACGAAGCCGTAGCCCGTGGTGGAGACACCCGCGTGGTGCAGGTACACGCCCTTCCAGGGGCCGAACGTCGCGGAGAGGGAGCGGGTGCCCGCGAACACGGGGCTCGTCGCCGTGAGGCTGTGCGTCGCATAGGACCAGTCTTCCCAGCCCGTCCCCATGGCGTCGTCGTACAGCGTGGTCGCGCTGGCGAGCGCGTCCTGCTGGGAGGCCACGAGTGAGTCCTCGTCGCCCTCGGTGGAGGTGAAGTCCGGGGCACCACCACAGCCGGTGTGCACCGCGCCCAACGCCAAGAGGAAGCCCATGAGCTGTCTTCTCAAGTTTGCTCCTGTCGCCAGGTGGAGGAGGTGGTGCCGGGGGCAAGGCCTGTCCTGCCCGCGGCGCGTGGCAGGACGCCCCCGGTCACCCTGCGCCGCGCCGGAATTGGCGGGCGTGCAACGGGGGACCTGGCGATCGCGGGCTGACAAACACCGCAGTCGTCCGTCTGCGTTCAAGGCATGGGGTGGGGTCTTTCGGCACGTCCCAGGGACGCCCGGCCGGTGCGCGGACGGCCTCACGGGCGTCGGGTGTCAGAGTGAAACAGGCCTGGAGACCGTGGAGGCAGGCGGGCTCTCCCCGCGCCTGGAGGCGCCTCAGGCGCGCCTCCAGGGGGAAGGTGCCCGCGCCGTCACACGCGGGACTTCAATTCTTCATCAACGACGGACGTCTGTCTTTCGACGTCAGGCTTTCGACGTCAGTCTTTCGGAGCCGACGTGAGGAACTTCCAGGCGCTGTCCTGGCCCTGGAGGTACGTGCGGAAGTGGTTCTCACCGGGGCGGTAGAGGCCCGTCTGCTTGAGCCGCTGATGCAGCTCCGGCAGGTGGTAGTAGGGCACCGACGGGAAGAGGTGATGGGAGAGGTGATAGCCGGCGTTGAAGGGCGCGATGAAGAAGCGCTCGAACCACGTGGGCGCCTCCACGTCGCGCGTCTCGTGCGTCTCGTCCTGGGTGGCCGGCGTGAAGGGGTGCTCCACCACCGCGCGGATGCGGAAGGCGATCATCATCAGCGTCAGCGACGGCAGCGACCACAAGAGCAGGTAGTGCAGCCAGCCGCCCGCGAGCGTGAGGCCCGCGATGAGGGCCACCAGGAACAGCGCGTAGCGCACGTGCTCCGCGCGGGAGACGGGCGGGCCGCCCTTGCCCGACAGCCGGCCCGAGTAGGACCAGGGGATGATGATCTTCATGTGCGAGGCGGTGAAGACGCCCACCATGTCCCCCAGGAGCACGCGCGCGGTGCCCCAGCGCGTGCGCGGGAACATCCACGCGTGGTCGCGCTGCGCGGTCCGCCAGTACGGGTCCTGGGGCGTGTTGACGAAGCGGTGGTGCTCCACGTGCTCCTTGCGGTAGCCCGCCGTGGTGATGTTCGTGGGGAACGCGCACAGCACGTCCGCCACGAAGTCGTTCGCCGCCCGGTTCGTGAAGAGGTGGTAGTGCGACGCCTCGTGCACCAGGCTGAGCAGCGCGTGCTGGCGCGTGGAGATGATGACCGCGGCCAGCACCCACGCCCACCACCGGTCCACCTGCACCACGAACGCTATCGCCAGCGCGATCATGATCCACTGGCGGGCAATCGCCCACGCGCCCCGGAGGTTGGTCACCGCCGACAGCTGACGCACGCTGGCCGTCAGCGACTTGCGGTCGAACACACGGGAGGTGACCGCTTCCGCATCATCCAGCGACAACCGTTCCGGAACGGCAAGCATGGGCACAGACCTCCTACGTGGGAGTACACTGTCAAAGCGGTAATAATATCATATCACGATAATCAAGAGGCCGGAAAGACCCGCCCGGGCTTCCGGCCGGAAGGCACTGGGACGCGGGGGGCGGGCAGGTGTTGAGTGGTGCCCAGAAGGCGGCCTTCCAGGGGCCCTTGCGCGCGCTAAGGCCGTGCGCTCCTGCCTTTTGACCGGTGTGCTGGGAGTGTTGTCCGTACACTGGATTTGAACGCCCTTTCCGCGTCCCGCGGCCCCAGGAAAGGCCGGGAGGTCCCAGTCCTCCCCGGTGATTGGATGCAGGCATCCTTCGACTTCCAGAAGCTCTTCGAGCTCTCCCCCAACCCGTACATGCTGCTGGACCGCGAGCTGCGGTACGTGACGGCGAACACCGCCTACCTGCGCGTCACGGCCAGCCGGCTGGAGGACCTGGTCGGGCGCAACGTCTTCGAGGCGTTCCCCAACGACCCGGAAGACCCCGCCAACAGCAGCGTGCGGATGCTGCGCGACTCGTTCCTCCGGGTGCTGACGGAGGGGGTGCTGGACACGCTGGCGCTCATTCCCTACCGGGTGCCCCGGAGGACGGACGCGGGCGTCGTCGTGGAGGACCGCTTCTGGAGCGCGACCCACACGCCCGTATTGGATGAGCGGGGCCAGGTGGCCTTCATCCTCCAGCACACGGTGGACGTGACGGAGCTGCAGCAGCTCAAGCAGGCCGTGCGCGAGGTGGAGCAGGCGACGCAGGCGCAGCTGGAGGGCGGGGTGTTCCTGCGCGCCAAGGCGGTGCAGGAGGTGAACCGCACGCTCTCCGACGAGCGCAAGCACCTGCGCCGGCTGTTCGAACAGGCTCCGGGCTTCATGTGCTCGTTGAAGGGGCCGGAGCACGTGTTCGAGCTGATCAACCGCGCGTACCTCCAGCTCATCGGCCACCGGGACATCCTGGGCAAGCCCGTGCGCGAGGCGCTGCCGGAGGTGGAGGGGCAGGGCTTCTTCGAGCTGCTGGATCAGGTGCTGCGCTCCGGTGAGCCCTTCATCGGTCGGGGCATGCGCCTGATGGTGCAGCGCGTGCCCGGGGGCCCGCTGGAGGAGGCCTTCCTGGACTTCGTGTACCAGCCCGTCATGGAGGCCGACGGGAGCATCTCCGGCATCTTCGTGCAGGGCAGCGACATCACCGCGCAGAAGCGCGCGGAGCAGGAGCTGGCGCGCCACCGCGACCACCTGGAGGAGCTGGTGCGCGAGCGCACGCGGGCGCTGGAGGAGAGCGAGGCGGAGCGCCGCCAGACGGAGGCCGCGCTGCGCCAGGCGCAGAAGATGGAGGCGGTGGGGAAGCTGACGGGCGGCGTGGCGCACGACTTCAACAACCTGCTCCAGGTGGTGAGCGGCAACCTGCAACTGCTCCAGCGCGACCTGGCGGGCGACGCGAAGGCGCAGCGCCGGCTGGAGGTGGCGCTGGGCGCGGTGGAGCGCGGGGCGCGGCTGGCCTCGCAGCTGCTCGCCTTCGCGCGACGTCAGCCGCTGGCGCCCACGCCCCTCAACCTGGGCCGGCTGGTGCGCGATATGGACGACCTGTTGCGCCGCGCGCTGGGCGAGGACGTGGAGGTGGAGACGGTCATCGCGGGCGGGCTGTGGAACACGTCGGTGGACCGCAACCAGTTGGAGAACGTCATCCTCAACCTGGCCATCAACGCGCGCGACGCCATGGAGGGCCGGGGCAAGCTCACCATCGAGGCGGGCAACGCGATGCTGGATGACCACTACGCGCTCCTGCACCCGGAGGTCACCGCGGGGCAGTACGTGCTGCTGGCCGTCTCCGACACGGGCTCCGGGATGACGCCGGAGGTGATGGAGCGCGCGTTCGAGCCGTTCTTCACGACCAAGCCGGAGGGCCGGGGCACGGGCCTGGGGCTGAGCATGGTGTACGGGTTCGTGAAGCAGTCCGGCGGCCACGTGAAGATCTACAGCGAGCTGGGTCACGGCACGTCGCTGAAGCTCTACCTGCCGCGCACCTTCCAGGCGGCGGTGCAGCCGACGGACACCCCGGGCGGGCCGGTGGAGGGCGGCACGGAGACCATCCTGGTGGTGGAGGACGACCCCGCGGTGCGCGGCACGGTGGTGGAGGTGCTGACGGAGCTGGGCTACCGCGTGCTCAAGGCGTCGGACGGGCAGAGCGCGCTGGCGGTCATCCAGAGCGGCCTGCCGGTGGACCTGCTCTTCACCGACGTGGTGATGCCCGGGCCGGTGCGCAGCCCGGAGCTGGCGCGGCAGGCCCAGGCGCTGCTGCCGGACCTGGAGGTGCTCTTCACGTCGGGCTACACGGAGAACGCCATCGTGCACGGCGGCCGGTTGGACCCCGGCGTGAGCCTGCTGAGCAAGCCGTACCGGCGTGAGGACCTGGCGCGGAAGATCCGCGCGATGCTGCGCCAGCGTGAACAGCGGATCGCGGCGAAGGCCGTGAAGCCGTCCGCGGCCACCCCGCCGCGAGTGACGGAGGCTGAATTGAACGGACCCCTGCGCATCCTGCTGGTGGAGGACGACCCGGACATCCGCGAGTCCGCCTCCGAATTGCTGACGGACATGGGGCACGGCGTGCGCGCGGTGGAGAGCGGGGAGGCGGCGCGCACGGCGCTGGGGGAGGCGCCCTTCGACGTGCTCTTCACGGACGTGACGCTGCCGGGCATCTCCGGCGTGATGCTGGCGCGCGAGGCCGTGAAGCAGTATCCGTCCCTGCGCATCATCATCGCGTCCGGGGATTCGCGCGCGGTGTCGACCGAAGGTGGCCGGGAACTGGAGCGTGTGGTGTTGCTGCCCAAGCCGTATGACCTGAACCAGATTGAGCGCGCGCTGTCGCAGGCCTCCGCCGCACGGACGCGGCCCGCGTGACGGACGCACAGCCCCGACAGGGCGAGGAAGTCATCTACGTCGCGACGCTGCCCGGACTGGAGCCCGCGCTGGAGGCGGAGTCCCGCGAGTGCGGTCTGGCCCCCCGGCGCGCGGAGGGCGGCGTGGAGTTCGTGGGCCCGGCGGGCCTGCACCAGACGGCGAACCTGCACCTGCGCACCGCGAGCCGCGTGCTCTTGCGCCTGGGCACGTTCACGGCGCCGACGGCGGAGGGGCTGGTGCGCGTGCTGGCGCGGCTGCCGCTGGAGGGCCTCTGGGATGGCAGGACGCCGCCGAAGTTGTCGGTGAGCCTGCACCGCTCCGTGGCGCCGGGGCCCAACGTGGTGCTGGAGTCCGCGGCCGTGGCCTGGGGCCTGCCCGAGGTGGGGCGCGCGGGGCACCTGGATGACGAGGGTGGAGGGCCGGGGCTCACGCTGCTCGTGCGCGGGGAGGGAGACCGGTGGACGGTGAGCGCGGACACCTCCGGGGCGCCGCTGTACCAGCGCGGCTACCGGCAGGAGGTGGGGCGCGCGCCGCTGCGGGAGACGCTGGCGGCGGGCATCCTCCGGCTCGCGGGCTATGGCGGGGACGTGCCGCTGGTGGACCTGATGTGCGGGTCGGGCACGTTCCTGGTGGAGGGGGCGTGGCAGTCGCAGCAGCGGGCGCCGGGGCTGTCGCGCGCGTTCGCCTTCGAGTCCTTCCCTTCGTTCGACAAGGAGGCCTGGGCCCGCCGACGCGCGGAGGCCGAGGCCCGGATGTTGCCCGCGCCGCGCGTGCCCATCCGGGGCTACGACATCAACGCGGGTGCGCTGGGGACGGCGCGTCGCAACGCGAAGCGCGCGGGGCTCACGCTGACGCTGGAGCGGCACGACCTGCGCACGTTGCAGGCGCCGCCGGGAGCGCCGGGGCTGGTGGTGGCGAACCCGCCCTACGGCAAGCGCGTGGGCGAGGAAGAAGACCTGCCGGGCCTCTACCGTGCGCTGGGCGCCACGCTGCGCGGCGCGTTCCGCGACTGGCGCAAGGCGCTCATCGTCCCCGAGGACGCGAAGCTCGTGGCGGCGCTGGGCCTGGAGGGCGCGCGCCAGTTGCCGGTGCAGAACGGCGGCCTGCGCTGCCTGCTGGTGCTGGCGGGCCCGTGATGCGCGGGCCTGGAGTGGCTCTTCGTTAGAGCGGTAGCACCAGCTCGAAGCGGGCGCCGCCCTCGGGCCTCGCGCCCGCGCGCACCTTGCCTCCGTGCGCGAGCACCACGCGGCGCACGATGGCGAGCCCCAGGCCTCGCCCGTTGGCT
Organism: Corallococcus sp. CA053C; assembly: GCF_003611675.1. Classification (GTDB taxonomy): domain Bacteria; phylum Myxococcota; class Myxococcia; order Myxococcales; family Myxococcaceae; genus Corallococcus. Next base: position 8,732 of record NZ_RAWA01000340.1, read on the forward strand.
CGCGTGAGGAAGAAGGGCTCGAAGACGCGCTGCGGATCCACGCCCGCGATGCCCGGGCCTTCGTCCTCCACCACCAGCGACACGCCTTCAGGCACGGTCCGCACCGCCACGCGCACCGTGCCCTTCGCGGGTGAGGCCTGGAGCGCGTTGCGCATCAGGTGCGTGATGGCCAGCTGCAACAGCGTCTCGTCACCGGCGAGGTCCGGCATGTCCGGCGCCTCGTCGAAGACGACGTGCGGCGTGGGCAGGTCCTCGCGGCCGTGGAGCTGGCCGAGCGCGCGGTGCACCAGCTCTCCCAGCTGCACGGGGCGCGGCCGGGGCTCCAGCGGACGCACCGTGTCCAGCAGGTCGCGCACGATGTCCTCCAGCCGGATGGCCTCCTCCTCCAGCATCTCCACCGCGGCGGCACCAGAGGGCCCCAGGCGCGGCTCCCGCTTGAGCACCGCCACCGTGTTGAGGATGGCGCCCAGTGGATTGCGCACCTCGTGGGCCACCACACCCGCGGCCTCGCCCAGCGCGGTCAGCCGCTCGCTCGCGACCAGCTCACCTTGCAGCCGTGACACCTCCGCGAGCCGTGCCTCCGCGGCGCGGTGGTGGCGCACGTTCTCCAGCGCCCCGCCGATGAGCTGTGCGAACAGCTCCAGCGCGCCAGCGTTCGCGGGCGTCAGGATGGGGGACTGCACCGCGAGCACGCCGAAGGGCTCGTCCCCCACGAAGAGGGGCGCGTCCAGCGCGCGCGAGCCCGGGGGATAGATGCGCTCGATGCTCTCCGCCACCTCCGGCGAGTGCAGCTGGCGCGCCATGGTGAACGCATCCGGGTGGAAGACCGCCTTGCGCCGGGTGAGCACTTCCTCCAGGTGGGGCATGGCCGCGCGCGGGAAGCGCACCGCGTGCACGGGCTGACCATAGAGCCGCTCCGCGGCCGCCAGGCTCTCCGCCTCCTGGCGCATCGGCCCGTGGCGCAGGAAGTCCCCCTCCAGCAGCATCACGGAGACGTAGAAGCCCTGCCGGTGCACGGCCTCCACCGCCAGCTCCAGCACCGCCGTCTCGTCGCGGCAGCGCAGCAGCTCCGCCGCGGTGGATACCAGCACCGTGGACAGCTTGCGCACCGCGTCCCCGCCCTCGGCGTCCAGCAGCAGCACGAGCTGCTCCTGGGCGATGCGGCCGGGACCGGTGATGAGCGACAGCATGTGACGACGGCCGTCCGCCCCCCGCATCCGCACCCAGGCCGGTTGATCCGGCAGGGGCTCGCCTCGCGCCAGCGCCCGGGACATCGGCTCCACCCACGCGCGCTCCTCCGGACTGAAGCGGGCGTTGAACTCCCCCACGGACGGCAGCTCGCCTTCACGCAGGCCCAGCAGTGCCCTCAGGGCGACATTGGTGAACACCAGCTGGTCGCCCTGGACGACGAACAGGGGCACCGGCAGCGCCTGGAGCAGCCCGTCCAGCGTGGCGGGCGGGGAAGGAGGGCTCACGGCGTCCCCTGGGCGACGCCGACCGCTTCCCCGTTCGCATGCCGCGCCGACGCGCCGGGGCCAAGGCCCCGAGGCAATCGCCACGCGCGTGCGCCGTAGGAAGGGGGGAAGACGTTGCTGATCCGGGAGGACACCTTGAACTTCATGAACGAGTTGGACCGCGGGGACCTGGAGTTGAAGTCCGTCATGGCGGTGATGGTGGCCTTCGTGGCGATGGCCGGGGTCTTCCTGGGCCAGTTGTTCTAGCCCGTTTCCGGGCCCGGCGCGGACCCTATCAGGGCTTCTTCGGACGGCGGATGTACTGCTGGATGAACTCGCGCTCCTCGGCGCGCAACGCGCTCAGGCGCAGTCCGTAACCGCGCGGGTTCTTGCCGTCGTCCAGGGAGTTCTCCCAGATGACGGAGCTGCGCAGGGTCATCACCCGCTCCGGATCATCGAACCGCAGCGTCAACTCCACCTGCGTCCCCAGTCGCAGCGGCCGGTCCGTTCCAATGAACAGGCCCCCTGATGACAGGTTGATGATGCGGTGGTCGGTGAAGATGCCCGTGTTCTTCATCGTCACCCGCACGTCCGCGTGCAGCCGGTCGTCCGAGCGGCGCTCCAGGCCCACGAACTCGGCGCTCGAATAGGTCGGCGGGGGCGGCGCGGGCGGCGGGCGCCGGAACGTAGGCGCGGGAGGCGGCGGTGCCGGAGGCGGCGGTGCCGGAG
>NZ_RAWA01000341.1 GCF_003611675.1 Corallococcus sp. CA053C
CGCCCCGGCAGCGGCACCGGGCCCCCCGGCATCAGGCTGGCCAGGGCCCCCAGCTCCTCCTGGAGCTGCTCGCGCACCCCCGACGGGCACGCGGAGAGTGTGTGCACCACCTGCGGTTCGAGCTGGAAGCGGTAGGCCATGACGGGCCCAAGGGTGTGCATTGCGGCCCACCTGCAACAAGACAGCCTGACGGTCATGGTCGCTGTTGGCCGGTGAGCGTCTGGGGAGAACAGTCCTCACGAAATCAATGTCGGACAGGCGACGCTCGGGGCCTCGATTGGACACGGGTCCAGTTCAAGAAACCCAGAGAAGGCGGGTCGAATCGGGGATGGCCATGGAGATGCGCCACCTGCTGCTCGTCGAGGACGATTTGACGTGGCGGGACGGAGTGGGACAGGCGGCACGCGAAGCCGGCTTCCAGGTGACGCCGGTGTCGGACGGCACCGAGGCGCTGGCGTGGCTGAGTCATCGGCCGCGGGCGCAGCACCCGGACCTCATCCTGCTGGACCTGCTGTTGCCGCGCGTGGACGGATGGGAGCTGTACGGGCGGCTGCGCACGGACGCGCGGCTGCGGCACCTGTCGGTGATGATGATGTCCTCGGCCCGGTGCCTTCCGCCGGAGGTGCCGTTGGGCGGGGTGGTGGGCTTCCTGCACAAGCCGGTGCGGCCGGAGGCGCTGGTGCTGGAGCTGATGGCGCGGCTGCGCGAGCTGCCCCGCCGCACGGAGGAGTGGCCGCGCGTGCCGTACGCGCTGCGCCTGCCGGACGCGTCGCTCTATTCGCTGCACTCCCTGCCGGATGCCATCCGCCACGCGGTGCGCGTGCACCTGCTGCGCGCCGCGGAGCTGGCGGCCACGGAGCTGCCGCTGGCGTCGTCGTGGCTGATGGCGCTGCCCAGCGAGAAGCCCTCGCTGCTGGTGACGGTGGAGGGCGTGCGGGTGGTGCTGGAGGTGGACGACGACGCGTGCGCGCTGACCGCGAGCATCGTCATCGTCCCCAGCCACCTGCACCGCGGCTGACGCTCACGCTACCGGCACGCGGTGGACCTCGCCGGAGTGCAGGTCCAGCCACACCACCCGACCCATCAGGTCGTGGACGATGAACCAACCCTCGCCGAGCCGCACGACCTGGGGCGGGGTGCCGGTGAACTCGACGCTCGCGCGCAGGTGTCCGACGACATCGCGCAGGGAGGTGGTGCGCGAGGTGCCCGCGCTGAACCGCGTCAGGCTCCAGCCGCGCCCCAGCACCAGCCCTACGCGCAAGGGCTCCGTCCGAGGAACGACGTGGTTCGGCCTGGAGACGAACGGAGACAGGACGTCCCCGCGGGAGGGAGTCTCCCCTTCGGGGGCGACGGAGCGCGCCGCGACGGCCTCTCCGTCGGCCGTGAGCGTGTGGATGTCCGGGGTCCAGGCCACGCCCGCCAGCTCCGCGCGGTGACGCAGGGTGGGTCCGCCCTCCAGGGCATGGCCCCAGCGCTCCAGGCGGCGGAAGTCCTGATCCTCGGAGAGGTGGAGGACGAGGAAGGACAGGTGCTGTTCGTCCACGGCCAGCTCCAGCACGGCGCCGCCCACCTTCGGTACCCGCCAGAGGGAGCGCAGGTCGTCCGCCAGCGCGTCCACCATCAGCACGGTGTCGCGCACGGCGACGAACCACCGGTCCCCGTCATACGTGGGGGCCCACGCGCCCAGCTCCGTGTCACACCAGCGCGAGGCCCGGCGCGCCACCAGGTCCAGCCGGGACAGGCGCCACACGTCACCCCGGCGCGCCAGCGCGAGCGCCCGGTCGCCCTGCGTGGAGATGACCAACGCGAACGCCGGCACGTCGAACCACGCGAGCGTCCGCCCGTCCGCGTCGACCAGCCGCGCGCCCGCTTCCCCCAGCGCGAGCAGCACGCGCCGGCCGGGCAGCACCACCGCGTCATGCACCGCGTGGGCGCCCGCATCGTTCTCCTCCAGCGTCACCCGCACGGTGGGCACGTGCGGCGTCGCGGACCACACGGGAATGGACGACTCCTTGGGCGTGGGCAGGTCCGTGCGGAGCGCGGCCATCGCGGGCTCCTTCACGGCGCGCAGCCGCTTGAGGATCGCGTCCAGGGCCAGGGAGGGCTGCGTCGCGCGGTCGCGCATCAGCGCGCGGAACGTGGGGACGAGCAGCGCGGCCTGGGCGTCGGAGGGTTCCTCCCGCAGGAGCTCCGTGGCGAAGGCGAGGCGCTCCGGGGCGCGCTCGGGGGACGTATCCGAGAGGAGCGCCTCCACCTGCCCACGTGCCGTGCTGAAGCCATCCGGGAACCCGAGCATCCAGTGCACCAGCAGCTTCGCGCCGCTCTCGCCGCCCGCGTGCACGCCCCGCTCCACCCAGGCCCGCGCCAGGTGGCGCGCGGACGTCACGGGCCACACGGCCTCCACCGCGCGAGCCCAGTTTCCGGCCTCCGCGAGTGATTCGGCCCACAGGAGCCGCAGCGCTTCGGCCTCGCGCGGATGGGATTTCTCCAGGCGCAGCACCGCGTCCGCGAACGCGCCTCCGCGCCGTGCGATGGCCACCGCGCGCGCGACATCACGGGCCAGCAACCACTGGCGCACGACGAGGCCGGCGGGCAGCTCACGGCCTTCGGCCAGCTCCGCGGCCAATCGCAGGCGGCCGTGCCGCTCCAGGAAGGAGACTGCCTCTTCGGCCGCGTTGAGCAGCTCCGCCAGGACGAAGGCGGCTTCGTCGATGCGGCCCTCGCGCTCCAGCCGGCGGAAGGTGGTGCGGTAGCGCTCGCGCAGGGCCTCGAACACGGCGGGGCCGCCGCCGAACACCTGGGCGCTGCCACTGCTTCCGCGAGGCTGGATGCGCAGTTGTTCGCGAGGGCCGGGGACGCCCAGGGCGAGCTGCGCCTGGGGGTCCGGATCCTTGCCGAGGGGAATCGCGTGGCGCAGGGCTTCGTCGAGCCGGCCTTCCTCGAACATCTCCAGGAGATTGCGCAGGTAGTCGCCCTTGCGCTTGCCGACAAGTGGCCCCAGCGGCGTGTGCTGGAGCATCCACGCCTTCATCCGTTCAAAAGCGCTGGGACCGCGCGGGGGCGCCTGGGTGCGCGCGGGCTGCGAGCCCTGGGTTGATTGGGATTCGGACGCGCCGCCGCCCAGCCACGAGCGCAGGGCCTGAAGCAGCGGTGATGAAGAACCGGGACCCGTGCCCGAGGGCGCGGAGTCCGCGCCGAAGGCCTGGCGCAAGCGAGAGAACAGGCCTCCACGCCGCACCGTCATCGCGCTTCCCGCAGCGGCTGCGGGCCTCGCACTGGAAGGCGCTGTCATCGTGTTCTTCGCACCGAATGCCTGGCGCAAGCGCGAGAGCAAACCTCCGCGTCGCACCGTCATCGCGGTGTCCGACGAGCCTGCGGGCCTTGCACCGAATGCCTGGCGCAAGCGCGAGAACAAGCCTCCGCGCCGCACCGTCATCGCGGTGCCCGAGCCAGCTTCGGGCTTCAAACCGAAGGCACGGCGCACCCGTGCAGACCGCTCCCTCCGCTGCGCCGTCGCGATGTCCTCAGCGGCGGCTGGCCTTGCACTGAAGGCCTGTCGCAACCGTGCGAACAGTCCCTCGCGCCGCACCACCACCGTCTCTCCCGGCCGTCGTGAGAAAGCCCGGCGCAGGCGCGCGAGCCATCCCTCCCGCCGCGCGACCACGACCTCCCCCCGCCCCTCCATGAGCGCCAGCATCCGCTGGGCCTCGGGCGCGAGCGCTGGCACTCCCGGTCCGAACCATTCGCGCGTGGGCGGCGGCACGGGCGCCAGCATGTGCCGCATCGTCGGCGGCGGCGCGCCCAATCCCTTCACCTGCATCCGCTGCCACCCGGACACGTCCAGCCACGCCCCCAGGTCCACCTGCCGCAACTCACCGGGCACGTGCAGCCGCGCGACACCCTCATGCACCAGCACGACCGCTCCAGGAGGCGGCGCCAATCGCTCGCGCTCCTTCGCAGCCAGCGGCGCGCTCGTGAGCACACCCGACTCCAGCACCAAGGGCAGTCCCGGCGCGGCGTCCACGGCCACGGTGCACGGCGTCGCCAACCGCAGCAGGTGGCCTCCCGCCAGCGCCCAGACGGTGGCCCCGGGCCTCCACGCGGCCAACACACGGGCACGGGCCTCGGTCGCGCCCAACGTTCCGGGGTGGAACCAGAAGGCCGCCGCCACCACCGTTCCCCGGTGCACGTGGATCCGGGGACGCAGCGCTCCGGAAGGTCCGCTCACGGCGTGGCCCCCGGCAGGGCGCGGTAGAGGAACGTCTTCTCCATCAGGTCCCACAACACCAGCTCACCCGCCTTCGTCAGCCAGCCGAACACTGGCTGCCCGTGGCTCGCCTCCGCCTGCACCACGTCGTTGCTCGCCAGGGCCAGGATCCGGGGAGCCTGTTGTGAGAAGAAGTAGAACGTCCGCAGGTCGGGGTCGAGCGTGAGCAGCCCCGGCGGAGAAGGCGCGGGAGGCTGCACCACCCCCACCACGCGCTGCTGTTCGGGCACCAGGACTTCCCTCACGCCCGTGTCCAGGAACAGCCGCCACGTGTCCGCCGAGTGGCGCACCGCCAGCAACCCCGCGTCGGGATGCGCCGCGGAAGGGGAGTAGCCGAAGAACGCGTCGCCGTGACGGGCATTGAGCGGAGCGACCCGCGGCTCCCCCTCGCCCAGCACCCCGAGCCGCGCGACGAGCGCAAGGCCCGGGCCGGCCGGAGGAGGCCGCATGACGTAGACGGGCTTGTGCCGCACCTCCGCCATCGCGGAGACATGCGGTTCCACCGGAAGGAGCGGCACGGTGCCCGTGGCCCTGGGAGGCGGAAGCGAGACCAACCACCCGCGTCGGTCCCGCATCCAGATCAGCTCCTGGCCCCGTGGATCCACCATGCTCATGAGCCGCAGGGGCTGCGCTCCCACTGGCGGATCCGGTCGCTCCGCCTCCACCTGCACGTGGTAGCGGCCCTTGCGCGCCCCGTCGGGCGTCCGCACCTGCCCGTGCATCACGTAGTCATCTCCCGTGCGCGCCAGCACCAGCAGCCCCCCCGAGGGGCGCCAGCCCGCCGCGATGATCCGCTGCCCCTCGGGCACCTGGAGGCGCCGGGGCTTGGGCACGGTGGCGCGCGGCGAGTGCGGCACCGCCATGGCCGCGACGCTGCCATCGCTGTGATGCAACAACAGGCGGCGGCCATCCCCGGAGAAGGCGAAGCCGATGAGGCGCTTCTCCTTCCGGATCAGCACCGGCGGCGCCGTGAGGCTCTGGCCAAACGGATTGCGCAGCAGCCGCAGGCAGTCGTCCGGGGGCGGAAGCTCCAGCACCACCGACCGGGCGACACGCGCCGCGGGCCGCACGTCCACCGCGAGCCGGTGCGCGCCGGGCTCCATCGGCTCGGTCACCTCCACGCGGGACATCCCCTCCGCGCCGTCCAGCCGTGCCAACCGGGGAGCACCCACCAGCCACGCATCCCCGGGGGCCTGCTGGAGCGCCAGCGCCTCGCGCCACGCGGCCAGGTGGTGCGACGACGCGGGTTCGACGGAGCGGGCCTCCAGCCACTTCAGCAGCGCGTTGCCATCCAGCCCCGTGTGCGTGGCGCGCTCGGGGTCGGACTGGAGCGCGCCCCAGGTGAACGCGGCGCCCGCAGCCTCGGCCCTTCGCGCGAGCACCACCAGCAACGCGAGGTGCGCGATGCGTGGCAGCCCCAGTTGATCCGGCCCCGCGTCCAGCAGCACCACCGTGCGCAGGGCCCCGCGCGGTTGGCGGAACGCGGGCTTGAGGAATGACAGCTCACCGAACGCCGCGCGGCGCACCAGCTCCTCCGGAGCCTCCAGCGCCCACAGCCATTCACTGACGAGCAGCCGCTCGAAGGGGCCCCGTCGGGTGAGCCCGTCATAGCCCTGCGGCTCTCCGCCCTCCGCTTCACCGCGAGGCCGCAGCCCCCCGAGCGCCGCCGACAGCCGCGCCACGTGCGCCCCCAACTGGAGCGCGAGGTCGTCCGGGAAGAGGGACAGCTGGGTCGCCCAGGGGCGCAGCGCCGGAGGCAGCGCGGTCACGTCACCGCCTCCGTCCCGAGCCACGCCTGCAACGAAGCACGCACCACCGGCTGGGCCGAGCCCACCGGCACCAGCTGCCCGGAAGCCGGCAACACCGCGAGCGGCGAATCCCCCTGCCCCGCGAGCAACGCGCGCTCCAGCAGGGACACCGCCACCTCCGGCTCCAGCGCGCACGGCAGCAGGAGCGCGGGGGCCAGCGGGTCGCGCCCCAGGTAGACGACGCCCTCCACCCACGGCAGCGAAGCCTCCGCGCCCAGCAGCACGAGCACGTCCGCGCCCGCGACCCCGCTCCACGCCGCCAGCGTCGCGTCGTCCGCGAGCATCGCCCGCTGTCCCAGCGCATGCGCCACCGCGCCCACGCCGGCCACGGCGACGGGCTCCAGCGGCGCGGCCCTGGGACGCCAGCGCACGGGCAGCCCCGCGACGCGCTCCGGTTGCGGCCTCATGACTCCCAGCTTCTTCCCACCGGACACGATGCCCGGCGCGCGGTGCTCACGCGCCCAGTCTAGTCAGCTCGGGACCGGACCGGATACAGCGCCGTGAGGCACACGCTCCCGTCAGCGGGACGGCAGCGCGGAGGCCGTCACCGTCGGCAGGGCGCGGTACTCCTCCGTCAGCACGAAGCCGTCCCCCATGTTGGTGACACGGGTGAGCGCGTAGAAGTCCTGGAAGCGGTACTCGGCGCTCGCCTGCCGCAGCAGCCCCTGCTGGAGCTCCGCGACACTTCCATCGCCGTCCTGCTTCGTCGCCGGACCCGCCAGCCGCGCGAGCGACGCGTTCGCGGCGATGAACGTCGCGCTGATGGGCGCCGCGTCCACCGCGCGGCTCACCGCGATGACGGACACGAGCTTGTCGTCCGCGCCGAACGTCACCCACAGGTTGCGGATCCCCGCCTCGCGGCCCGTGCCGGGAAAGAGCGCCGCCGGCACGTCCGCGCAATCCAGGTCCCCCTGGCTGCGCGGCGTCACGCACTTCACGCCATGCTGATCCGCCCAGGCGAGCAGCCGCGCGCGCGTCGTCTGCTCGAAGTCGAAGCCCAGGGCGGGCCGGGCCGCCGCGGGCCCCGCCCCCCGGTGGAGGTCCGCGAAGCGCTGCCTCGCGGCCTCCTTCTGCTCTGGGGCCTGCTTCACGTCGTACCCCAGCGGACAGCCCGCGGCCGTCGCGGCCTGGGGCATGGACATGCCCATCCACTTCAGCAGCGGCCGGCCTGAAGGCGTATGCGCGAAGCCCATCACCGCCGTGAACGCCACGGCGAGGCCCGCGATGGAAACCAACGCGCGGCGCGCGGTCCTGGGGAGTACGAAGCGATTCATGGGAGCCCTCGGAGGGTGACTACTTGCCGACGATGGAGGCCTTGAACGCGGCGTCCGTCACGATGGGAGCGAAGCAGGACGACACGTCCGCGGCCGTGACGCCGTTGTCCGTCAGCGCCGGCACCACCATGTTGGCGATGAAGTAGTCGTACTGGGAGGCGGTGATGGCCATGCCCACGTGCGCCGCCGCCATGTTCTGCGGCCCCGTGTACATCTTGCCGTCGGCGTAGGTGATGGATTCCGGACCGCCGTACGCATAGACGAGGAAGGCCGCGAGCTTGCCCTCGAACGTCGCCGCGTCGTCCGCGTAGGCCGGGCCCTTGCTGGCATCACCGATGTGGGTGAACGACTCGCCCAGGTTGGTGGTGCCCTTGGGGCCGCCCACTTCCGCCAGCGTCTTCGCGACGATGGACTTGTTCACCGCGACGAAGGCGTTCGCGCCGAACGTGTCCCACGCGTTCTTGTTGCTGCTCGTGCAGCGCAGCGACGTGCCCGGCCCCGTGCCCGTGGGGTTGTAGGTCGTGCCCGCGTCCGGGGTCATGTCGTCGTCATCGTCTCCGCAACCGACCAACAGGGCTGTCGAGGCGAGCGCGAGCGCGGCGAAGGTGTTTCGCATGAAGAGTGCTCCCATGGCTGGAATGCCACCCACCTTTACGGAGCCCCGCACGCGTTGGATTCAGCGCGTCTTCATGAGGCCCGCGACCCCACGGATTCAGCGTGTCATTCCGTGCCGGACCTGCCCCAAAAGGTAGTTGATATTCATGCGAACCTGATAGGTTGCTACCATCATGAGGAAGCGCCTCGACAGCCTCTTCCTGGGCCTGCTGCTGACCGCCACGGTGGCCACGGCCCAGGAGCGCCAGCCCCTGGTGCGGAACGTCTATCTTTCAGACGACCCCAGCCAGGAAGTGCCGCGGATCCACGTGGGCTCGCGCATCGCCACGGTGCTGCGCTTCGAGGAGGACGTCGACCCGGCCCGGACCGCGTTGCTGGGCTGGGAGGGGCGGTTCGAGCCCATCCTGTCAGGTGGCAAGTCCGTGCTGCTGGTGCCGCGACAGAGCCTCCCGCCCGAGGACACGTTCCTGCTCCGGGTGACGCTCCAGGATGGAACGGAGCTCCCGTTCACTCTCAACGCCCGGGAGGATGGACAGGCGGATCAGCAGATCAATGTCTTTCGCAACATTGAAAGCCCGGACGCCATGCGTTCGCGCCTGTCCGACTCCCGCATCCGGGAGCGCCGGCTCTGGGAAGAGAACGAGCGCTTCCGTCAGGAAGAGACCTCGGTGGACCACTCGCTGGCCGCGCTCCTGACCCAGGGCGCCGTGAAGATGACGCCCTTCCGCGTCGCACGTTCCTGGACGTTCTCCTGCGACATCGGGACGGTGGAGATCCGCGGCTATATCCATTCCAGCAAGACGGCGGTCGTCTTCGCGATCACGAACCAGGCGTCGAAGACCCCCTGGCGCCTGGGGCAAGCCCGGCTGTCGGTTGAATCCAGTGGAAAGGCCTGGCCCTTCGCGCTGCGGATGGATCAAGAGGAGATCGTCCAGGGCGCCTCGGGAACCATCGCGGTCGTCGCCGACCTGAGCACCTTCGATTTCAAGAAGGGCTCCGAAAAACTCATCCTTGAACTCATCCGTCACGACGGTCTCAGAGAGGCGTTGGTCGTGCTGGAAGAGACGGGCCCGCACAAGTAGACCCTCCCATCCATGGCTCCTTCCCCCGTGATTCGCTCCTGCTCCCTCCTGCTGCTGGGCCTCCTCATCGGTTGCGCGACCGCGGGTCCCGGCCATGTCGCCGTGCGCTCCGACGGAACCCCGGAACCCGAAGACTGCCCGGAAGAAGCCTTGAAGGCGATGCGGCTCCTGGGGCTGCAGGTCTCCGATGGCTCCACGCTGGAACTCGACGTCAACCAGGCGGACACCCGACCCGTCTACCTGCGCGAGGGCCCCATCGAAAGCGAGCTGAACCACAGCCTCGGCCCGCTGGACCCCGGCACGCTGATGTACGGGCGGATCTGGACGGGCGGACAGCAGGTTGTCATCCGCTACTACGAGGCCAAGCCACCCGACCGTGAGAGGCTGCCCCTCTGCGCGGTGGCCCGCACCGCGAAGGGTCAGCTGCGGAAGCTGCCCGGCTCCAAGCCTGGAACCGCCACCCTGGAGTTCTCGGGCTCGGGCGTCTACATCGTCGACGGGTTCCGCTAGGGCCTCACGCCGCCCGCGAGCCCACGGGGGTGAGCGCCTCCGCCACCTCCGCGCGCAGCGTGCGCAACGCCTCCGGCAGCGACTCCGGCGCGAAGCCCGCGTCCATCTCGCGCGCCACGCCCTCCAGCTTGAGCCGCCACGCGGCCAGCGCGTCCCCGTCCGCATCCAGGGGCCGCGTCTCCAACAGCACCTGTCCCGCCTGGGCGATGCGCTGTGCCCGCGCGAGCGGCCCCGCGCTCGCCTCCAGCGCCGCGGCCGGCAGCGCCGCGTTCTCCGACGCGGAGAGCACGTCGCGCAGCACGTCCCGCGCGAGCGCCTGCGCCTCCTTCGTGGGCACCGCGTAGACGAGCGGCCACAGGTCCGACACGCCCGGCGTCGCGCGCCCCGCCAGCGCCGCCGCCGCCGCCACCAGCCGCTGCACCTTCACCGCCCGACGGTCCGACAGGGCGATGCCCGCGGCCCGCAGCGTCCGCAGCGCCTGCGCCAGATGCGGCCGCACCGGCGCCAGGTCCGCGTCGCGCGCCGCGTTCGCCACCACGTCCAGCGACTCCAGCGACGCCACCCTCGGCGCCGCGTCCCGCCACAGCGACGCGCCGCCCGCGAGCAGCTCCTCCAGCCGGGGGTCGGGCACCGGCTCCACGAAGATGCGCGCCAGGAAGCGGTCGGAGAAGGCGGCCAGCGCGTCGTCCTCCGGCAGCGCGTTGGACGCGCCCACGCACACCCGCAGGGGGCACTGCATGCGCGTGTGCCCGCGCCGGAAGGTGCGCTCGTTGAGCAGGCCCAGCAGCGTGTTGAGGATGGCGGTGGAGCCCAGGAACACCTCGTCCAGGAACGCCACCTCCGCCTCCGGCAGCATGCCCGCCGTCTCCGTCTCCACCACGCCTTCGCGCAGCTTGCGCAGGTCCACCGGCCCGAAGATTTCGGACGGCTCCGTGAAGCGGCCCAGCAGGTACTCGAAGTATGAGCCGCCAAGCGCGCGCGCCGTGCGCCGCACCGCCTCGCTCTTCGCCGTGCCCGGTGGACCGATGACGAGCAGGTGCTCGCCCGCCACCGCCGACAGTGCCACCAACTCCACCATCGCCTCGCGCTCCACCAGCCCCCGCCCCGCGTCGGTGAGGGCGTCGCGGACGGTGGCCGCCGCGACTTCGAACGTAACGGACATGGGCGCGAGCCTAGCCGGTGCGCATACACTGGCGCGATGGGAACGAAGTGGACGTGGCTGGCGCTGGCGGGGGTGTTGGGGGCAGGGCCAGCCACGTCCACTTCGTTCCCATCGCGCCAGTGTATGCG
>NZ_RAWA01000342.1 GCF_003611675.1 Corallococcus sp. CA053C
GTGCTCGTGCCCCCCACCACCGCGCAGTTCCGCCTCGTGCAGGCCGCTCCAGGCGCGCCCGCGATGGACGTGTACCTCGCGGGCAATCCCACGCCCGTGGCCCGCGCCGTGGCCTATGGCGCCACCACGCCCTACCTCACGCGGGAGCCGGGCGCCGTGACGGTCGAGCTGCGTCCCACGGGCGCGGCCCCGGGCTCGCAACCCGTCGCGGTCACTCCGGTGCGCCTGGACGCCGGGACGCGCTGGACGGTGGTGGCCGCCGGCCAGGCCGGTTCAACGGACTCCAACGCGGTGCTGCGCACGCTGCTGCTGCGCGACAACACGGTGCCCGCGGATCAGGGACAGGCCCGCGTGCGCGTCGTCCACGCGGGCTCGGATGCGCCGACGGTGGGCGTCGACCTGGGCAATGACGGCTCGGTGGAGGTCGCTTCGCTCGGGCGCTTCCAGGACTCCGGTGAGCAGGCCCTGGTGGTGTCCTCGGGCGCCGCGCTCCAGGTGGGGCTCGTCACCGGCAACGGGGGCAAGGTGCTGACGTCGTTCACCGTGCCCGCGCTCGGCTCCGGCACCGACACGCTCATCGTCGCCACCGGCCTCGTGTCCGAGCCCGCGCGCGCGGGCGACAGCTTCTCGCTGCTCACCGCGGGCCGCGACGGCACCCTGGCCATCCTCCGGCAGAACCCGACGCTGTACGTGCTGAACGCTTCGCCGGACGCGCCCGCGCTGGACCTCTTCACCGGCGAGCGCGAGCTGTCCGACGCCCTGCCCTACGGCGCGCTGTCCACGTCGTTGCAGGTGCCGCCGGGCACGTATGCATTGGACTTCTTCGCGAGCACGCCGGGCGCTTCGCGGCCCACGACGGCTCCGGTGGCCTCGGCCACGACGCCGGTGCTCGTGCCCGGTGAGCGCTACCTGATGGTCGCCGCGGGCTCCCTTTCGCCTTCCAGTCCCTCCGTGCCCGCGTTCACGGTGCTGCCCCTCATGGAGCGCTTCGCGAACGACCCCCGCAACCTGCGCCTGCGCTGGGTGCACGCGGCGTCGGACGCGCCCACCGTGGACGTGGGACCGCTGGGCTCGGAGCGACGTGTGCTGCCCGATGCGCCCTTCCTCGGCGTGCCCTTCGCTTCCGCCACCGCGCCGGACGGCCTGCCGCTGCCCTCGGGGGGCACCGTGACGCTGGGCGTGGTGCCGTCGGACGATGCCAACCGTGCGCCGCGCGTGCGCTTCAACGTGACGCCCAGGCCGGACACCCGCGTCTTCGCCGTGGCCACCGACCTGCCCGGTGCCGCGCCCGGGGCCTGGGACCTCCAGCTGCTGCTGGTGGACACCACGCGCACGCCGTGGACCGTGAGCGCGCAGCCTCGCGAGCCCTGAGCCCTTGAGGCTCGGGAGGACGCATCAGAAGGCCCAGCCCACGTTGAGCACGAGGCGCTCGGCGAACGTCCACCGGGTATCGCGGTAGTCAACGACGGTGATGCTGCCGTCCGAGGCCCCCATGGGCTGACCGGTGGAAGAGACGTTTCGCCGGGCACCCAGGCCCACCCCACCTTGCAGGGTGAAGCCAGGCTCCAGCACCACGCTGTAGCCCACGACACCCATGGCTCCCAGGAACCAGGCGTCCGACTCGGTGTTGATGAAGCGCGTGTCGTTCTTGTCGGCTCCCACGAAGGTGGTGGAGCCCATCCCGTAGCCCACCTCCACGCGCGGCGACACCCACAGGCCCCGCGGTGCCGTGCCCGTCAGGTAGAAGCGCATCGCAGGGGCCAACCCCAGCTCCAGGTGCGTGTTGTTCCACCCGTCCACGGGATCGGACCATCGTGGGGACACCCGCAACCGGGTGTTCACCCAGGTCGCGCTCACTCCCAGCCCCACGGAGACGCGCTCCCCCAGCACGTGCTCCCCTTCGAGCGCCACCTGCGAGTCCAGGCCCTGGAGGGGCACCGACAGCGTCACCACGTTGCGATGCGACACGGGGAACGTCCCCGTCGTGATGCCCTCCTCCGCGAACACCGACGTCGATACCAACGACAGCAACAGGCCCCACTGCTGGATCGTCACCATGTGCTCGAACCCCGTCACGCATCCGGACCCTCGCGGTCCGTCGTGCTGGGAGCCCTTCGCAAGCGATGTGCCACCGCGTCCCCAGAGGGAGCGGCACGGCCTGGCACCCGACACCGTGACAACGTGACGGGAGCGCGCGGACGCGCCCCTGTCAGCGTGTCATGTCATCGCGTCACGGCACGGTGAGCGGGGCCAGGGCCTGCTCACGTCGGAGCTGGAGCACGCGCACGTCCGGATCCACCACCAGTCGCTCCGGCGCGAAGTCCGACCGCACCGTCACCCGCGCGGCGACTCCCGCCACCGGATCCACCCGCACCCGGGCCTCGTGGAAGTCCGTGGCGGTGCGCTCGCCCTTCACCACCGCCACGTCCACGGGCATGCGGCCGGTGCCCACGTTCGTCACCGTCGCCGCGGTCACCCACTGCGCGCCCTCCTTCGTCACCGTCGCGTCGGTGACGCGGTACTCGGGCACCACCACCTCGAAGAAGGCCTGGCGGGTGAACGCGTCGAAGGCCGCCGCGTCCGGCGCGAAGGGACGCATCACCGCGAGGAAGTCCTGCAGCACGGGATGGTCCTCGTTGTTCATGTACCGCTGGAGGAAGGCATGGAGCCCCGCGTGCATCGCGGGCCGGCCCATCAGCTCCTCCAGCATCCAGAACGTCCAGCCGCCCTTCTCGTAGAGGACCACCGTGTCGCCCTCGCGCGAGCCGTCCAGCTTCACCAGCGGCTGCTCTCCGTCCACGCGCCGGTCCTTCCCGTAGCGTTCCTCCATCCGCTTCGCGTTCTGCGCGCGCGCCTCCGGCCCGTCCAGCTGTTCGATGAGCTTCAGCGCCGAGTAGTGCGACATCCCCTCCGACAGCACGTTGCCGCCCGGCCCCTTGCCGGGGATGAGCAGGTTGCCCCACCACTGGTGCGCGGCCTCGTGCGCGGTGACGAGCAATACGGCATTCGACTCCGGCGTCGTGCGCGTGAGGAACCCGATGGACTCCGAGAACGTGATGTTCGTGGGGAAGCCCTGCGCGTAGTTGTCCAGACCGGCGAACTCCGACAGCTTCAACTCCTTCCACGGGAACGGGTGGAACCACTCCGAGTAGTACCGGCGCGCCGCCTCCAGCCCTCGCGACATCTCCTTCACGTTGAACCCATGCGCCGGGTGGTGGAACACCGTCGTGTTCTCTCCCTCCACGCGGGTCCACTTCCCCGCGATGATGTTGAAGAAGCTCACCGGGTGGTCGCTCCGCCACACCGTGGTGCGGCGCCCGTCCTTCACCGTGTCGCTCTCGCGCACGCCCACGGAGTTGAGCGTGTAGGCCTCCGGCCCGGAGAGGCGGATCCGGAAGGGGAACGGCAGGCCGCTGCCCCAGGCGGTCTCCGTGGGCCCTTCGTAGAAGTCGTCCGGGTACACGCGCGGCTCGTAGCGGTTCTCCTTGCGGTCCACGCCCCGCTCCTCCTGGTAGCCCACCACCGGCGCGAACGTGGGCTCCTCGCTCGTGAGCACCACGCCCGAGGGCAGGATGAACTCCCGGAGCGCGCCGCCCACGCGAGACACCCCGTCCGGCACGCGGCCCTGATACTGGAAGCCCACCTTCAGCGAAGCCCCGGGCGCGAGCGGCGCGGACGGCGTGAAGACATACAGGCCGGCGCGGTCTTCCGGCGTCACGTCCTTCCCGTCCAACGTCCAGCGCACGTCCGTCCACGCATCGCCCCCGCTGAGGGCGAAGCGCGCGAGCGGCACGTCATGCCGGTTCACCAGCGTGTACGTGCCCTTCATCCGGAAGGCGCCCGCCTCCGGCTCCAGGTCCACGTCCAGGTCCACGTCCGCCTGCATGGGCTGCGGCGCGGTCCACCTGGAACGCGCCCAGGTCGGTCCACCGCACCGCGTCCCACAGCGGCCAGTTCGTCACCCAGGTGAGGTCCTCGCGCACGGCCAGGAAGCCCGTGAGGCCCAGCGCGCCCAGCGCCAGCGCGTACGTGCCGAAGCGGCCCCCCGTCACCGCGCGCGCGGCCAGGATGAAGGCCGTCCACAGGAGGAACGTGGGCAGGAGCAGCAGGCCCCACACCGCCACGTAGGGCGTCAGCGACAGCGGGACCCGGCCCTGGGACACCTGCACCAGCGTGCCGGCGAGCGCCATCACGGTGAGCAGGGCCACCGCGACGAGCCCGTTCGCCAGCGCCTTGCCCAGGAGCACCGACAGCGTGCGCACCGGCAGCGCGTCGTGGATGGGTGAGAAGCCGCTCGAAAGCTCCCGCTCCAGCGACTCCACCACGTAGAACATCAACAACAGACACACGAGCACCGACGCCTGGTTCATCGAGCGCACCGCGAAGCGCCCCGGCACCAGCAACAGCTCCGTGTCGAAGGGGCCCACCGCCGTGGCGGCCTGGGACACCATCTGCAGCAGCAAGAGCGGCAGGAACAGGTAGAGCCCCGGCTGCGACAGCAGGCCCCACGCCTCCGCCCGCGTCACCGTCGCGAGCCCCGCCCAGAAGCCCGGCGGCCTCACGACCATGCCCAGCGCGGCCAGCGGGGCTTCCGCGTGCGACAGCGCCACCTGCGCGGGGGGCGGCTCGATGAGGCGGTTGCGGGCGGCGCGCGAGGTCCGCACGTTCACCTCGCCCCGGAGCGCGCGGCGGAAGTGGCGCTCGCTCCACGCCACCGCGCCCAGGCCCAGGGCCATGAGCACGCACCGGCTGGTGACGAAGAGCGCGTCCAGCCCCACGGGCTGCGTGTTGTAGAAGTCCGCGCCCCGGTCCACCTTGATCCACGTCTCCGTGAGCCAGCGGTAGCCGCCCGGATCCACCGCCATCAGGAACCGGTTCACGCGCGGATCCAACCAGCCGGGCGACCAGTCCCAGAGGAAGAAGGCGCAGAGGAAGAACAGCCCCACCGGCAGGAAGTACACCGGCACCGCGCGGCGCGTGCGCTCGCCCATGGCGAAGGCCGCCCCCGCCATGAAGACGATGAGCGGCAGGCCGAACCACAGCACGGGGCGCACGTAGTGGCGCAGCGCGAAGGGCCCCCGGAACTCCGCCGAGTCCCCCGCCGGCACGACGTGGTGGAAGAAGACGAGCAGCCCCATCAACACCCCGAGCGCCAGCACGTAGGCGCCCAGGACCGCGAGGAATTTGCCCCACACGTACTCCGCGGGCGTCAGCGGCGTGGTGTGCAGGAGCGGCTGCACCCGGGCCTCGTCGTCGGAGATGACGGACATGCCCGCGCCCACCGACACGAAGAAGGTGAACAGCAGGAAGGTGAGGAGCATCACCGTCTGCGCGACGGCGAACTCGCTGGTCATCCACGCCTTCTTGCCGCCCACCTCGGAGCTGCCCGACGCGATGGTGACGTTGCCGGACGACACGCCCCATACGACGAGCAGCAGCAACACGAGCAGCACCCAGAACAGCGGGCGGCGCACCTGGTGGCGCCACTCCGTGCGCGCCACGCGGGCCAGTCGGGACAGGTTCATGCGCTCACCGCGGGGACCTGGACTTGAGCCGGGGCCGTGGGCTCGGGCGCGTCCTTCATCAGGAGCAGGTACGCGTCCTCCAGCGTGGGCGTGGTGCGCTCGAAGCCCGGGGGCGGGGGCGTGCCATGCGGGAGGTGGATGCGCACGCGGTTGCGGCCCTCGAAGAGCACGGCCTGGGTGACGCGCCAGGCCTGCTGGAAGGGGGCCATGTCGGCCGGGGGAACGGTGCCCTCGAAGAGGGTGTCATGGAGCGCGGCCTTCGCCTCGCTGGGGCTGGTGATGGCGACGACGCGGCCCTGGCGGATGACGGCGAAGCACGGACAGAGCATGGCCACGTCCTCCACGATGTGCGTGGACAGGAGCACGGTGCGCTCGTGGGCGATCTCCGCGAGCAGCCGGTAGAAGCGCTGGCGCTCCTCCGGGTCCAGGCCCGCGGTGGGCTCGTCCACGATGATGAGCTTCGGGTTGCCCGCGAGCGCCTGCGCGATGCCCAGCCGCTGCCGCATGCCGCCCGAGTACTCCTTCACCTTGCGCTTCGCCGCGAACGTGAGGTTCACGCGCTCCAGCAATTGCGCGACCAGCGCCTTGAGGCCCTGCGGCGCGGTGACGCCCTTGAGCTCCAGCAGGTAGCGCAGCATGTCCTGGCCGGAGAGGTACGGGTAGAAGCCGAACTCCTGCGGCAGGTAGCCCAGGTGCGGGCGCAGGGCCTCCGGGTGCCGCACCAGGTCCATGCCGTCCAGCGTCACCTCGCCGGAGGTGGGCTCCAGCAGGCCGGCGAGGATCTTCATCAGCGTGGACTTTCCCGCGCCGTTGGGCCCCAGCAGCCCGAACATCCCCCGGGGCACCTCCAGGTCCACGCCGCGAAGGGCCGTCACGGGGCCCGGATACACCTTCACCAGATTGCGCAGGCTGAGCATGTGGCCCTTTCTACGCCAAACGGGCGCCCCGATTTCCGCCTGCGATGCGCCCCCAGCAGGCAGGCAACCCCAGGGGTGATTGAGGCATGAAAACCAGGCTGCGAGACTCGCGGCCCTCATGGCCTCTTCCCGGCAGCACCTGGACGCCCTCACCGGGCTGCGGTTCCTCGCGGCCGCGCACGTCGTCGCCTACCACGTCTACCACCTGGTGTTCACCGCCACCGAGGCACCGCCGGGACTGCACGGGCTCATCGGCAGCGGGTACGTGGGCGTCAGCTTCTTCTTCGTCCTGTCGGGCTTCATCCTTGGCTACAACTACCTGGAGCGCCCGCCCGACACGCGCGAGGCGCGCACGGCGTTCTGGGTGGCCCGCTTCGCGCGCGTCTATCCCATCTACGCGCTGGGGCTCGCCCTCGCCGCGCCCGCGTTCCTCAAGGGCCTGCACACCGCGTGGGCGGTGGAGCCCGACAGGGTGTGGCGGGAGAGCGCGGCGCTGGTGCTCGCGCCGCTGCTGCTCCAGAGCTGGGTGCATTGGACGGCGCTCGCGTGGAACGCCGCGGGCTGGTCCCTGGCGGTGGAGGCCGTGTTCTACGCGGCCTTCCCCTTCCTCGCGGGGCGCCTGGGACGGCTGGGCCCCAAGGCGCTCGCGGTGGGGGCGCTGATGGCGTACGCGCTCGCGCTGTCGCTGCCGGGGCTCTACATGCTGGTGGATCCGGACCACACCGGAGGCACGGCGTCCGCGTACAACTCCGGGCCGTGGATGCTGACGTTGCGCTTCAACCCGCTGGCACGGCTGCCGGAGTTCCTCCTGGGCATCCTCGCGGGCCGCTACTTCCTGCTGCGCGCCAGCGAGGCCCCGCGCTCGCGGCCCGTCGTGCTGTCGGTGCTGGGGGTGATTGTCATTGCCGCGCTGATGGGCAGCCCCTCCCTGCCCTTCCCGCTCCTGCACAACGGGCTGCTGGCGCCGGTGTTCGCGGCGCTCATCGTCCTGCTGCCCCGAAGCCGGGGCGGCGTGGCGCGCGTCCTCGCGTCGCGTCCCCTCCTGCTGCTGGGCGAGGCGAGCTACGCGCTCTACATCCTCCACATGCCGGTGATGTTCGCGTGGAAGTCCGTGCTCAAGCGGCTGGGAGCCTCGCCCACGTCGGCCTGGGCGGTGGTGGCGCTGCTGGTGGGCATGGGCGTCTTGAGCGTGCTGGCGTACCAGCGCGTGGAGAAGCCCGCGCGCGAATGGATCCGCGCGTGGTGGACGGGGCGCAACGGACAGCAGCCGGTGACGACGGGCCTCCAGCCGCGGGGGTGAGCGCCACGGATCACTCCCAATGTCTTGCATGCGGGTGCTTGCGCGTCCCGGCGCCCTGAGCGCGGCCCTCCGCGCCGACTCGCGGCGGCCCTCACGCGCTCTTCGCGCGCACCGGTCGCCGTCGGTGCGCGCCGCGCTTCACCGGGCCCAGTTGGGCGAGCACGCGCCCGATCTCGACCAACTCCACCGGCTTGACGAGGTGCAGGTCGAAGCCGGCCTCCTCGCTGCGGGCCCGGTCCTCCGGCGCCCCGTAGCCCGTGAGCGCGATGAGGTGCGCGTCCGCGGCCACGCGGGTGCGCAGCTCCTCCGCCACCTCGTAGCCGCTCAGGCCGGGCAGGCCGATGTCGAGGATGATGACGTCGTAGGTGCCCGGGGTCGCCATCGCGATGGCCTCGGGGCCGTCCGCGGCGACGGCGACGGTGTGGCCCCACATCTGGAGCATCTCGCGCAGGCCTTCGCGCGCGTCGGGGTTGTCGTCGACGAGGAGGATGCGCCACTCCCCCTTCCGCGGCTCGATGCGCTCCGGGGCCACGTCGGGCCGCGCCGGCTGCGTCGCGTCCGCCAGCAGGGGCAGCGTGACGGTGAACGTGCTGCCCTGCCCCAGGCCTTCGCTGAACACCTCCACCTGCCCGCCGTGCTCCTCCACGAGGTGGCGCACCAGCGTCAGGCCAATGCCCAGCCCGCCCCGGCTGCGCGCGAGCCCCGTGTCCAGCTGCGCGAAGAGTTCGAAGATGCGCTCCTGTTCTTCCGGCGGGAGGCCGATGCCGGTGTCCTGCACGGACACGCGCACGCGCTGCTCCTCGTCGCGGTGGGCACCCACGGTGACGACGCTGCCCTCGGGCGAATACTTCGCGGCGTTGTCGAGCAGGTTGGTGAAGACCTGCTCCAGCCGCGTCCGGTCGCCGTCCACCCAGCAGGGCTCGGCGGGCAGGGACTCGCGCATGATGAGCCCGCGCTCCTCCATCACCGACCGGGCCGCGGCGAACGCGTGCTGCAACACGGTGTTGAGGTCCAGCCGGCTCCGGCGCAGCGCGTACTTGCCCCGGGTGATGCGGCTGACGTCGAGCAGGTCGTCCACCAGGTGGCGCAGGTGGTTGATCTGCCGCTCGATGATGGAGCGGCGGCGCTCGTCCGCGTCGGACAGGCCGTTCGAGTCCTTCCGGCCGAGCAGCTGCACCGCGGCGGAGATGGCGGCCAGGGGGTTGCGCAGCTCGTGGCCGAGCATGGCGAGGAACTCGTCCTTCTTGCGGTCCGCTTCCTCCAGGCGTGCCGCGTTGGCCAGGGCCACGCGCTCCACGTGGCGCAGGCGCAGGACGCTGTTCACGGTGGCGATCAGCTCCTCGGGGTCGAACGGCTGGGTGAGGTAGACGTCCGCGCCCGCGCGCAGGCCGATGACCTTCTTCTCCGCCGTGATGAACGTGGCGGAGGTGTGGATGACGGCGGTCTCGCGGGTGCGGGGATCCGCCTTCAGGAGGCGGCACACCTCGTAGCCGCTCATGTCGGGCAGCTTCACGTCGAGCACGACAACGTCGGGGCGCCCATCAAAGGCGACCTGCAGGGCCTCGCCGCCGGTGACGGCCTCCAGCACGTGATAGCCCGCCTGGCGCAACGAGAAGGAGCCCAGGTAGAGACTCGCGGGGGAGTCGTTGACGTGCAGGACGGTGGCGGCTGCGGTGGCGATCAAGAGCGACTTTCCCAGGGAGAAACCAGCCGGCCTCTGCCGTGCGCAAGAGCGCGCACGAACCCCGACCCGGACGGTTTAGCCATCCTCCGGCAGGCCCTGTATCCGAGGCTGCGGCGACTGTTGGGGCGGAGACAAGGGGCTCGGCTGCTTCCATGGGGGGCAGCCGACCACACGGTGCGGAACACGCTCAGGGCGTGCGCACCGGGAGTGAGGAGCAGGGAGACCTACGGAGGAGCCGCGGGCCCGGTGCCTGCATCCGAGCTCCCCGGGCTGCCTCCATCGCGCAGACCTTCGGGCCAGGGCCGCGAGGGGTCGTTCCAGACGGAGTCCAGCGCGGGGGCCACTCCGGGTTCCGCGGGGACGGCCTGGGAGTCCCCACCGCCCGCGTCCGTCGGCGCATCCGCCCTGCCGTCCACGACACGCCGTCGGATCCGCCCATCCTTGCTGATGGCGTACCAGGCACCTGAGTCCAGCGCCGGGTAGGTCTTCCCGCAGGCAGCGGGATCCTCGGAGATGTGGATGAAGAAGAGGTCTCCGCGACGCATCGCCAGATACCGCTGGGCCTCTGGCCGGTCCTGGCAGGGAACGTCCTTCGATGGCGGGGGCAGGAAGTCGTTCGTGGCGATCATTAGCGCCTGAAGCAGCGCGCCCTCCAGCACATACGGGCGCTGCTCGGGCTGGAGCTCGACGACCGAATCGTCCGAGAACTCCGGGAAGGCGATGGACCGGTCGTCCTCCACGAGCACCGGCGAGGGCCGGGGGCCCCGCACACAGCCCATGAGCAGGGCGGCCAGCAGGAGATGGAGCTGTCGACCGGACATAGGAATCCCGAGGCTCTGGCGGATGACCTCAGCGCCTCAAGGCTCGGACCACACGGCCAGCTCGTTGCCCGTGGGGTCGGTGAAGTGGAAGCGCTTGCCTCCGGGGAACTCGAACGTGTCCCTCACGATGCTCCCTCCCGCCTCGCGCACCTTGGCGTGCGTCGCCGCCAGGTCCTTCGAGTACAGGATGACCAACGCGCCCCCCTTCCCCACCGGCCGCTCCCGGTCGAAGCCCCCGCTCAGCCGGCCGTCCATGAAGCTCGTGTAGTCGGGGCCGTAGTCCTCGAAGCGCCAGCCGAACACGGCTCCGTAGAAACGCTTCGTCTCCGCGATGTCCGTCACGGGAAGCTCGATGTAGTCGATGCGGTGGTGCTGCTCTGCCTGCTGCGGGGCGGTGGACATGGGGGATGGACCTCTTTTTGGAGCCTGGAGAAGGAAACGGCCCCTACGTTATGCATCCGCCTCGCCGGGGGATTGTACGAATCCGACCTGCCGCTGCTCGCGCGCGTACGCCCCCGGCGTCATCCCCGTCAGCGCCCGGAACTCCCGCACGTGGTGCGCCTGGTCGTAGTACCCCGCCGCCACCGCCAGCT
>NZ_RAWA01000343.1 GCF_003611675.1 Corallococcus sp. CA053C
GGTCGGGCGGGGTGGAGATCTCCTGGCGCCTGGACGTCATCGAGGGCTACGGCGTGGAGGTCGCACCCTACGTGCACCGGCGCACGAAGAAGGGCCAGCGCACGACGGGAGCGAAGGTCGGCCGGCGCAAGCTGTTCCAGGAGTACGGCTCGCAGCTCAGCGCGTCGGATGCGCGCATCGGCGCGCTGCTCGCGGACCATGACGCCCCGGCGTCGCGCGCGCTGCTGTTCGAGCTCATCGACCATCCGCGCATCTACCTGGAGGGCCTCACGCCGGACCTGCTCGTGCGCATCGAGCGCGCGAAGGTGGGGCTGGTCGCCGAGGACCGGGGCGGCACCGTGCTGGTGAACGCGGGCGTGGACGGCGCCGCGCTGCCCGCGTCGATGCTGGAGCGCGTGCGCAAGTCGAAGCCGGAGGAAGCGGTGTTCCTCTGGGACGAGGGCCCGCGCGTGCTCACCGTGCTGGACGTGAGCCCGGAGGTGCGCGCGCTCACCACGGTGCTGCTGAAACACGGCAACGGGTTCCCACCGGAGAGTCACGGCGCGCTGTTGGATCAGCTCTCCAGGTTCTCCATGCGCCTGCCGGTGGCCATGCCCCGCAGCGTGATGGGCGAGTCCGTCGCGCCGCAACAGCTCCCGGTGCTCCGGCTGGAGGCGCAGCCCGGGGGCGCGGTGCGGCTGGAGCTGCGCCTGCGCCCGCTGCCGGACGGCCCCGCGTTCCTGCCCGGCGAGGGCCCGCGTGACGTGCACGTGCGGCGTGACACGAGGTCCTTCCACGCGGTGCGCGACTTCGCGCGCGAGCTGGCGGCGGCGACGGCGCTCCAGGCCCGGCTGCCGCTCTTGTCAGCGGAGCCGCAGGAGCAGCCGTTCTGCTTCCTCTTCCACAGCGCGCAGGGGGGGCTCGCGGTGCTGGCCGCGTGCGCGGACTTCGAGCCCCGGCCGGAGCTGGAGTGGGTGGGCGTCTCCATGCGGCTGGTGGAGAAGCGCGGCGTGGGAGACTTGAAGGTCGTCCTGCAGCGCAAGCGCGACTGGTTCGGCGTGCTGGGCGGGCTGGCGGTGGAGGGCGAGCGCGTGTCGCTGGCGCGGCTGCTGGATGCCGCCCGGCGCAAGGAGCGCTTCGTCCAGGTGGACGCGAACACCTGGGTGGAGATCGAAGCGGCGCTGCGGCAGCACCTGGAGCGGCTGTCGGATCACACCTACGCCTCGCGGCACGGGCTGGAGGTGGGCCCGTCCGCGGCGGAGGCGCTGGCGGGCCTGGGCAGCGCGGGCGCGGACATCGAAGCGGACGCGTCCTGGAAGACGCTGGTGGAGCGCATCTTCGCGGCGAAGGAGCTGAAGCCCCGCGTCCCGACGGCGCTGAAGACGGAGCTGCGCGACTACCAGCTCGAGGGCTTCCGCTGGCTCACGCGGCTGGCGTCATGGAACGCGGGCGCCGTGCTCGCGGACGACATGGGCCTGGGCAAGACGGTGCAGGCGCTGGCGGTGCTGCTGGATCGCGCGAAGCAGGGCCCCGCGCTGGTGCTGGCGCCCACGTCGGTGGCCTTCAACTGGCGGGATGAGGCGAAGCGCTTCGCGCCGTCGCTCAAGGTGACGCTGTTCTCCGAAGCGGAGGACCGGGGCGGCACGCTGGAGCGCCTGGGGCCCCGCGACGTGCTCGTCATCAGCTACGGCCTGCTCACGCGCGACATCGAACGGCTGTCCGCCCAGCGCTTCGCCACCATCGTCTTCGACGAGGCGCAGACGCTGAAGAACGCGGCCACGCACCGCTTCCGCGCGGCCCGGGCGCTCCAGGGGGACTTCAAGTTCGCGCTGTCCGGCACGCCCCTGGAGAACCACCTGGGCGAGCTGTGGGCGCTCTTCGCCGTCGTCTTCCCCGGGCTGCTGGGCAGCCTGGAGGCCTTCCGCGCACGCTTCGCCGCGCCCATCGAGCGCCAGGTGGACCCCACGGCCGCGCCCGCGCTGGCCCGGGTGCTCCAGCCGTTCCTCCTGCGTCGCACCAAGGCGCAGGTGGAGACGCAGCTGCCGCCGCGCACCGACGTGCACGTGCCCGTCGTCCTGTCCGCGCCCGAGTGGACGCTCTACGAGGACGCGCGGCTGGCGGCCCTGTCGGACCTGGAGACGCACAAGCCGAAGCTGAAGGAGCAGGAGAAGCGCATCGAGGTCCTGGCGGCGCTGACGCGGCTGCGGCTGCTCGCGTCGCATCCCCGGCTGTACGACGCGTCGTCCAAGCTGGAGTCCTCCAAACTGGAGCGCTTCATGGAGCTCATCCAGGAGCTGCGCGAGGAGGGCCACCGCGCGCTCGTGTTCAGCCAGTTCACGTCCCACCTGGCGCTGGTGCGCGAGGTGCTGGACGCGCAGGGCATCACCTACGAGTACCTGGACGGGCAGACGCCGGCCGGCGCCCGGGCCGAGCGCGTGCGCGCCTTCCAGGAAGGGGATGCCCCCCTGTTCCTGATCTCCCTCAAGGCCGGAGGCTTCGGCCTCAACCTGACGGCCGCCACCAGCGTCATCCACCTGGACCCGTGGTGGAACCCGGCCGTGGAGGACCAGGCGTCCGACCGGGCCCACCGCATCGGCCAGCAGCGGCCCGTCACGGTGTACCGGCTGGTCGCGCGTGGGACCATCGAAGAGCAGATGCTGGCGCTCCATGAGCACAAGCGCGCCCTGGTGACGGGGGTGCTCGAAGGCAAGGATGCGGCCGGGCGCCTGTCGACCCAGGAGCTGCTCGGCCTGCTCGCGCAGCGGCTGCCGGACATCGACGGCCTGAATCCGGACGCCACCAAGCACTGAGCGGGTGTGCAGGTCCTTTCCTGGGTTTTTCCGGGAGGCCTCCACACACCTGTGCGCACACTGAACAAACATTGAGGCAGTCTCGCGTGCGGCTTTGGGCTGAACAGCCGAACAGTCCAGCGTCCTGATCCATCGTGCCTACATGCAAGATTGATCAGGTGGTGGTAGGTGCCCGCGTTTTCGGGAGCAGCAATGCTTACATGCTCGCGTTTTCAGTGAGTCTGGCACAACACCCAGGCCGATTCTTATCAAACATAGACATCAAATCAATTAAATACATCATCACGCCGACCACTCGAATGCAATTAATTGCATCCAATTGGCCGCTGATAAATGTATCAATGTTTCACTCGGGAATCAGTGGGAAGAAGTGCCCGATGGGGCCGTTCCCGTGGCCCACGGCGAGCGGGTAGCGCAGCGCCGCCGTGACGTACTCCTTGCCCCGCCGCACGGCCTCCAGCGGCGAGGCCCCCAGCGCGAGCCGCGCGGCGATGGCCGCCGACAGCGTGCAGCCCGTCCCGTGCGTGTTCGGCGTCTCCACGGGTTCGATGGCCAGCGTCTCCAGGCTCACCCCGTCGAACCACACGTCGGTGCCGCGCAGCGCGCCCTGCATGCCGCCGCCCTTCACCAGCACGGCCTTCGGTCCCATGCGGTGGATGCGCCGCGCCGCCTCGCGCATGTCCTCCAGCGTCTCGAGGTCCATCCCCGCGAGCAGCCGCGCTTCATGGCGGTTGGGTGTGAGGATCGCGGCCCGGGGCAGCAGCGCACGCAGCGCCTCCACCGCCGCGTCGTCGATGAGCCGCGAGCCCGCGCGCGACACCATCACGGGATCCAGCACGACGGGGCCCAGCGACAGGGCGCCCAGCCGCTCCGCGACGGCCTCGATGATGTCCCGGCGGGCCAGCATGCCCACCTTGACCGCATCCACGCGCATGTCCGAAGCGACGGCGTCCACCTGCGCGGTGACGGCCTCCGGAGGCAGCACGTCCACCCGGGTGACGCCGCGCGTGTTCTGCGCGGTGATGGCGGTGAGCGCGCTGGTGCCGTGGACGCGGTGGAAGGAGAAGGTGCGGAGATCCGCCTGGATCCCCGCGCCACCGCCGCTGTCGGAGCCGGCGATGGTGAGGGCGGTGCGGACAGGGAAGGGCGTCATGGCGCGGCATCCTACCGGGGCCCGGTGCTTCCAGGCCCTGGAGAAGCGCGCGCCTCAACACCTCAGAACTGGTTCTGGCGCGCCTGCTCGAAGCCCACGCGGTGCTTGAGGTACAGCGTGTCGAGCATGTGGTTGCTGATGGGGTTGAAGTTGCCGTCGGTGAAGCGGTGCACCACCGCGCCCTTGCCCGCGTCCTTGAGGAAGGCCAGCGGATCCACGGAGCCGCCCAGGCCGGTGAGCGTGGGCACGGGGTCCGCGTTGTTGACGTAGTGCACGTACTTGGGCCCGTCCGGATACGTGGTGGACGCGGCGCCGAAGGTCTCCACGGACAGGTGGCCCATCTTCGCCTCGACCTGCGCGGGGGACAGCCCGTCCTCGATGCGCAGCCGCTTCGCCACGTCGTTGAGCGCGCGCGCGGTGATCAGGCCACCCTGGCTGTAGCCCACCAGGTGCACGTCGCGGCCGGCCTTGAGCTCCGAGTAGAGCGTGTCCGCCAGCGTGTCCACCGCGGGGTTCTTGCCCTTGTCCAGCTTGTCCGTCACGCACTGGGCCAGGTCCTTCACCAGCCCTTCGGTCGCGTTGTGGATGCCCACGACCTTCGCGCCGGAGGAGTTCGCCAGCGCCTGCATCTCACCCAGCTGGCCCGCCGTCGGCGTCATGATGCCGTTGACGTAGAGGATGGTCTTGTCCGGGTTCGCGTTGTTCGCGGGCGTGACGCCCGGGATGTCCTTCAGCGGCGTGGTGGCGGGGAGCGTCTTGCCACCGGCGCCCACGAACATGCCGTCCTGCGCGCGGTCCGGCTTCGCGCCGCCAAAGAGGCTGGTGATCTCCCGCACCGTGGTGGCGTTGAAGACATTCACGCCCTGCTCGATGAAGCGCGGGATGTCCTTGAGGCCACCCACCGCCGCGTCGATGATGCCGCCCAGCAGGCTGTTGGCCCCCGAGGGCGCGGGCTGGAGCGCCGCGCCCGGCTTCGACACGGGGCGCTCGAACGACGACTGCTGGAACGCGGGCGTGTGGGGCGCGGGCTTCCGGGCGGACGGCTCGGAGGCGGGCTTCCGGGACTCGGGCGGCACGGCGGGACCACGGGTGCGGTTGATGGTGCTCATGGGAACCTCCAGCCACCGGGGGAAGTGGGCTCAGGTAGGTTATCCGGTCCGCACCCCGGAAGTTGCGTGGCACCGCGTCAGGGCTCCGGATTCCACCCCAGGTCCCTGACGCGGCTGGTCATCCACGCCCGGTGTTTGTCTTCACCTGAGTCCGTCAGCGCTTCACGACGTGGATGTTGAAGTCGCCGGTGCGCAGGGAGCCCCACAGGCGCAGCCAGAGCGGGAGGAACGCCTCGGTGCCCCGGGCGGTGGTGATGTCGCCCAGGTCGATGATGTGCTTCCAGCCGAAGCCCTCCGACAGGAGTTGCTTCACGCGGGCCTTGGCGTCCGCGTCGTTGCCGGACACGAAGACGTCGTGGTCGCCGGGCACGCGCGAGGGATCCACCATCACCTCGCAGTTCATCGTGTTGAGCGTCTTGACCACCTTGAGGTCCGGGAAGGCGCGCTGGAGCTGTTCGCCCAGCGAGTCCGTGTGCGGGGTGGAGAGCACCGGCGGCATGCCCTTCGTGAAGTCGAGCGGGTTGGACACGTCCACCAGCACCTTGCCGCGCAGGGCGTCCTCGCCCGCGGCCTTCAGCACGTCCAACGACGCGGTGCCCAGGGTGCAGTTGAAGAGCAGCTCCGAGAACGCGGCGGCGTCCGCGAACGTGCCCTGCGACGCCTTGCCTCCGGCCTTCTTCACCCACGCGGCCGCCTTCGGGTTGTCCGCGGTGCGCGAGCCCATCCGCACCTCGTGGCCCAGCGCCACCAGCTTGCTGCCCAGCGTCTCACCCACCATGCCCGTGCCGAGAATCGCGATTCGCATGTCGACTTCCTCCGTGGGCTGAACCTTAATCGTCAACCGGGACGCGGGTGAGCGCATCCCGGTTGAACCATCGTCAACTCCAGGTTGACACTCCAGCCCATGGACCTGTTCACCGGGGTGTTGCCGTTCCTCCACGTCGCGGAGGAGCAGAGCTTCCGAAAGGCGGCGGAGCGGCTGGGCGTCACCGTGGCCGCGGTAAGCAAGGCGGTGCGGAAGCTGGAGGAGGAATTGGGCGCGAGGCTCCTGGAGCGCACCTCGCGTCAGGTGGCCCTCACCTCCGAGGGCGCGGCGTTCCTGGAGCGCGCCCGCGAGGCCGTGGCCCAGATGCGCGCAGCGCGGGAGACCGTGGCCCAGGCCCACCGGGCGCCCCGGGGACCACTGACGGTGTCGCTGCCGTTCATCCTGGGACCGGTGCTGCTGCCGCGACTGGCGAGGCTCCAGGCCCGCTACCCGCAGCTCACATTGCACGTGCGCATGAGCGACCGGCTGAGCCGGCTGGTGGAGGAGCAGGTGGATGTGGCGATCCGGCTGGGCGGCCTGGAGGACTCCAGCCTCGTGGCGCGGCGGCTCTTGAGCACGCGCTGGATGACGCTCGCGGCGCCGACCTACCTGGCGCGGCACGGGACTCCGGAGAAGCCTGGCGACCTGGAGCACCACGCGTGCCTGAAGTTCGTGGATCCCCGCGGCATCACCCGCGAGTGGCGCTTCCGGAACACGCCGGGCGGCGCGGAGACGGTGGTGCGCACGCGGGCCGCCATCGACGTGGATCACGGCCCGGCGCTGCTGGACCTGGCCGCCGCGGGGGCCGGGCTCTGCCAGGTGCTGGACTTCATGAGCGATGCGCGGATGCGGGAGGGCACCCTGGTGGAGGTGCTCGCGGATCACGCGGCGGAAGGGCCCCAGGTCCACGCGCTGTGCCTCCCCGGGCGCCAGTCCGTGCCGCGTGTCCGCGCGCTGTTGCAGCTCCTGGTGGAGGAGCTGCGCCCGACTCCGGAGCCGCCCCCCACCGTCAGCGCACCCGCGCCGGAGGAGCCTCGTCCCGAGCGGGCCGCGCGGGAAGCGGCTCCGCGCAGGCCGCGCCGGAAGACGGCCCCGAAGGGAAGGGGCCCCTGAGCGTCGTCCCGAGCCTCAGAGGGTCGTGAGCGGGACCTTGGCACCCGTGGTGGAGGCGCGGTGGACGTCCGGCTCCGTGACGGGGGGCTCCTCGGGCGCCGCCTCGTTGACCTCCTTGTAGAACTGGCGTCCGAAGATGACGCCGAGCACCAGGGAGATGAGCATGCCGGCCGCCGACACGGCGGTCATCACGGTGCGCCCCTGCGCGAGCCCGCTGCCGAACTGCGCGGTGAGGAAGGTGCCCGGGATGGTGCCCAGCACCACGCCCGCCACGGACGGCCAGAAGCGCGCGCCGCTCGCCGCGCCCGCCACCAGCATGATGTCGGTGGGGCACAGCGGGTTGATGCACGCCAGGAGCGTGAACTTGAAGTCGTGCCGCCGGGCCGCCTTCGCCAGCGCCGGGTACTTGCGCCCCGCGAGCCGCTGCATCGGTCGGGTACCAAGCTTCCGAGCGACGAAGTAGAGCAGCGTGGCGGACAGGAAGCTGCCCGTTAGTGAATAGAGGGTCGCTGCAAGCGTGCCGAACATCATCCCGCCCACCGCGGTGAGGACCTGACCGGGCAACAAGGTCAGGGGCCTGATCGCGAGGAACGCGACGTACGCCAGCGGCGCGTAGTCGCCCAGGGGCAGCAGCACCTCACGGATGGTGCGCTGATCGATGAAGTCCGGCCCCAGGAGCCGGAGCATCACGAGGCCGCCAATGGACACGACCATGGGGGCGATGATCCGCAACCAGGTCGTTACCGCACTCCTGCCACTCGCCACCGAAGCCTCCCCGGCCCACGCCGGACCGATGTGTCAGGCGTTGCGCACAAGGTGGGATCCGGGCGGGGAATCGGCAACGACACGTGAATTGTTGTGAACAGTGAGAGCGTCCTGCCGGGCAATCACCCGTCCAGTCCGGACGCCTAGCAGGCCTGACAAGCGCGCGAAATCCTTGGGGATTATGCATGCAATGTCAGGAGAGAACGGCTGGCGGTGTACGGAGCTTGCTTGCATCGGGGCGCTTCCGTCCCAAGGTTTCAGGCAAGGGACACCGAGGCGCGGACGGGGTTGGTAGTCACGAGAGGAGATACGGACATGTCGGACAAGGACAACAAGGGCAGCATGACGGTGGCCGAGGCGGGGCGTAAGGGCGGCGAGACGGTCCGGAACGAGCGGGGTCGCGAGTTCTACGAGACCATCGGTCGCAAGGGCGGCGCGACGGTGAAGGCCGAGCGCGGTCGCAGCTTCTACGAGGAGATCGGCCGCAAGGGCGGCGAGACCGTGAAGGCTGAGCGCGGCGCCAAGTTCTACGAGGAGATCGGCAAGAAGGGTGGCGACCGCGTCAAGGCCACCCGCGGACCGAACTTCTATGAGGAGATCGGCCGCAAGGGCGGGCAGAAGGTCAAGAAGCTGATCGAGGAGGGCAAGCGCGCGGCCCGTGCCGCGATGGACGCCCAGGCCGCCGCAGGTGGCGCGGCGCCTCAGGAAGGGGCTGCGGCCCCAGCGGCTCCGGTCGCCACGCCGGAGCCGACCACGCCCAGCGGCAACGAGTAACGGGGGACAGGACGCGCGGTCTTCCGGTATGACGGTCGCGTGTATCTGGTCCTTACGTTCCTAGAGCAGGTGGAAACGACCGAGCGGGCGATCCGCCGGCTCCGGGAGTTCGGCATCCCGGAGCCGCTGGTCATCCGGGCGCGCAGCGCCGCCGCGGCCTTGTCCGCGGAGGTCCCTGTGTTCGCCGGTCTGCGCAGCCTCGCGTTGGGCGCGGACGAAGACAAGATCGTGCTCGTGAGCGTGCTGCCCGGCCTCCCACCGGAGGAGATGGAGCGGCTCATCCAGCGCGTGCAGTTGGAGATGGACGCCGATGATCCGCCCATGGGTCGCCTGGTGGCCCTGCCCGTGATGGCGGCGCCCACGCATCGGCGAGGGTGACGCGCGGGGGCGGCCGGGTGTAAGCACCACGACGTGCAAGCGCTGCTCGTCTTCCTCATCGTCGCGGCGTTGTCGCTGCTCGGCTCAAGCCGCTCGCTGCTGGATCCGGGTCGCTTCCCGGCGCTGGCGCAGCTGGCGGCCAGCGGCCTGCTGTTCCTCATCTTCGGCGCGCTGCTGGGGCCGTCCGTCCTGGGCGTGCTCACGGTGCGCAACCTCGACTCGCTCCGGCCGCTGATCGCGCTGGGGCTGGGGACGGGGGGCGTGCTCCTGGGGCTCAACCTGGAGCCCCGCCTGTTGCGCCTGTTGCCCAGGCCCGTCTACGCGGCGGCGCTCGCGCACGCGGGCACGGCGTTCCTGTTCGTGGCGCTGCCCCTGGCGGTGCCGCTCGTGCTGTCCATGGGCTTGAGGCCCCTCGTCGCGGTGGGCGCGGCGGCCCTCTTGGGCGCGGCGGCGAGCCTGTCGTCGGGACACTTCGCGGTGCTGGGCTACCGCAACGGCCGGCTGGAGCGCTCGCGCGGCCTGGGCGTGGCGCTGCTCACGATGATGGACGACGCGGTGGGCCTGGGCGTGCTGGCGCTGGGCCTGGTGCTGGGCGCCACCGGCAACGCGGCGGAGGGGCTGGGCCTGCTGGGGCTGGCGCTGCTGCTGGGCGTGGCGTGCGGCGCGCTGCTCGCGTTCCTCACGCATGCGCTGAAGGACCCCGCGGAGCAGACCACGGTGACGCTGGGCATGGTGGCGCTGGTGGGCGGCGCGGCGGCGTACCTGCGGCTGTCGTCGCTGCTGGCGGGGGTGGCATGCGGCGCGACGCTGGCGCTGATCGGCGGACGCACCACGGAGCGGGTGGCGCGCGCCCTGTCGCGGGTGGAGCGGCCCACGTACCTGGTGCTGGTGTTCATGGTGGGCTGTCACCTGCACGCGCGCGACCTGTCGGCCTGGGCGCTCCTGCCCGCGTTCGTGGGGCTGCGCTTCCTGGGCAAGGTGCTGGGAGGCCGCTTCGCG
Source organism: Corallococcus sp. CA053C (assembly GCF_003611675.1). Lineage (GTDB taxonomy): Bacteria > Myxococcota > Myxococcia > Myxococcales > Myxococcaceae > Corallococcus. Next base: position 9,886 of record NZ_RAWA01000343.1, read on the forward strand.
CAGCGGCTCACGCAGGGCGTGCTCGACCTGCCCCCGCAGTTCGGCTACGCGCTGATCGCGCAGGGCGGGCTCGCGCTGTGCATCGTCGCCGAGTACGTGCTGCTGGTGCCGGGCTCGCTGTCGCAGCGCGTGCTGGACGTGGTGGCGGTGGGAGCGGTCGTCAACGAGATGCTCGCGCACGGCGCGTTCCGGCACGTGCTGGCCGCGGAGCAGCCCCGCAAGCCCGCGGCGCCAGCGGATGACGCGGGGGTGGCGGCATGAAGGGCTCCGTCTTCCGACTGCTGCTCCTGGTGGCGCTGCTCGCGGCCATCACCCAGGCGCAGGTGATGCGCGCGGACGCGGGCACGCCGGTGTTGCTCGCGGCGGGCGCGCTGCTGTTGTGCGGTCTGTTCGCGGGCAAGGTGGCCAAGGGCCTGGGCCTGCCGCGCCTCACGGGCTACCTGCTGGTGGGCGTGGCGGTGGGGCCATACGCGCTGGGCTTCATCCCGGGCGCGGGCGTGAAGGGGCTGGAATTGGTGAAGGGGCTGGCGGTGAGCCTCATCGCGCTGGTGGCCGGCACGGAGCTGCACCTGGGGCTGATCCGCCGCGTGGGCGCACGCGTGGCGCTGCTCTGCGCGGCGGTCTGCGGGGCGACGTTCGCGGTGTGCTTCGGGGCGACGTTCGCGCTCAAGCCCTTCCTGCCGTTCCTCGCGCCCATGACGGTGCCGCAGGCGCTGGCGGTGAGCGCGCTCCTGTCCACGGTGATGGTGTCGTTCTCTCCCACGGTGACCATCGCCATCGTGCAGGAGACGGCCGCCAAGGGGACCTTCACGGAGTTCCTGATGGCGCTCGTCATCATCGGGGACCTGTTCGTGATGGTGGCCTTCGGGCTGGCGGCGGGCGTCACGCGGGCCACGTTCGGTGACGGGCTGGACGTGGCGGCGCTGATG
>NZ_RAWA01000344.1 GCF_003611675.1 Corallococcus sp. CA053C
CGCTGGGAGTGGCTGGGGGACTGTACCTGCTGGGACGTCGGGAGAAGTCCCAACAGGTGACTCTCGAGTTGGGCAGCGACGGTACGTCCGCCTTCGTCTTCGGGAGGTGGCCGTGAGAGCGCGCACCCTGGCACTGGCACTGGGAGTCGTCGCCTCGGTGGGAGGCTGTATCGACTTCGAGCGGGCGGAGCGCGAATTCTGTTCCCGCCACCCCAATGAGTGCGGAACGCCCGTTGATGCCGGCGCAACCGACTCTGGGACGACTGGCCCCGATGCTGACGCAGGCACCGCCGACGCTGGAACATCTGACGCCGATGCCGGAAGTGTACCTGTGCCGACCTGGTATCGGGACGCAGATGGAGACGGCTTTGGAAACGAAACCAAGCCCTTCCAGTCCACTCAAAAGCCTGAGGGCTACGCCCCGAGAGCCGATGACTGCGATGACAGCGATGCTGCGGTCCATCCTGGCGCCGAAGAAGTCTGCGACTCACGGGACAACAACTGCACCGCGGGCATCGACGAGGGGTTGTCGGAAGCGACCTGTACATCGCCCGAGACGCGCACTCTTCGGCTTGCGGCGAGTGGCGGCTTCAGCCTAACCCTCAGGGCGGACGGTCGGGTTTGGGCCTGGGGCGACAACCGCTCCGGCCAGCTCGGCGACGGGACGACGACGGATCGCTCCACGCCAGGGCAGGTGCTGGGCCTCTCCGGAGTCGTTGCCATTGCCGCCGGCCTTAACCACAGCGTGGCGATGAAGTCGGACGGCACCGTCTGGGCCTGGGGCGCGGGCTATTCTGGCCAACTCGGAGACGGGACGAAGACGCAACGCAACACGCCGGTGCAGGTGCTGGGCCTCTCCGGGGTGACCGCTCTCGCCGCCGGCGGTTTCTACAGCCTGGCGGTGAAGTCGGACGGCACCGTCTGGGCCTGGGGCCACAACGTGTATGGCGAACTGGGCAACGGGACGACGACGGATCGCTCCACGCCAGGGCAGGTGCTGGGCCTCTCCGGGGTGACCGCTCTCGCCGCCGGCAATTACCACAGCCTAGCCGTGAAGGCGGACGGCACTGTCTGGGCCTGGGGCTTCAACATACGTGGCGAGCTGGGCGACGGGACGACGACGCAACGCAACACGCCGGTGCAGGTGCCGGGCCTCACCGGGGTGGTCGCTCTCACCGCCGGCGGTGAGTTCAGCTTGGCGGTGAAGGCGGACGACACTGTGTGGGCCTGGGGCAACAACGGATATGGCCAACTGGGAGACGGGACGACGACGATGGAACGCAACACGCCGGTGCAGGTGCCGGGCCTCACCGGGGTGACCGCTCTCGCCGCCGGCGATTACCACGGCCTAGCCGTGAAGGCGGACGGTCGGGTTTGGGCCTGGGGCAACAACCGCTCCGGCCAGCTCGGCGACGGGACGACGACAGATCGCTCCACGCCAGGGCAGGTGCTGGGCCTCTCCGGGGTGACCGCTCTCGCCGCCGGCGATTACCACAGCCTGGCGGTGGAGGCTGACGGCACCGTCTGGGCCTGGGGCAAGCTGGAGGACGCGTCGGTGGCGAAACGTCCCGTGCGGGTGGTGCAGGGATGGACTCAATGAGGAGCAGCGGATCGCCACTCGCAGGATGAGGCAGGCCTTCACAAAGGCAGTTCCGGGAGAGGCCCTCCCGGGACAGCGGCGAACGAGTCGCCAGGAGCAGCGCAGGTGCACGGAGTCACGTCCTGGATGGCGTTGGCGAGGGCGATGAGGGTGTTGAAGCGCGTGACGGAACGAGCGCTGTCGAGGGGCTGCCGGAGAGCAGCGCTCATCGTGTGGCAGGACAGCAGCAGGCGGGCCCAGCGGTGCGCGTGGCTCTCAGGGAAGTTAGGGACGCGCGGCGGCGCGTCGACCGAGACCGCTTCGCGCTCCAGAACGTTGGCCAGGTCGACGAGGGCCGTTGCGGTCTCCTCGGCGATCCGCGGGGCCAGCTCGAGCGCGAGCTGCGCGACGCTGTCGCGGGGGCCCAACGGGCGTGGCTTTGAGCTTCCAGGTGGGCAGGAAGAACGCTCACGGGGCCTCTGCGGGGGCAGTGCAGGGAAGGGCGCGGGCGGTGGCGCGGGCAACGGCAACGTGGATGGCGGCGAGTGCGCGGCCGTCGAATTGGTAGGCGTGGGCGAACGCCTCGGCGCCACGCCACACCCAGTGCCCCGGACCGTGAGGGTCGTAGGCATGGATGAAGCCGGCCGGTGAGAAGAGGGCCCAATCGGGCCAGCGGTTCCGGCCGGTCAGCGCCTCCCCGAGCACCTCTCGGAAATGCACGTGGACGGCCGAGTTCCAGAGCCCGTCCAGCTCGTTGGGGACGAACCAGGTGTGAGCGTCCGCCTCGACGATGTGCTGCAGACGGTTCGTCACGACGACAGTGCCGGCGGGCTGGTGGCGCCAGGAGGCGGTGAGCTCCCCAACCTTCCAACCGAAGGCGAGCGGATCATGCTCCGGTCCGGTGAGGAGGACAGCGGTGCAGAAGCGGGCGCGGCTCACAGTGCTCGTGGGCAGGACCTCCCAGCGTGCGGGGAGGTCGTGCGCGAGGGGGGCTGGAATCTTGTTCCTCCCGAACCAGGCTTTTGCAGCTTCCTGGCGCACAATTTACATAATCTCCCTTATGCGACATTAAGCTATGTCAAGAGAATACAGGTGCTTACGCCAAATTCAGGTCCAGGCGTCGTTATCAGGACATCGATTTGGCTGCGGCGACCAAAGCCGCTCGGCAGCGCGCTGCTGCCAGATGCCTCTGCCGACAGCCAAAGTCCTACGGGCCTCTGGTGGATGGCTGCCGGGAGACTGGGTGTACGTCTCGGCCCATCCATGATTCAATCGCGGGCGTTATGGATACCCAGAGGCTGTTTCGGTAACTCGGCAGCGCGCTTTAGATTGGCGCGCTAAGCGTAGGGGGCTGAAGTGAGAACGGCGAGCATGCAGGTAGCTGTTGGAACTCTCTTGGCGTTGCTGGCCACTCATAGCAGCGCTGACACGAATAAGTGTTGGGGCTTCGCTTTCACCAATGATAACAAGCCACCGTCTGGCGACGACTACGAGTGCGTGAGTGTGGACGAGCCCTCCGACCCTGACACGTGGAGCGACAATCAATTCTGCGCGCCGAAGGGCATTGGGTTGCGTTGGTCGTTCGGGGGCCCGATCAAAGGCATGAAGTGCACGCCAATCCAAGAGGACGCCGAGCCCGAAGATCACCATTGGCGCGATAACTATATCTGTATTGAGCGCGATGCCCAATGGGATCTCAAGTGGTCAATGACGGGGCCGATCGAGAACGAAGGCTATAAGTGCGTGCCATGGAGGGAGCCAGCAGACGAGCACACTTGGCACGATAACTACTTATGTGCGAAGCCGCCTCGGCCGATTGCCACGATGACACAGCAGTTGCCGCTCAAGGGTGGCGCAACGACCTCCGATGAGCCTGCAGTTGGCAAGTTCTTGTCGGTCTCGTCGAGATGCACGGCGACCCTAGTCGCACCGCGTGTCGCGCTGACCGCTGCACACTGCGTAGATTATCAATCGGACACAAAATCGGACACAACTGGAACACACGGCACTGTAACGTTGGGGTCCGGTGCCACGCGTACAGTGATTCAAAGGAGGGCATTCGGGTCTGCGACTGGTGAATCGGATGTGGCCTTGCTCGTGCTCGACAAGGCGTGCCCCAAAACGATTACACCGATTTCAATCGGCTCCGCATTCCCTGCCGACGGCACTCTAATCAGAATTTTCGGATTTGGCTGCACGTCGGAGTCCACCACGTGTCAGCGAACCGGTGGCGACACGAAGCAGGTCGTGACCGCGACGATGGGCGAGTCGGCGTCTCTGTGCCCCGGTGATAGTGGTGGACCGGTCATCGTAGACGGCAAGATTGTTGGCGTTAATTCGGCAGCGAAGTGGTTCGGAGGAGATGTGTTCGCGAACCCGACCACCGCCACCCTGCAGAACGAAGTGAAGGCGCTAGGGAAGGAGTTTCCGTGCGGGAGCAACGGCTGTCCCGACGGCATGGCCAAGTGCGACTTCCAAGGCGGCCGGCAATGCATGACTGTGAGGAGTTGTCAGATCCTCATAAGTATGAGTAAACGGGATGATGCGTGTATCCCGCCTAGGGTATTATGCCAGTGTGAAGACGGTTTTATGGCGTGTGAGGACAGAGGGAGCCAGTGCAGCGTACTTTGCACAACGCGTAGGCGTCCGCTTCCAAAAAAAATGACTGCCGATGGGGAGTAGACGTTGAGTCCTGGCCAGTCTTCAGGATGGGGCCTAACGACGACCAGGCCCACGCCTTCATGTTCTCGATCGCGTCGGGGCTGGCCCTGGGCTGGACGGCGGTTGGTGTGCCCCCGCCGCAGCAACGGCCTTAGGAATGAAGTGATATCGCTCTATCTCGGGGACCGTAGAAACGAGCAGGCCAGTGCACGGCCCATCGTCGCGGCCGACACTCGCACCCGGCCGCGACGCTCCATCTCGCGCGCCAGCAACTCGCGCGTCCACGTCGTCCGCCTCCAACCCGACTGTTGGGGCGTCCCTTCCAGTACCCGGCACAGGGTTTCGCGGAATCGCTCATCCACCTTGCGCTGACCGTTGAAGGCCCTGCCATCTCACAGTCCCTCGCGACCGCGCTCCTGGTAGCGCAGCACCGCGGACACCACGGTGGAGGTGGCGCACAGCAGCTCCCGCGCCGCCTGGGCTCGCGACTGGCCCGCCGCCACCTTGGCCACCGCCAGGCACCGCCGCAGGGTGAGCGGGCAGCCAGTCTTCTCTCCCCAACGCGTCAGGCGCCTGCGGTCACGACAACGCAGCCGCGGCTGTTGCCCTCCCTGAGGCAGGGCTCGCTTCTTCCTCCGGTTCTTGAGCACACAAGTCCGAACGGAGCGAGTCCCTGCCCCTTCCCCGCGCTGCTGGCGCCCGCTTACCCTCCAGGCCGATCGAGAATCGCGCTCCGCCGTTTAGGTTTAGGCGGTGCGCCATGGACCTCCGAGCCCTTCTCCCACGCACTGCCGGATCGGCTGCGCCGGCTGGAGCCTGTCGAGCCAGGTGGGGGAGCACTTCCCCACGACGGGCACCCACCTTGAGCGCTATGCGCGCGTCCTGCCCGCGGTGGAGATCAACTCCTCCTTCTACCGGCCGCACCGGCCCGGCACCTACGCGCGCTGGCGTGACAGCGTTCCGGAGACGTTCCGCTTCGCGGTGAAGGTCCCCAGGGTCATCACCCATGAGCTGCGCCTGCGCGGCGCACGCGAGCCGCTGGAACGCTTCCTGGGCGAGGCGGGCCACCTGGAGGCGAAGCTGGGCTGCCTGTTGGTGCAGCTGCCCCCCAGCCTCCAGCACGAGCCCGAGACCGCCCGCGCGTTCTTCCAAGCCCTGCGCGACAGGACCCCGGCCGACATCGTGTGCGAGCCCCGGCACCGGACCTGGTTCACGGACGAGGCCCGACAGGTGTTGGACGACGTCGGCATCGCTTACGTGAAGGCGGATCCACCCGCGGTCACCACGCCGCCTCCACCCGATACAGACGTCGTGTACTACCGGCTGCACGGCTCGCCGAAGATGTATTACTCCGCGTACTCCAATGCGTTCCTGGAGACGCTTGCCGCGGAAATCTCCAACCACGAGCAGGCCGGTCGGCGCGTGTGGTGCATCTTCGACAACACCGCGGAAGGCGCGGCCCTCCCGAACGCATTGTCATTGCTGCACCGCGACGTGCAGCCGGAATCACCGCACAAGGCTTGAAACTCGACTAAACAACGGACCCCTATGTCGCTGACACGTCGCGGAAGCCGGCCGCTCTGGCCACGGGTGTTGGGCGTGTGCGCGCTCGCTGGCGCGGTGGCCGTGGGCGTCGGAGCTGGCTGCTCGGGCCCGGAAGGGACGCACCCGCCCGCGGGCACCGTGGGCGATCCGGTGCTCCTGGCCGCGGGAGACATCGGCAACTGCGGCACGACGCAGGACACGGACACGGGCAACCTGCTGGACGCACTGCCGGGCACCATCGCGCTGCTGGGCGACCTGGCCTACACGAGCGGCACGCCCACGGAGTTCAACACCTGCTTCGACCCGGCCTGGGGGCGCCACAAGGCGCGCATGAAGCCCACCCCGGGCAACCACGAGTACCTCACCTCCGGCGCGGCGGGTTACTACGGCTACTTCGGCGCGCTGGCCGGGGACCCCTCCAAGGGCTACTACAGCTACAACCTGGGGGACTGGCACCTCGTGGCGCTCAACAGCAACTGCGCCGCGGTGGGCGGGTGCGGCGCCGGCTCCGCGCAGGAGACGTGGCTGCGGCAGGACCTGGCCGCCAACCCGCGCACCTGCACGCTGGCCTACTGGCACCACCCGCGCTTCAGCTCCGGCAGCCACGGCGATGACACCACCGTTCAGCCGCTGTGGAAGGCACTGGACGACGCGGGCGCCGACCTCATCCTCACCGGGCATGACCATGACTACGAGCGCTGGAAGCCGCAGACCGCCGCCGGCACCGCCACGGCGAACGGCATCGTCCAGTTCGTCGTCGGCACGGGCGGCACGTCCCTGCGCGCCTTCACCTCCGCCCAGCCGGCCAACAGCGCCTTGCGCGATGCCAGCACCTGGGGCGTGCTGAAGCTCACCCTGCACTCCACCAGCTATGACTGGGAGTTCGTCCCCATCGCCGGCCAGACGTTCACGGACAAGGGCACCGGCGCCTGCCACTGAAGCAGGCGCCAGGGGCCGCGCGGCTTCAGGGGATGACGATCCGGGAGTGCATGCTCCGGCCGTCATAGGCCGCGCCGCCGCAGCGGGCATGGGCCCAGTCGCCGTTGACGGCGGAGCAGACGCGGAAGGCCTGGATGTTGGAGGGGGGCACGTTGATACCAGGGGTGTCGCAGCGCCCCTGGTAGGTCCAGGCGAGGCTCTTGTTCACGGCGTTGACGCCGATGCAGGGGCCAATCCAGGCGCCGGTGTCCCGCCGCTGCACGTCGATGGAGTACTGCGCGGCGGTCTCCTCCTCGCTCCACTCCAGGTCCACGAACGGCGTAAAGCCGCCCGGCAGCGTCAGGGAGACGTCGTCGGAGATGCCGTCATAGGGCGTCTCCACGAAGGCGCCCCAGGCATCGTTGATGGCGTAGAAGATGCGGAAGGCCGCGATGTCGCCCTTCGTCACCACGCGGTCTCCCGCGCTGCGGCACACGCCGTCGAAGACGGTCTTGTTGGACTGCCCCAGGAGCGCCACGGAGCTGCACGGGCCAATGACAGACCCGTCGCGCAGGACGACGTCGAGCGAGTAGCTGTAGCCGGCCAGCTTGTTCCAGCGGACGTTCACCTGGTTGAGCGACGTCATCGCGCCGTCGGGCTTGAAGGCGACGCGCTGCCGGTACGTGCTGCGCGAGGTGAGGTTGCCCGCGGTGTCGAAGGCGCCGACGTGGAAGAAGTTGAAGTACTCACCCCGGCGCTCGACGATGGCGTTGTGGCCGTGGCTCTGCACCAGCCGGCCCGCGGAGTTCTTGAGGGGCAGGGACAGCCGCCGCACCGCGCGCGCCCGCGTGAGCTGGGGGAGGGAGTCCGCCATCACGTAATACATGGCGTACTGGCTGTTGTACCAACCGCCGCTGAAGAGCAGGTAGTAGAGGCCATTGCGCTGAAAGACTTCAGGCGCCTCGTTGATGCCTTCCTCATACGCAGGCGTCGCGAAGACGGCCGGGCCCGCGTGGTTGTAGACGGTGCCGGGAGCGGCGGTGTTGAACGAGGAGATGTTGTTGCCCCGGTCGAACCACACATAGAAGAACCAGCGGCCCGCCGGGTCGTTGTACGTGGCCGAGTCGATGCGGATGTTCCGGTTGCAGCCCTGCGGCAGGCAGCCCGTGGCGGTGGAGGTGCGCGGCCACGTCGTGTTGGCGTTGAGGGGCTGGGGCGCGCCGAAGTTGAAGTTCAGGTCCGGCGCGGTGGCGACGAAGGTCGTCACCTCCTGCCCGGCCGGCGGGCACGCCGCCCCATTGGGCACCCGGTGCGCGGAGAAGTGGAGCTGGTAGGCGCCGTTGGACTTGTTGAGGTCCGGCGCCCACAGGAAGCAGTAGTCGTACGTGGGGTCGGCCTGCGACGGGTTGTAGTCGCGCTTGAACCGGAAGGTCGTCAGGTCGTTCGATTCGTAAAGGGGCAGCACCCACCCGTTGCCGGTGCCCGACAGGAAGAACAGGTCGTCGTTCTCCTTGTAGACGTCCGGATCCGCCAGCCCCGGCACGAGCAGCACGCGCGCGTTGTCATCCACCAGCTCCCGCTGCTGGGTTGTCTCCCGCGGCGCGGGCTCATCCCCACAGCCGACAAGGACGGCGCACAGCGTGGACCCCAGCATGACGACCTGAACAGGCTTCATGGCATTCTCCCTGAAAACCTGAAAATTCCAGGTTGACCAGGGAGAATGCAAGGGCGCATGCGGCCTCAGCAGCCGCGCGCACGTCCCCTACTTGCTCACCGCGATGGACTTGCGGAAGAGCGCCAGGCTGTAGACGAAGAACCCCATGCCCACCGCGCTCACCATCAGGAACTGGCGCCAGACGGCCTCCAGCCCTCCGCCGCGGTAGATGATGACTTGCGAGAAGCTGACGAAGTGCCGGGCAGGCAGCAGGTAGGTGAGGTACTGCAGCCACTTCGGCTGGCTCTCCACGGGCGTGCTCCCGCCCGAAAGCAGCATCAGCACGAGGACCACGAGGATGATCAGCAGCGCGAACTGCGCCATCGAGCGTGAAATCGTCCCCAGGAAGATGCCGAGCGCCGTGGCGAAGAACAGGTAGAGCACGACGCCAGCGAACCACAGCACCACCGAGCCGGCGAACGGCACCTTCAGCACCAGGTGCACGACCAGGAGGAGCGAAACCCCGGTCGCGACGAGAATCACGAGGCCGTTGGCCCAGACCTTCGCCATCGCGATCTCGAACGAGGTCAGCGGCATCACGAGCAGGTGCTCCAGCGTTCCGTGTTCGCGTTCGCGGATGACCGCGGCCCCCGTCAGGACGACGGTCAGCAGGGTTATCTGATTGATGATGGCCACCACGCTCTTGAACCAGGACGAGACCCCGTTGGGGTTGAAGAGCTTGCGAACGACCAGGTTGATGGGCTTCGGTCCCGCCTCCTCCGTGCGCCTGAGGAAGGAGGAGATCCGGTCGTTGACGATGTTCTTGATATAGCCGGAGCCGATGCCCGCCTGCTGCATCGCGGTCGCGTCGATGTTCAGCTGGATGTCCGGGTTGCGCCCCGCGCGAAGGTCGTGCTCGAAGCGGGGCGGAATCACGACGACGAACATGAACCGGCCCCGGTCCATGTCCGCCTGGATGTCATCCGCGGTGATGATCTCCGGCAGCTTGAAGCGGGGCGGATAGAAGGCGTTGAGCAACTCCTTGGACAACGCGGACTCGTCCTCGTCGACGAAGGCAATCGATGCGTTGTTCACCTCGCTCGAGGTCCCCGTGGCCTGGACATAGATGGCCAGGGTGAACGCATAGACGACGAACACGACCATCACCACGTCGCTCAGCAGGCTGCGAAGCTCCTTGAGCCCGAGCCACAGAATGTTCAGCAGCGAGTTCACCGCTATTTCTCCTGCTTCTTCAAACCGAGGACGCTGATGGCCAGCAGGAGTGGGACGCACATGGCCAGGAAGGCGACATCCCTCATGAGGAGGGCTGCCCCCAGCCCCTTGGTGAATGCGCCCAGGCTGGCGTGCATGTAATAGGAGGCCGGCCAGATGGACCCGACGACACCGGCGCCACCCTGCAGCGTGGAGACAGGCTGCAACAAGCCGGAGAACTGGATGGTCGGCACGATGGTCAGGATGGCCGTGACGAAGACGGCCGCGACCTGGCTGCCGGTGAAGGTCGAGGTCACCATCCCGATGCCCGTCGTCGCCGCGACGTAGAACAGCGTGCAGAGCATCAACGTCAGGAAGCTGCCCTTGATGGGGACACCGAAGACGATCAGCGCCAGGGCGGTCAGGATGAGGAAGTTGGCCATGCCGATGACGATGTAGGGCAGCTGCTTTCCGAGCAGGTATTCCAGCCTCCCCGTGGGCGTGACATAGAAGTTGATGATCGACCCCAGCTCCTTCTCGCGCACGATGCTGACCGTCATGAGGATCGCCGGTATCAGCAGCAGCAGCAGCGCCGGGACACTCGGCACGATGGAATAGACGCTCTCGAACGTTGGATTGTACAGGTAGCGCTCTTCGATGTTGGCCGTGGACTTCAGGGCACTGGCTGAATGGAAGCCGCTCGCGGGATCCCGCAGCATCCGGTTGTGGACCCCCATCACATATTGCTCGACGGTGTCGCCACGGAAGGTCATGGCGCCGTCCACCTGGGCCAGGACCTCGGGCCCGGAGCCCCGGCGGAAATCCAGGCCGAAACGAGGCGGGATCTCCAGCACCACCGAGACATCGTCTGACTGGAGCCGGCGGAGCGCTTCGTCCGCGGATTGGGTGGGCGCAGTGGGGGCGAAATAGCGCCCCGACACGGCGAACTGTTCAAGATACGCGCGACTCTCGGGCGACTGGTCCAGGTCCAGCGAGGCATAGCGGATGTTTTCGACGTCGGTCGTGATTCCGAAGCCGAAGACGAGCATCAGCAGCGCCGAACCGATGAAGGCAAACGCCAGCCGGACCTTGTCGCGGAGGATCTGGATGGTCTCGTTGTGGGTGTATGCGAGCATCCGGCCGACCCGCAGCCGGAGGCCGGCCCGGTCCACTCGTCGCGCGGCCGGAGGGG
>NZ_RAWA01000345.1 GCF_003611675.1 Corallococcus sp. CA053C
ATAAGAGACAGCGCGCACGGAGAAGCCCGCCCCCGTCAGCACCCGCGCGAGCGTCAACCCCGACACGCCCGCGCCAATGACGGCCACGCGGGGCAGGGGACCAGCACGGTGCGGCAACAGGTCATCCAGAACACGCAGAACGCGGGAGGCGGGCATGGTCCGGGTTTGCTAACCCATCCCCGCCCGCCTCGCACGACTCCTGCTCACGGCGTGCTGCCCGGAGGACCGCGCCTCAGCGCACCTCCCAGCCCTTCTCCCCGCGAGCGTAGTGCTTGCCCGCGGGCAGCTCGCCGTAGAACAGCAGGTCCTTCACGCCCACCACCGACTTGCCGTCGAACAGGCCCACCTCGCCCTCGGCGGGGAAGGTGATGCCCAGCGCGGACGCGTTCAGCCGCACCGTCTGCCCCGGCGCCACCGTCGTGTTGCCCAGCACCGCACCCGTGGGCGCCTTCACCTGCGTGGGGGCATGGTCACTGGCCGCCAGGCTCACCCGCAGGTTCGTCGTCAGCGTCATGCCCTGGAGCGACACGGGTTGCGTGCCGTGGTTCACCACCTCCACCCAGCCGGCGCGCGGATCAAAGCCCTCCAGCACCAGCGTGGACTGCTCCGCCGCCAGCCGCTTCAGCTCCTTCCGCACGAAGTCCCGCCGCACCTGCACGAAGCGCTTCATGTAGTCCCTGCCCGCGCTGAAGCGGGCGTAGTCCATGTACGGGTCGGCCTTCATGGACGCATCGATGAGCGCATGGAGCTGGTCGATGTATGGGTTCATCACCTCGGGCGTGAACAGCTCCTCCAGCGCCTTGTCCAGCCGCGCCTCCAGCCGGGCGCGCAGCACGGGGTTCATCACCACGCGCGTGCCCAGGTTGGAGAACACCGGCAGGTAGCCCGGGTAGCTGCCCGACTCCAGCTTGCGCTGCTGGTACATCTTCTCCACCCAGCCATCCAGCAGCGTGAAGTTGAACAACGGGTGCTTCATGTTGTTCGTGCTCGTCTTCATGTCCTCCACGCCGTTCACGTACCACCAGCGCGCGTCCACGTTGTTCAGGTCCCACGGCACGTAGCGCCAGCGGCCGGTGATCTTGTCCCGCAGGAAGTAGCTCTCCGAGTCCTCCACGTAGTTGTTGGACATCAGCGCGTCCAACACCATGGAGCGCACGTACGACTCCACCTCCAGGTTCTTCTCCAGCGCGGTGATGAGCTGCGGCTCCGGCGTGTGGTTGATGACGTCCAGCACCGCCCAGAGCGCGTCATTGGGCTCCTTCTCGTTCGTCTTCTTCACCCAGTCGCCCTGGTAGGGCACCTTCCACGTCTTGAACTCGGTGTCCTTCCAGCCCGCGCGGTAGATGGACGCGTCATCGTCCGGCAGCGCGTGCGCCTTGAGGAAGGCCTTGTTGATCTGCTCCACCTCCAGGAACACGCCCTCGTACTGGCCATTCACCTTCAGCCGCACGAACCTCGCCGTGGACGCCGGCACCCGCATCGCCGTCAGCAGGTCGTAGGAGAGCTTCTCCGCCAGCATCGACGCGTCGGCGTACTCGGCCACCAGGTTGAGCGACGTGCGGCCCTCGAACGAGTCCTTGTCCGCGAAGGCCACGTTCCAGCTCTTCTTCTCGAAGAACCGCGCGGAGGCCCCGCGCAGCCGCACCTTCACCACCTTGGAGAGGCCGTTGACCTTGAACGTCGCGTCCTGCTCCGGCGTCCACGGGTCGGCCTGGAACTTCGCCATCGCCTCCGCGGGGATGATCAGCTCGTACTCCGCCAGCGACGTCTGGACCTTGGGCAGCGTGAAGGGCCGCTCCACCTCCGGAACGGGAGGCGGATCCACGGGCGGCGGGTCCACGGGAGGTGGATCCACCGGCGGCGGCTTCCCGGGCGGCGGATCCACCGGCGGCGGCTTCACTTCGCCCTGGGGGTCCGTCGTGCCGGGATCCGTGATGCCGGGATCCGTCACGGTGGGAGGTGGAACATCCGGGTTCGACGTGCCGGCGCCACAGGCCGCCAGCAACATCGAGAGGCTGAGCAGGAGTCTTGGACGCATCATCACCCCGCTCCTGGAGCAAGCCGTATGCCTCCCGAGCGCGGCGCCGGGGGGCCTCCTACCTGCCCTGGAGGGTGGGTGCGAAGGACACGCAAGGTGTGGACGCCGCCCTGGATGGGGAAAAGTCTTTCCCTTGCCGGGCCGCGTTGAACCGTCCCCACGCCTGCCTGCCCGCCCTCCGCGGGCGGCACAGCGGGCGTTCCCCCGGGGGAGCAGCCGGGCGAAGGCGCTCCCGGGGCGGCCTGTGCACGGACGCGTCCGCCAGCCCTAGCTTCCTCGGAGCAGGCTGGAGGACGGCCCGGGTCCGTCTTCCCGAGCCTCGCAGGCGAGCCACTCAGGAGAGCGACGATGGAGTCCTGGAACCAGACCTCGTCCGATGCCGCGCGCACCCATGCGCCATCCACGGTGAACCGTCGCATCGACGCCCATGTGGAGGAGTGCGTCCGCTGCATGGCCGAGCGGGCGGACCGCGCGGAGATGAGCCAGTACCTGCAGAAGCTGGAGCGCGAGTGGGAGATGCACCGCGCCGTGGCGGTGGGCGGCTCCGCGCTGGCCCTCCTGGGCCTGCTCGTGGGGAGCAAGGGAGGCCACGGCTGGCGCGTGGTCAGCGGGGTGACGCTGGCCCTCCTGCTTCAGCAGGGCATCACCGGCTTCGGGCCCCTGTCCGCGCTGGTGCGCGCGTGGGGCGTGCGCACCCGCCGGGAGATCGACCTGGAGAAGTTCGCCATCAAGGCCCTGCGCGGAGACTTCGAGCGCATCCCCAACGACGGGGGGCCGCTGGCTCGCGCCAACGCCGCCCTCGTCGCCGCGCAGTCCTGAAGGGCCCCAGGCTCCGGTGACTCCGGGGGCCCTGCTTCATCAGTGCACGAGGGGCGTCGTGTAGCCGCCGCCCAGCGAGGGCATCAAGGCCATGCCCTGTGGGGTCGCGACCGCCTTCTTGCCGGTGTCCTTCTGGTCGAAGAAGCCGTTGAGGCCGGCGACGCCGAGCGAGAAGTTCGTCACCCAGCCCTCGTCGGGCTTGCCGAAGGCGGCATTGATGTCGAACGGCTTCGCGAAGTGCAGCCGCAACAGGAGGGGCCCCAGCGACAGGTTGAAGCCCACCACGGCGTTGAGCACGCGGTGGTCCCAGAGGTCCCTCGCCCCGTCACCCACGCCGCCCATGTCCACGGCGGCGATGGCCTCCAGGTCGCTCAGGAAGGCCACCCGGATGATGTCGTTGAGGGGCAGCTGCGCCTCCAGCGTGGAGTAGACGAAGTGCTGGCCCAGCAGCCACCGCTCGTCGCCGAAGTTCACGCCGCGCAGGGTGTCGAAGCTGGACAGGTAGTAGGAGCGCGCGTAGCGGCCGCCCACCGTCGTGCCCGCGCCCACGCGGGCGAAGAAGTTGGTGCGGCCGTAGATGGGGAAGTACCGCTCCGCGTCCAGGCGCAGGTTGCCGTACGCCTGCGAGTCGAAGGGTTGCACGCCGGCGGTGGCCTCCAGCAGCACGGAGCTGCCCGAGAGCGGCCCCGTCGCGTAGTGGTACTTGATGCTGTCGTAGCCGATGCGCCCGCTCAGCTCCGTCTGGAAGCGGATGTGCTGGTTCTGCGCGCGCCACGCGGACAACAGCTCCGCGTTCGCCTCGTTGCGCTCCGGGAACGCGAGGTAGAACTCGCTGAAGTCGTCCAGGAAGTACTTCGTGCCGCCGACGCTCAGGTCGCCCTGCACGTAGAAGAACGTGCTCAGCGGATAGCGCAGGCTGCCCAGCGCGCCGAAGTAGCGCTCCGACGAGATGAAGAACGGGCGTTGATCCGCCGGCAGGTTGTCGAACGTCTTGTCGATGCGGAAGCGCAGCGACTGGAACAGACCGCCGCCCCACGTGGAGCGCTTCTCGTCGTTGATGTAGAGCAGCAGGCCGTCCGTCAACTCGAACGAGCCGTACACCGCCAGCGTGAGCACGAGCTGGTGGTCGCGCAGCCGGTCCGACGCGGACGCGAACACCTGGCCCACGAAGCCGCCGCCACCCGCGCCCGCGAAGCCGAAGATGGGCCCCAGCTCGATGTTCTCGCGCGTGAAGGGCCGGTACTTCAGCGCCTCCGTGAGCGGCCGGAGCGCCATGGGGGCCGGCGGATCCGCCTGCGGCTCCTTCGGATCCTCCAGCGACAGCATGCGCGGCGGACGCAGGAGCGACGGCTTCCGCTCACCGGACATGTGGAAGAGCATCCACAGGCCGCCGTCGGGGCCGGGGCCCGGCTCGAAGACGCCCGTCGTCAGGTCGGTGCGGCGCACGATGCGCCCGTCCGCCAGCCGCTCGTGCAGGTCGGAGCTGCTCTGGTTGTAGGCCACGAAGAACACGCGCCCGTCCGGCAGCGCGAGCGGATCCGACTCGTCGCGCTCCTCGCTGGTGAGGCGCTCGGCCTGGCCCGCGGGCGCGTCCGCCTTCACGCGGAAGAGGTTGTACTTGCGGTGCGACGTCGCGTCGGACGTGTAGATGATGCCGGACGGGCCCCAGGTGAGCTGCCGCTCGGCGAAGACGTCGTTGGTCAGCTGCCGCGGCTTCGCGTCGGTGCCCTGCGACAGGTCCATGACGTACACGTCGCGCAGACCGGAGTCGTTGATGCCGATGAACGCCAGGTAGCGTCCGTCCGGCGAGAAGGCCGGCGAATAGATGGCCAGCACGCCCTGCCGGTCGACGCGGTACTCGCGCCGGTCGCCCAGCTCCAACTTGACGCTCAAGCCCACCTCCCGGCCGACGCCGGTGCGGATGGCCGAACGCCTCACCAGCACGTCCGTGGCCTTCTTCTCCTGCAGGTGCACGTAGTCCTGCACGTACAGCACGTCGCGGCCGGTGCGCTCCGCCACGAACGCGAGCTTGTCCTTCGTCAGCGCGAAGTTGCGCCCCGACACCGGGTGCAGCGACTCCACGCCCGGCACGCCGTCGCCCGCCACCTTCACGTTCTTCTCCGGGTTGCGCGGATCCATCAGGTACAGCCGGCTCTCGCCCGTCTCCGGCACGATGGTGCGCAGCGCCAGCACGTTGCCGTCCGGACCGCTCGCCATCGCGGTGACGATGCCCGGCGTCTCGGCCAGCGAGTCCAGCGCGGGCGCCGTCTGCGCGGAGTCCAGGTACGTCTTGAACGCCCGGCGCTTGAGCCAGTTCTCGAAGCGCGCGGAGATGCGCTTGGGATCATCCCCGGTGAGCCGCTCCAGCAGCTCCTCGAACTTGAGCGACGGCGCGTCGCGCGAGCCGCCCACCAGCCGGGGCGCCTCCTCCAGCAGGCGCTGGGTGATGCCCGCGCCGTACTCTTCCTCCAGGAAGGCCACGCGCGCCTGACCGACCTTGTAGATCCACAGGTAGCCGTAGGGCCCGGGGGAGAAGAAGTCGAGGAAGGCGTAGCCCTTCATCAGGTCCGGGTTGACCAGAAGGTCCCGCACCATCATCTCCGCCTCGGGATCCAACCCGCGCTTGGCGTAGAACTCGGCGAGCCCTTCGATGAACCACAGCGGGTAGCCGCCCAGCGGATCCCCGAACACCTTGGCCTGCTCGGCCACGGTGCGCACCTTCTGGATGGTGAACTGGTGCGCCATCTCGTGGGAGCTGATCTCCTCGAAGAGGTGGTGGTCGCCCAGGTAGGGCAGCGACAGCTTCAGGTCCTCGGTGCTGGTGACGCCCAGCGTGCCCTCGGAGACCGCGAACACGTTCGTCTGGAGGAACTCCGCGTAGCTGCTGTAGAGGATGTACGGGAACGTCTCGGTGGGGACGTACTTGAACTGATCCACCAGGTACCGGTACGCCTCCTCGATGATGGGCGCGGCGCGCTCTGCCACCTGGCGCTCGCGCTCGTAGAAGTAGAAGCGCACGCCGCCCGTCTTCGTACCCAGGTCCTTCGCGTAGGTGTAGTTGAAGCCTCCGTCCGCGTCGCCCAGCAGCAGCGGCGCGCCGGCGTACCCGCCCGTCCCGCCGTCCGCGGTGGTGACGGTGGCGCCCGTGAGCGCGCCCGCGTCGCCCGCGAGCCCGCCGTCCGCCAGGGCCACCACGCCCGGGGGCGGGATGCCGCCGTCCGGCAGACCGGGGACACTGGGGGGACCGCTGCCCCCGTCCGACCGTCCCATGTCGAGCGCGACGCCACCCGGCACCGCGCTGCTGCCCATGCCCTGCGACGGCGGGGTCACCTGGCCGGAGGGCGTGACCTCCGGCCCTCCTGGCGGCGACTGCGTGCTGCCCGTCTGCGGCGACGTGGCGGGCGCGTTGGGGAGCGCGCCGCCCTGGGTGCCGGGCGGCTGATCATGCGGGGTGTGCTCATCGGGCTTGGCGACACCGGTCGCGCCAGGGCCCACGAGGATGTCGATGTGGCGCCACTCGAACTCGTAGCTGTTGACGGGGGTCTTCCCCGCGCGACGGGGAACGACGAAGACCTGGGCGAGCGCCAACTCCGGCAGGAGCAGGGCCAGCAGCACGGCGACCACGTGCGAACGGGGGTTCAAAAAGCACCTCGTAAGGCGAGGAGACAGGCGTATCAGGGGCCCGGTGGCAGGCTCCCTCTCCCATCGCCAACGCACAAGCGGTTCATTTGTTTCTTTGCGTGACGGTGGACGTCCGGGGTTTCGTCCCCCGGTGGGTGGCGGGGGACTTGGCTCGGGTCGGGGTCGCCCGGTATGGAGGAGGGAATGAACCGTCTCCCCCTCCTGGCTGCCACCGTGTTCCTTGCCGTCGGCTGCGGCAATAGCAACGACAACGACAACAAAGCCGAGTGTCAGGTTGAAGCCATCGACCTGTCGGGTTGTGACCGCTCGACGCTGAGCGTCGTCCAACCTGAAGGCATCTGGAACACCAACGTCGTCTTCGAGGACGGTGTCGTGGGGCCGTCCTCCATCCGCTTCTCCCCCGGGGATCCGCTGCTCATCGGCCTGTCGATGACGACGAAGCAGATCACCCCGGACTCCTTCTACCTGGCCAGTGACGTGGCGGCCGCGGATGGCAGCGCGCTGCGCTACGCGTTCGCCGGCTGCAAGGCCACCGGGCCGGGGCAGGTCCTGGGCGTGGTGCGCGTGTGCGTCAACGGCGCGAACTCGCGCCAGGGCACCTTTACCGCCACGCGCGTCGAGCGTCGCGCGGGCGAGGCCGTCGCTGACCATGTCGAACTGCTGAGCGAGGTCGTTCCGCCCAAGGGCCGGGTCACGGGCGTGGTGGCGGCGGGCGGCTACGCGTACGTGATGGCGCGCGAGGAGGGCCTGTTCATCTACGACGTGAAGGACCCCGCGCACCCGACCCTGGTCTCCCAGCAGAGGTACGACGACGAGGCGCTCACCACCGGCCTCATCTCCGGCACGACGCTCTACCTGGGCACGTACGCCAAGGGCCTGCGCATCTGCGACCTGACGAACCCGGCGGTCCCCGACTGCACCAAGACCGTGCTCGCGGACGTGACGGTGCGGGTGGACGGGCTGGCGAAGGAGGGCAACCTGCTCTACGTGGCGTCGCCCAAGCCCCGCTCGGACATCATCGTCCTGGACGTGACCCAGCCGTCCGCGCCGACGCTCGTGGTGCGCTACACGGTGGAGGGCTCCTCGGCGTCCCTGGGCGAGTACCCCTACGGGCTGGCGGTGCAGGACAGCCGCCTGTACGTGAGCAACTGGAGCTACGGCGTGTCGGTGACGGACGTCGCGAACGTGCAGGCGACCAAGGCGCCCAAGCTGCTGGGCCGCTTCGGCGGTGCTTCCACGAGCGCCCTGGCCGTGGGGAAGATTGGCGGCGTCAGCACCGTGTTCGAGGGGTCGGACGCGTGGGGCTCGTCGCTGCTGGTGCTGGACGCCAGCCACCCGGAGGCCATCGTCCAGCGCGGTGAGCTGACGTTGCGGCCGGAGGCCTCCCTGGGAGGCATGGCGCTGTCCGGAACCATGCTCTACGTCGCGAACTACCAGGACGGCCTGCGCGTCTACGACGTCTCCACGCTGGGGACGCCGAAGCCGGCCGGGTACTTCAACACCTGGAGTGAAGCGGATCCGGATCGTGGACTGGCGTACCTTGAGGGGCTCCAGGGCGTTCACGTCGCGGAGGGGCTGGTGTACGGCTGGGAGACGACGCGCGGACTGATGATCTTCCGCCATACGCCGTGAGGCCAGGACCGCACCATGACGCAGGTGAACGGATGTGGTCGTTGCCAGACCCTGCCTGAGCCGCCCGAAGGACCGGGGCGGCTGTTCCTGTGGCCGCCGCTGGGCCACAGCCTGGGGAAGCTGGTGGCGCACCTGCGCGAGTCAGGCGGGGCCTACCAGCTGCGCACCGAGGCGCGCTGTGTCGTGGTGGGGATGGGGGAGGGTGGCCTTGCGCAGCTCTCCCAGCACCTGCCCGACGTGCTGACGGCGGAGGAGGTCCGGGGCACGCGGGCCCTCTTCGTCTCCGGTGACACGGAGCCGGGGATGGCGGACTTCCCGCGCGTGGACTCGTTGCAGCGCATCACCATGCTGCAGCAGTCGGGGTGGCTGGTGGACATGCTGGCGGAGTCGCGCCTCACCACGTTCTTCCAGCCCATCGTCCATGCGCAGGACACCTCCCGCATCTTCGCGCACGAGGCGCTGATGCGCGGGCTGGATCGCCAGGGCGCGCTCGTGTCCCCGGGGCGGATGCTGGACACGGCCCGCGAGGCGGATCTGCTGTTCCAGTTGGACCTGGCCGCGCGCACCACCACCATCCGCGAGGCGGTGCGCCACCAGCTGAGCACGCACCTGTTCATCAACTTCACGCCCACGGCCATCTACGACCCCGCCTTCTGCCTGCGCTCCACGGTGGCGGCCATCCGCGAGGCTGGCATCCCCGAGGAGCGCGTCGTCTTCGAGATCATCGAATCCGACCGCGCCGCGAACGCCGAACACCTGCGCTCCATCGTCAACTTCTACCGGGAGGCGGGCTTCAAGGTCGCGCTGGATGACCTGGGGGCGGGCTACTCGTCGCTGAACCTCATCCACCAGCTGCGTCCGGACATCGTGAAGCTGGACATGGAGCTGGTGCGCAACGTCCACGTGGATCCCTACAAGGCGTCCATCGTGGAGAAGCTGCTGGAGATCGCCCGGCAGCTCGGCATCAAGACGGTCGCCGAAGGCATCGAAACCCCCGAGGAGCTGGCGTGGGTGCGCGCGCACGGCGTGGACTTCGTGCAGGGCTACCTCATTGCGAGACCGGCGGCCGCTCCGGCGCAGGCCACCCCCCGCCTCACGGATTGAGCAGGGTGTTGGACGCGCCCGACCGCTCCAGGGTGGCGGCGCGCGCCAGCCGCAGCTGCTCGCCCGCGGTCTGCAGGGCGATGCGCGCGCCGTACACGTCCCGGTTGCTGGCGGCATCCCGGGCCAGGGCAATCTGCGCGCGGATGCGCTCGGAGTAGACGACGACCATGCCCTGCCCGGCGGACGAAGCGCTCTCGCGCACCACGGAGAAGTCCTGGTCGGCGATGCCCAGCGCGTTGTCCACGCCCAGCTCGCCCTGCTCCAGTGCTTGATCCGCCGCGAGCATCCACTGGCCCGCGGACTGGAGGCGCGCCAGCCGTTGCTGCCGGGCCCGTTCGGTCTCGTAGGCGCGCTGCTCGTGCTCATCCACCTGGGACTGCACGGCTTGTGTGCGCTCGGTGGCCACGGCGTCCCGTGCCTCCATCTCCTGCTCGAGCTCGGCCACGCGCGCACGAAGGCGCCTCAGCTCTTCGTTGGACGCGGCGGGGGAAGCGGCGGGCTGCGTCGCGTTGGGGGTACCGGCTGCCGTGCCTTGCGGCGCCTGGGTCGGTGCCGCGGACGGGCCGCCCCCCGGAGTCGGCGCTGCGGTGCCCGAAGTCCCAGCAGCGCCGGATCCACCGGTCGCGGTCCCCGCGGGAGGGGTGGCTCCAGAAGGAGAGGCGGCTCCGGTCGTCGGCTCCTGCACCGTCACCCGCGACGAATCGAGCGGGACTTCACCTGTCACGCTCGGCGCGACTTCGGACGAGGGGCCCGTAGAGCTCGCGCCCGTGTCCACGGTGCCACCGACGCCCGGCGCGCGGGTATTGGTAGGGCCGGAGGTGGGCGCCGTTCCCGCGGCACCCGCGCCCGTCTCGGACTGGCCCGCGGTGCTCCCTCCCACGGTCGACGTGGTTCCCGCCGCGCCCGCGCCGCCTGTGCCCGTTGCCTCCTGCCCGGACGTGTCTTCCGTGGCGGCCGTTCCGCTGGAGGATGTCTGCGATTCGTAGACGGTGGGAACAGGCGGAGCCACGGGGGCCTGTGACTGCTGCGTGGCGGCCTCACCGGACGTGAGGGGCGCGGTGCCATCGGGCAGAAGCGGCGTGAAGTCGTAGCCCCCCTGGATTGAATCCACCGGGCCCTGGATGACATAGCCTTGAGGAGGCCGCGCGCCAGCCGCCTCGTCTGCTGCCTGTTCATAGGCGTCCTGCAGGGCGGCGGCGGCCGGGTCCCTCACGGACGGATCTTCCGGAGGCGTCGGGGGCACGTCCTGTGTCTGCCCAAGGCTCAATCCCGCGACGATGGCGATCCAGAGGCGCATGCGGAAAGGATGTCCACGCGCGAACGCTTCCACATCGCCCCAGGGCTCCTCCGCCCTCCACGCTCCGCACACCCAGCGTGCCGCCGTGCAGCTTCACCAGCTCCTGGATGAGCGCCAGGCCAATGCCAGTGCCCTCGTGCGTGCGCCCCCGCGAGGTCTCCACGCGGTGGAAGCGCT
>NZ_RAWA01000346.1 GCF_003611675.1 Corallococcus sp. CA053C
GAACGCAACAGCTCCGAGGCATTGGCGCAGGTGGATCCCTCGCTCGCGGAGGCGGCCCGGGTGGGCGGCGCGGGGCCGACGCGGGCGTTCGTGGACGCGACGCTGCCGTTGCTCCGGCCGGCGCTCACGGTGGCGTTCGTGCTCGCGTTCCTCGCGTGCGCCACGGAGATCACCCTGTCGGTGCTGCTGGTGCCGGCGGGTTCGGAGGTGTTGGGAACGCTGCTGTTCGAGCTGCAGAGCTACGCGGATCCGGCCGCCGCGGCGGTGCTGGCGTGCGCGTTCGTGGCGCTGGTGGTGGCGGGACAGGCCGTGCTCGCGTGGGCGCGGCGGCGCGTGCCGGAGGAGCGGTGATGGCGGCTATCGTCCTGGAGGGACTGGTCAAGGCGTACGGCGGGACGCCCGTGGTGCGGGGCCTGAGCCTGGAGGTGGGGCAGGGAGAGCTGGTGTCCCTGCTGGGCCCCTCTGGCTGCGGGAAGACGACGACGCTGCGGATGCTCGCCGGGCTGGAGCACCCGGACGCGGGCACCATCCGATTGGGCGATGACGTGGTGGCCGGGCCCGGCGTGCGCGTGCCTCCGGAGAAGCGCGGCCTGGGCATGGTGTTCCAGAGCTACGCCGTGTGGCCGCATCGCAGCGTGGAGGCGAACGTCGCGTATCCGCTGGTGCTCCGGAAGGTGCCCCGGCACGAGGTCGCCACCCGCGTGCGCGAAGCCCTGCGATGGGTGCGCCTGGAGGCGTTCGCGGCACGGATGCCTCACGAGCTCTCAGGTGGGCAGTTGCAGCGCGTGGCGCTCGCTCGGGCGCTGGTGGCGGGGCCCCGGGTGCTGCTGCTGGACGAGCCGTTGTCGAACCTGGACGCGGCGCTGCGCGAGGAGTTGCGCGCGGAGATCGCCGCGCTGCGGGCCCGGCTGGGCACCACGCTGGTGTTCGTCACGCACGACCAGGGCGAGGCGCTGGCGCTGTCGGACCGCATCGCGGTGATGAACCGGGGCGTCATCGAACAGGTGGACACGCCCGAGCGCCTGTACCGGGATCCAGCGACGCCGTTCGTCGCGGGCTTCGTCGGTGGCGCGAACGTGCTGAAGGGCGAGGCCCGGGCGGGCTCCTTCCACTGCGTGGGGGCGGACGTCGCGTTCGAGCTGCCGGCGGAGCTGAAGGGGCGCTCGGGACCGGGGACGTTGGTGGTGCGGCCGGAGGACCTGGAGCTGGGGGAGGCAGGCACTCCGCTGGTCCTCTCCGCCCGCCTGTTCCTGGGGCATGCGGCGGAGTACCGCTTCCCGGTGGCAGAAGCGTTCCTGCGCGTCATCGGGCCGGCCCTGGAAGGGGTGCGCGCCGGGCAGACGCTCCGGGTGCGCCTGCGCAAGGCCACGGTTTTCGAGGAGGGAAAATCCCTTCCGAAATGACCATGTCACAGGCCGCGAGGGTGATTCGTCCTGGGGGCGGACAGGATGTTCCTGCCTCGAAAAACGGAGCCACACCCATGAAGCCCAGGATGAATCCCTTTGCCGCCGCGCCGGCCGTGATGAAGGAAATGCTCGACTTCGCAGGGAAGGTCCAGGGCAGCGGGCTCGAGGCGAGCCTGACGGAGCTGGTGAAGATCCGCGCCTCGCAGATCAACGGCTGCGCCTTCTGCATCCACATGCACGCCCTCGACGCCCGCAAGCAGGGAGAGACCGAGGAGCGCATCTACCTGCTGTCCGCCTGGCGGGAGTCGCCCCTCTTCACCGACCGCGAGCGGGCGGCCCTGGCCTGGACCGAGGCCCTGACGCTCGTCTCCCAGACTCATGCGCCAGACGCGGACTATGTTGCGATGCGGGCGCACTTCAGCGAGGAGGAGAGCGTGAAACTGACCCTGCTCATCGGGATGATCAACATCTGGAACCGGATCTCCATCGGCTTCCAGTCCATCCATCCAGTGGCTCCACGCAGTGAAGCCGCCTGAGGTGACTCCCGAGGACGCCTTCGACCCGCTCCGCCCGCGCCTGCTCCGCATCGCCTATCGGATGCTGGGCAGTGTCGCGGAGGCGGAGGACGTGGTGCAGGAGGCGTATCTGCGCTGGCACCAGACGGACCGCGCTGTCGTGCGGGACGCCGAGGCCGTGCTCGTCCGGACGGTGTCGCGCCTGTGCCTCGACGTCCTGAAGTCCGCCCGCGTCCAGCGCGAGCAGTACGTGGGGACCTGGCTTCCAGAGCCCATCGTCGAAGCGGTGGAGGGCGACGACTTGACGCTGACCCTGATGCTGGCCCTGGAGCGCCTGTCCCCGTTGGAGCGGGCCGCGTTCCTCCTCCACGACGTGTTCGGCATGGACTTCGACGAGGTGGCGAAGGCCATCGACCGTGACCCCGCGGCGTGTCGGCAGCTCGCCAGCCGGGCGCGGAGCCACGTGCGCGAGGCCCGGCCTCGCTTCCCGGTGACGGAAGGCAAGGGCCGCGAGCTGGCCTCGGCGTTCTTCACCGCGTCCCGGAGCGGGGACATGAACGCGCTCCAGGCGCTGCTCGCCCAGGACGTCGTCACGTACACCGACGGCGGTGGCAAGGTGAAGGCGGCCCCCAACCCCATCTATGGCGCGGACAAGGTCCTGCGCTTCTTCAACGGGCTGCGGGAGCGCTTCGGGCTGGATGCCTCGCGGCTCGTCTACGAGGGGCCCATCGACGGACTGCCGGCCATCGTGACCGTGGAAGCGGATGGCGTGTTGCAGACCACCGCGTTCGCCTTCGAGGAGGACCGCATCGTCGCCATCTACGTCACGCGCAATCCCGACAAGCTCCAGGGCATCCGCCGGCTGGTGGGCCAGGACGTCACTTGATGACGGGGGGCAGTCCCTTCGCGAGCGCGTCGATGGCGACACGTACGCGGACGGGCAGGTGCGGCGTGCCAGGCCAGAGCGCGTAGACGTCGAAGAGCAACCCGGGACTGTCAGGCAGCACCTGCACCAGCTCCCGGTCGCGGATGTGGTCCCGGATCAACCAGCAGGGCAGCCACGCGAGGCCCATGCCCGCGACGGCCGCGTCGGCGATGGCCTCCAGGTCGTCCAACCGCAAGCGCGAGAGGGGGACGAGCTCCGCGTTCGTGCCGTCCTCCTGGGGAAAGAGCCAGGTGCGCACCCGCCCGGAGCGAACGTAGGCGAGGGTGTCGTGCTTCGCGAGCGCTTCCCAGGTGCGAGGCGTGCCGCGCTTGCGCAGGTAGGCGGGGGAAGCGCACACGGTCATGCGCTGCTGGCTGACGCGGCGGGCGGTGAGCCCGTCCCCGGTGCCAATGCCCTTGCTCCCCGCGCTGCGGATGACGAGGTCGAAGCCGTCCTCCAGCAGGTCCACGGTGCGGTCGCTGAAGGACAGATCCAGTTCGAGTTTCGGATGCGCGCGCGCGAGGTCGCGCAGGATGGGCGCCACGCAGCGACGGCCGAACAGCACGGGCATGCTGACGCGCAGCCTGCCCGCGGCCTCCTGCTTGCCGGACTCCAGCAGTGCCTCTCCCGCGCGCAGCTCTGCCAGCGCGCGCAGACACCGCTCGTAGAAGACCTGTCCGTCGTGCGTCAGGCCCTGCGTGCGCGTCGTGCGATGGAAGAGGCGCACCCCCAACCGCTCTTCCAATCGGGCCACCGTCTTGCCCACCGCGGAGCGCGAGAGGTGGAGCTTCGCGGCGGCGGCGGAGAAGCCACCGGCATCGACAGCCTCGACGAAGACAGACACACCGTGCAGGGGATCGCTCATGTCTCGTCCATTGTCGCCGTGGGAGCGACACTGATTGGAACCGTTGTCGCCACTGTGGAAATGGGTTCGACAATACCTTCTCCGCCACGAACCTGCTGCAAGGAGAAGCCCGTGGTGACCTCGACGATGAAGCGCTGGGAGATGGATGCCCCTGGACGTGCGCGGCTGCGCCTCAACACCGTGGCGATCCCGGAGCCGGGACCGGGCGAGGTGCTGGTGAAGGTGGCCGCCGTGTCGCTGAACTACCGGGACAAGCAGGCCATCGAAACGGGCGTGGGCCCGTCGATGAAGTTCCCCTTCACCCCGGCTTCGGATCTGGCGGGCGTGGTGACGGGCCTCGGGGCGGGGGTGACGCGGTTCGCGGTGGGAGACCGGGTCCTCTCCACATTCTCTCCCGGTCGCCTGGACGGCGCGGGGCATGGTTCGGCGCGCATGCCTCCGTACGCGATGCTGGGCGGTACGCACCCGGGAGTCCTCGCGGAGTTCGTCGCGTTCCCGGCGGACTGGTTCGTGAGGGCTCCGGCCACGCTCGATGCGGCTGAAGCCAGCACCTTGCCCTGCGCGGGGCTGACCGCGTGGACCGCGCTGGTGGAGTATGGCCCCGTGCGTCCGGGACAGACGGTGCTGGTGCAGGGCACGGGCGGCGTGGCGCTGTTCGGGTTGCAGCTCGCGCGGGCCCAGGGCGCGGACGTCATCGTCATCTCGGGGAGCGACGAGAAGCTGGCGCGGGCGAAGGCGCTGGGCGCGACGCACATCATCCACCGGGAGCGCGAGGACTGGGTGGAGGCCGTCTACCGCCTCACCGCGGACCGGGGCGTGGATCACATCCTGGAGCTGGTGGGCGGCGCGCACCTGGGTCGCTCGCTTGAAGCGGTGGCGCTGCATGGACGCATCTCCGTGATTGGCGTGTTCGAGGGCTTCACGGTGACGGGATCGTCCGGTCCGCTCCTGCGCAAGGAGCCGACGATCCGGGGCATCTACGTGGGCCACCGGCGCGGGCTGGAGGAGCTGGTGCGCGCGG
Organism: Corallococcus sp. CA053C; assembly: GCF_003611675.1. GTDB lineage: Bacteria > Myxococcota > Myxococcia > Myxococcales > Myxococcaceae > Corallococcus. The sequence continues at coordinate 4,733 of NZ_RAWA01000346.1, forward strand.
TGGACCGGCTCGGGCTCAAGCCGGTCATCGACACGCGCTACCCCCTGGAGGACCTGCCCGCAGCGCTGGAGCACCTGGACCGGGGACCGTTCGGGAAGGTCGTGGTGGAGTCCCGCTGAGCGATAGGGTGGGGGCATGTCGCGCCCCCCTGAAAGCCCGCGTCGCTTCCACGCCGAACCGCTGGTCCTCGTGCTGCGTCACCTGGAGGCGGCGCTGGCGTCGGGGGCCGTGTCCATCGACGTGCCGGATCCGGACCTGGGACATGGGCACTATCCGGGCGAGCGTGTCGGGCCGGAGGGAGGGCTCGTCCATCGCCCGCTGCGCAGCTGGTGTGATCTGGCGGAGGGGCTGTCCTGCCGCCTGCTCACACCGCGCGGCGTGGATGCCACGCACGTGCGGCTCACGTTCGAGCCGCTGGGCGCGGAGGCCCCGTGGCACGCGGGGAGTGGGGAAGGGGAGCGCTCGGAGTCGCCGCAGGAGCGCTATGGCGCGGCGTCCGCGTTCGCGCGCGTGCGGAAGTTCGAGGATGCGGGCTTCCTGCTGCCGTGGTTGGAAGCCGTGGAGCGGCTGCGCCTGCCGCCGGGCGCGCGGGTGCTGGACCTGGGCGTCAACCGGGGCGATGAGCTGGCCGCGTTCGAGTGGGTGGAGGGCGCGAAGGATGCCCGCTTCGTGGGCGTGGATCACAGCGCCAGCGCGCTCGCCGAGGCCCGGGGGGCCTTCCCGGATGCGCGCCATGCGTTCGTGCAGGCGGACCTGAACGCGCTTCCGGCGGGGTTGGGGCGCTTCGACGCGGTGGTGTCCGTGGGCACGTTGCAGAGCCCTGGCGTGGACGACCGGGCGCTGCTGCGCAAGCTGGTGCAGGAGCACCTGGAGCCGCGGGCTGCGTTGGTGCTGGGCTTCCCCAACTCACGCTTCCGCGATGGTGAGGTCGTCTACGGCGCGCGCGTGCGCAACCTGCGCGAACCGGATCTGTCGCTGCTGGTGAAGGACCTGTCCTTCTACCGGCGCTACCTGCACCAGCACGGCTTCCGCACGTTCCTGGGGGGGAAGTACGACCTGCTGCTCACGGCGGTGCGGGGGCAGCCGTCGGACGGAAGCGACGAGGACGGTCCGCCTCAGGACTGAGCCGCTCGGGCGCGCAGCTTCTCCAGCGTCTGGGCCAGGCGGCGCTCGCGCGTCTCCGGCCGCTTCGCCTCGGTGATCGACTGCACGAACTCCTTGCGGTGCGTGAACGCGAGCTTCGTGAACACGTCCCTCAGCGCGGGCTCTGCGTCGAGCGCGCGCTGCAGGTCCTCCGGCACTTCGATCTCACGGGGCTCCGTGTCGCGCTCCAGGACGATGGCCAGCGCCATGCCTTCCTCGATGCCCGCGGCGTCGCGCACCTCGCGCGTGAAGCCCAGGTACGTCTTGCCTCCGTACACCATCAGCCGGCTCCGGAAGGGCTGCCCGTTGACGGTGCCCTTCACGGGGGGCCGGGCCTCTCCGAAGAGGTCCTTGCTGTCGAAGGGACAGCGCACGAAGCGGCCACCGGCGTCGTTGGCCACTTCGAGCTTCGCGGTGAAGGTCTGCTTCTTTTCCTGAGCCATGGCTCGCACCTTACCGTGGAGAATCGCTGTCCCGTCGTGCCCGGTTCCTAGCCTGGCTTGACGAACTTCAGCGCGAACCGGTCGCTCGTGCCCCGGCGCTCACCCGCGGCGCCCGGGCTGGAGTTCCAGTCCCGCGTGTCCTCCGGGTTGCGCCAGACGTTGCTCTCTTCCTGGAACTTGAAGCCCGCGGCCTGCACCTCGTCGCGCACCACCTTCTCGTCGATGCGGTGCAGCGTCTCCGTGTCCGCGAGGCCCGTGCCCGACTTCGCGCTCGAGTCGAGGACGACGTAGACGCCGCCGGGCTTGAGCGCCTGGAACACCGCCGCGTTCATCTTCGCCCGGTCCACGCCCAGCCACGTCGTGTCGTGGTAGATGATGTTGCTCACCACCACGTCCAGGTCGTTCACCTCGGGCGGCACCGGCGAGTCCAGCTCGCGGTCCACGCGCACCACGCCCTGGTTCACCGGGCGCGCCAGTCGCTCCTGCCAGCGCTTCTCCGCGAAGCGCTCCAGCACGACCTTCGGGTTCTCACCGTACACCTTCCCGGTGGGCCCCACCGCGCGCACCAGGAACTCCGTGGTGTAGCCCGTGCCGGCCATCAGCTCCGCCACCTTCATGCCGGGCCGCACGCCCGCGAACTCCAGCAGCGCGGCGGGGTGCCGGCCCGCGTCGAGCGCGCGGTCCGCGTCCGTGCGATCCGGGGCCTCCACCAACGACTGCATCGACACGGGGGCCTCCTGGCTTTGTGACGTGGGAGACGACGAAGGGGCGGGCGTCGAGTGGGAACAACCCGCGAGGACGAGGAACGAAGCAGCCGTCAGTGCGTAGCGCATGCGCGATCTATACGTCCGGGCCCCCCGCTTGCCTCGTAAAAGCATGGCGCCATGTCCGCTTGTGGGATCCCCCGCTACCCGTAGGGCGTCTTCTCGTGCCGCTTGAACGGGTACGCGAGCTGCCCCAGGTAGGTCTCCGGCGGCTGGAACTGCGTGGTGCCGTAGCGGGACGGCCAGTGCGCAGGCTGGTGGGCGGTGCCGAAGAGGACATCGATGAACGACAGGAAGACGGCGAAGTTCTTGTCGATGCCCTCCTCGTCCGACGTGTGGTGCCAGTGGTGGAACTCCGGCGTCGCGAACACCCAGCGCAGGTAGGGCCAGCGGTGGTTCACGTTCGCGTGGATGTACACGGCGTGGAAGGACACGAAGACGAGGTAGCCGTAGATGGCGGACGGGTGGAAGCCCAGCAGGAACACCGGCACGAAGCCCGCGAAGCGGTTGACGAGCACGTCCACCAGGTGCGAGCGCGAACTGGCCAGCCAGTCCATCTGCAGCGGCGAGTGGTGGATGGCGTGGAAGTTCCAAAGCCACGGCACCGTGTGGAAGGCCCGGTGCACCCAGTAGCTCACGAGGTCGATCACCAGGAGGATTTCAAAGAACTGGAGCCACACGGGCTGCGCGGCCACGTGCTGCTGGAAGTCCATGCGCACCGCCCAGGACAGGAACACCTGCACCGGGATGAGCACCGCGAAGGAGATGAGCTGCACGCCCACGTGGCTGACGAAGAAGTGCTTCAGGTCCGTCTGCCAGCCCGTGCGGAAGATGCGCTGCTCGTGCAGGCCCCACAGCCGCTCCATGGGGATGAACACCAGCCCCAGCACCAGCAGGTCCAACGCGAAGAAGTCCAGGCCGGCGCTCATCGCGCGGGGCGTTTGCGTGAGGGGCTCCGCCTCACCGCCGCCCAGCAGCATGGCCACCATCGCCAGCACCATGGCGATGACCCCGTGCGCCTTGGAGCGCAGGGTCAGCACGCTGAAGGCGCCCAAGAGGAAGGTGACGACGATGGACACCTGGAGGATGCCGCGGAAGACGCCCAGGTGCTCCGCGTAGAAGGCCCGCCCGTCGTTGGACACCAGCAGGTGGGGGAACAGGAAGCAGAACTCGGCGAGCACGCACAGCACGCCCAGCAGACCGCCGGTGACGCCGGCGCGCTTGCCCAGGTCGATGCGCAGGGCGGGGGCCAAAGGGAATTCCAAGGGAGCCATCCAGGAGGAAAGAAGCAGCGGGACAATCCTACGCCACTTTCCGATGTGGCCTCTGGAGCCCCCGGGAGGCTGTGGCGCCAGACGAAGACGGGCCGCCGCCCCGGTGGAAGGGACGACGGCCCGAGGCTCAGGAAGCCGTGAGGCTCACGGCCCGTTGACGACCACCTGGTCGACGGCGATCCCACACTCGACACCTGCCGAGGTGCTCGTGAGCTTGATCAGCGTCGCGTTGGTGGTGGCCTGGAAGCGGTAGTTCCGGATGTTCCAGACGGAGCCCGTGTTGTTGGAGGTGCTGGCCGTGTGCGTGTCGTAGGTGACCTTCATCGAGCGGGAGCTGGTGGCGCACCCCGGGCTGTTGGAGACGTAGAACGAGAGCGTGTAGTTCGTGCCCACCACGGTGGGGACGTACTGGGTGATGGAGCCCGCCCCGTTGCCGTTGAGGTCGATGGACTGCGTCCCCGAAGACGGCACCTTGTAGGTGTTCTTCATCACCTTGATGCCGCCGGCGTCTACGATCCAACCCGGCAGCGCGGTACTGCCCGCGCTGAGGAAGACGGAGCTGGCGGTGCCGATGTCGTTGGTCTCGAAGCTGCCGTTCGTTGCGACGTTGAGGCCCTGCTCGACGGAGGCCATGTCGGGATCCTGGATCACGGCGTCCGTGCCCCCGCAGCCCCCCAGCGCGAAGAAGCCCAGACCCAGCACGGCGCCGCGACGCAGCAATTGCATGCGATTCATAGGGTGTATCCCCCGGATGCGTGTGATTGACGCGCCAGTACAGTCGGGCTCCCCGACACCTGCCCGCGCAGTCAAAGGGAGGCGGAAAACAGGATACATGGATTCACACAGAGTGCGTGAGACTTCACGATCGCTGGTTGCTGGCCTGGCGGTCCTGCGTGCGGGTCAGGGGACCTGACAGCCCCCGGTGGCAGGGGGGCTGATGACGGCGCTGCCTGCCAGGGAACAGGCGAAGAAGGCGGCGGCGCGGGCGGTCAACGCGGGGGTGGGCGTCGTGCGTGCGGTGTCCGCGGACGCGTCCCACGGACGCCCAGCGGACAGGTCCGCGGACGGTCCCAGGGGTTTCGAAGCGTCCTTCGGGAAGGCCTGCACGGCCCAGGCCTGCAGTTTGACCATGGCGCCCAGGAACGCGCGCCGATCCATGTCCAGCGAACGCGCCGCGCCGATCACCGCGAGGCTCATGGGGAAGCCCACGTCTACCTGCACCCAGTCCAGACCCGCCACGCGTCCAACGCCTCCCGGAGCGGACGCCACGACGCGTCCTCGCACGAGCGTTGAGGGCGGAAGGGGGCGGGGGACTGATCCAAGGCCCGCCCGATCTGGATCGTCGGGCGCGACCCGTCTACCCCTTGGGTCCCGCAGCGGACGTCGCACCCGGAGCGCTCCAGGGGCTACAACGAAGCGGGCCGTCGTCCTGTGTGAAGGACGACGGTCCGATTGTCCCTGCGTCCAGGGCTCAGGGGCCGTTGACGGTCAGGTTGTCGATGGCGAGCCCACAGCCGACGCCGCCCGAGGTGCTCGTGAGCTTGATCAGCGTCGAGGTGGTGGTGGCGTTGAAGGTGTAGGTGCGCAGGCTCCACGTCGCGGAGGCGTTGGAGGTGCTGGCCGTGCGCGTGTCGTAGGCGATGTCCATCGAGCGGGAGACGGTGGTGCACCCCGGGCTGTTGGAGACGTAGAACGACAGCGTGTAGCCCCCGCCCACCACGGTGGGGACGTACTGGGTGACGGAGCCCGCGCTGGAGCCGTTGAGGTCGATGGACTGCACCCCCCCGGCCGGCACCTTGTAGGGGTTCTTCAGCACCTTGATGCTGCCGGTGATGGTCCAGGGCGGCAGCGCGGTGCTGCCTGCGTTGAGCTGGACATAGTTGAAGTTGCCGATGGCGTTGGCCTCGAAGCCGCCGTTCGTCGCGACGTTGAGGCCCTGCTCGACGGAGGCCACGTCGGGATCCTGGATCACGGCGTCCGTGCCCCCACAGCCCGCCAGCGCGAAGAAGCCCAGGCCCAGCACGGTGCCGCGACGCAGCAATTGCTTGCGATTCATAGGATGTATTCCCCCTGATGTGTGTTTTGCCGCGTGAGACAGTCGGGTGCCCCGACACCTCGCCGCGCGGTCAAAGGCAGGCGGAAAACAAGATACATGTTTTCACATCGGGTGTGTGAAACTTCACATTCGCTGCTTGCTGGCTTGACTGCCCTGCGTGCGGGTCAGGGGACCTGACAGCCCCCGGTGGCAGCGGGGCTGATGACGGCGCCCGTGGGTATCACGCAACCCTGGACGGCTCGCAGGTGGATGGAGCCCACGGCGCCGCCACCGCCCCCACCGC
>NZ_RAWA01000347.1 GCF_003611675.1 Corallococcus sp. CA053C
CGCCGAGGCCGATGGCCTCCCGCTCGACAGCCCCGACCTGCTCTCCCGCCTCCTCGGCTACCTGGAGCGCGAGACGCCCCTGGCCACCTGCCGCCACTGCCTGGGCTCCAGTGGCCCGTGGGAGCCCCACGCTCAGCTGCCCCGCGCTCGCGCTTCTTCCTGAGCCTGCTGAGCCTGCTGAGCCTGGCCGGCCGGCGCTTCCACTTGCAGCGGCAGCTCCACGGTGAAGAGGGAGCCCTGGCCCAGGACGCTCTCCGCGCGCACCGTGCCGCCCATGGCCTCCAACAGCGTGCGGGTGATGTAGAGCCCCAGCCCCAGGCCGCCGTAGTGCCGGTCGCTCACCGCGCGCTCGAAGCGGCCGAAGAGCCGGGGCAGTGACTCCGCCGCGATGCCGATGCCCTGATCCCTCACCGTCAGCGTCGCGCGCCCGTCCCGCGCCTCCAGCCGGATGTCGATGGGGCGCCCCTGGCCGTACTTGATGGCGTTGTCGACCAGGTTCACCACCACCTGCTCCAGCCGCGGCCGGTCCCACCACCCGAGCGTCGGGGTGTCCACGCCCACCAGCCGCAGCGAGGAGCCGGAGCGCGCGGCGGGGCCTTCGTAGGAGGCCACCACGTCGCGCACCAGCTCCGCCAGGTCCACGCGCGCGGGCTCCAGGGCCAGCCGCCCGGCCGCGATGCGCGACACGTCCAGCAGGTCGTTCACCAGCTCCCCCAGCTTCTTCACCTGCCGCGAACCCACCTCCAGGTAGCGCTCCACCAGCGCGCGCGGCACCGGGCCGGGGTTGCGCTCCAGCTCGCGCCGGAGGGACTGGAGCTTGAGGTTCAGCGGCGTGAGCGGCGTCTTCAGCTCGTGGCTCGCGATGGACAGGAACTCGTCGCGCAGCCGCACCGCTTCACGCGCCTCGCGGTACAGGCGTGCGTTCTCCATGGACAGCGCGGCGCGGTTGGCCATCTCCTGGAGGATGGGCAGGTCCGTCTTCGTGTAGCTCCGGCCGGACGCGTGGCTGGTGGCGAAGATGATGACGCCCAGCGTGCGCTCGCGGGCCACCAGGGGCACCATCGCCAGGGAGCGCATCTTCATGGCCTGGAGCAGCTCCATCCGCCGCGGCTCATTGGTCACCTGCTCGAGGTCCACCGTGGTGACGTCCTCCACGAAGAAGGGCTGGCCCTTGAGCAGCAGGGTCCCGGCGGCCATCGATGGGTAGCATTGCCCCTCGGGAACGGGCGTCCGCAGCTGCTGCGCGTGCGTCTCCGACTCCGTCCTCGCGTGCGCCACCTCCATCCGCAGGAAGGTGCCGTCCTCCATCGCCATGTCGACGATGCACCAGTCCGCCAGCGTGGGGACGACGAGGCGCACCACGTTGTGCAGCGTGGCCTCGTAGTCCAGCGACGTGGCCAGGAAGGAGCTGGCGCCGGCCAGCAGGCGCAGGTGCTCCTCGTTGTGCGACAGCTCGCGCGTCAGCCGCTCCGCCCGGGCCCTCGCCCGCACGTGGTCCGTCACGTCGAAGGCGAAAGCGGAGATGCCGTCCACCTTCCCCTGCGGGTCGCGCGTGGGCATGTACGTGAGGTCGAAGAAGTACTCCCGCTCGGCCCCCGACGGCTCCTGGATCCGCAGCGGCAGCTCCTTGGTCTGGAAGGGCTCCCCCGTCGTGTAGACGCGATCCAACAACTGCCCCACGCGCTCGGCCGTGTCCCTGGGCCCCACCTCCCGCGCGGTCTTGCCCAGCGGGGCCGGGTCGCCCACCAGCAGGGTGTTGAGGGGGTTGGACAGCTCGAAGCGGTGCTGGGGGCCGCGGAAGATGGCCAGGTGCGCGGGCGCGTGCATGAAGATTTCATGCAGCCGTGAACGCTCGTACTCGGCGGCGGCGCGGGCCGTGCGCTCCCGCGCCAGCAGCTCCGCGCGCTCCACGTTGGCCTGGCGCAGGCGCACGTTGAGCACCGTCACGAACACGCACAGCCCGAAGAAGAGGCTCAGCGTGAGCAGGCTGCCAGGCGTCACCGACCAGGCGTCGAGCGGCACCAGGAAGAAGTAGTCCACGGCGAGCATCGACAGCCCCGTGGCCACGAGCCCCGGCCCCCAGCCTCCGCGCCAGCTGGCGAACATCACGGCGGCGAAGAAGGGGAGCAGCGGCGTGCCGGCGGTGAGCGGCCAGAGGGCCTTCTGGAGGAGGACGGCCAGCACCACGCCCACCACCGCCAGCCCATAGCGCAGCGGCGCGGAGCCCCCGTCCGGCCCGAACGCCTCCGGAGCCCTGTCGGGAGCCGGCGAGAGCGAGGCCTTGCGGGGCGCCCGGGCGCCCCGGGATGCGGACGGTGATGGGGCGGTCATGGACACAGTGAAGCCTAACCGTGGGGTGGCCTCCCGGTGGCTTCCTTGCGAGCCGGGCCTTGGGACTGCGTCAGGGCTTGCATGGAGGCAGGGTAGCGGTCTCCGGAGGCCACCCCCGGAGGCGCGATGGCTTCGATGTCCGCCAGGTCCTGCGCGGTGCGCTTCACGTTCAATGCCCCCAGGTTGTCATCCAGATACGCGCAGCGCCTGGTGCCGGGGATGGGCACCACGTCCTGCCCGCGCGACAGCACCCAGGCGAGCGCGAGCTGCGCGGGCGTGCACTGCTTCTGGCGGGCGAGCCGTTCGATGGGCTCCACCAGCGTCTGGTTGCGCTGGAAGTTCTCCCCCTGGAAGCGGGGCGAGTGGCGGCGGTAGTCATCCTCGGCCAGGTCCTCGAAGCGCTTGAGCTGGCCGGTGAGGAAGCCGCGGCCCAGCGCCGAGACGGTGAGGCCCTTGCTGCCCAGCTTCCGCATCTCCATGTTCCGTGTCCTTCCGACGTGACTCCTCTTCAGGAAGGGTCTTCACGCGACACCCGGGAGTCCAGGGCAAACGACCGGGCGAAGGAAGAGTTCAGCCGGCAGGGGTCAGCTTGCTCAGGAAGGGGAGCGGCTTGGCGGACGGCAGAAGCTCCGCGTCGCGTGCCTCCACCACGGGCGAAGGCCAGCCCAGGTTGCGCAGGGCCGCGCCCAGCCGCTCGCACAGGGGGGCCACGACCTCCGGATCCGCGCCCGCCAGCTCCAGCGTGAAGCGCTCCCGGGCCACCTGCGTCAGCCGGAACGCGCGCAGCGGGTGGTGCTTGAACACCCAGGCCAGCGACCACGCATCCACCGCGCGGCCTCCGGGCGTGTGGAACGCGCAGGCCCCGCGTCCGCCGAAGTCCGTCAGCGTCCAGCCGTGGAAGCCGCACGCGCAGGCGTCCCGCCGCACGGTGCCGGTGTCGCCCGGGCGGTAGCGCAGGAGCGGGAGCACGCTGGGACGCAGCCGCGTCACCACCACCTCGTCCCCGTCCGGCTCCAACCAGACGTCCGGGGTGAGCACGTGGAAGCGGCCCTGCCCCGCGTCCTCCAGGCACTCCCACGCGAGCGGCCCCGTCTCCGTGGCGGCGTAGTAGTTGAGGACCGGCACGCCCCGTTCGTGCACCCACGCGTCGCGCAGCGTCCGCGGCAGGTGCTGCGCGGAGGTGAGCACCAGCCGGGGCGCGGGCACCTCGGGATGCGCCAGCAGCCAGCGCAGGCCCTCCGGGTCGGAGAAGACGACGGCGGGCCGCACGCGCTGCAACCGTTCCACCGCGTCGTCGCGCAGCACGGAGACACGGTGCAGGGCGCCGTCGTGGAACAGCGGCAGGCGCACGGAATACTCCAGCCCGCCCGGCAGCGCGTCCAGCAGCACCACGCGCGGACGCGGCGGCGGCACCGTGCCGGTGCGCTCGGTGAAGAAGCGCAGCACGGCCCACATGAGCAGGCAGTCGCGCCGGTCGCGCAGCACGTTCACCGGGTCGCCGGTGGTGCCGGAGCTCTTCACCACCACGCACTCGTCGGACGCGGCGGGCAGCGTGGGCAAGTCCTCCCAGTGGCGCGCGAGCGTCGCGCGATCCAACGCGGGGAAGTGCCGCAGGTCCTCCAGCCGCTGGAGGTCACCGGGGTGCAGCCCGGCTTCGCGCAGCACGCGCAGGTAGTAGGGCGAACCCTGGAGCGCGTCCCGCAGCGTGCCCAGGCGCGACTCCAGCTCCGCGCGGGCCACGGCCTCGTCCACCGTGGCCGCGCCGCGCATAAGCCCCGCCGCCACCTCCCGCGCCCACGGCAGGTGGGGCCGCTGGGTCCAGGTGTCGCGGCGGATGCGGGCCCTGGGCGCGACCCCGAGCGTCACTCGCGCCAGCCCCGGGCCTCGGCCTCCTTCTGCTGGGCCTCCTGCAATAGCTTCAGGCGCCGCTCCGCCTCCTGCTTGCGCGCCTCCTCCACCTTGCGCAGGTCCGCGACGGCCTGCCGGTAGTCCAGCGTGTTCAGGCGGCTCTTGGACTCCTGCGCCGTCTCCCCCTCGATGTCCGCGCCCAGCGCGGCCACCCACTTGCGCAGGAACTCCTCCTGACGGAAGGCGTTGGAGCGCACCATCTCCGCGGTGAGCGGCTGCACCTCCTCGAAGAACTGCTGGAGGCGTGCGAGCGGCGTGCGGTCCGCGGTGAGGTAGAGCACCGTCTTCTTTCGCAGCTCCGACGACACCAGCACGTGCGCGAGCATGCCCATCTGTTCACGGAACAGCGGGTTCTTCACGCGCTGCTCCAGCTTCTCCCACTCGGCCTGCGAGGGCGGCTTCTGGCTGGCCAGGCGGAAGGTGTCGCAGACGATGGCCACCGCCAGGTCGTGCGGGTACGGCGACACGATGGGCGACGCGGCCAGTTGTTCCCGAAGCTTCGCGATTGAAACCGCCATCATCTCTCCAACAGGGCATCGGCCAGCGCCGCCGCGGCGGGACCGAAGTCAGACATCCACTGCACCGTCGCGAGCCGGAAGCGCTTGTCCCTCAACACCGGCTCCAGCACCTTCCGGGCCTGCGCTTCGTCCGGCACCGCGAGGAAGGCCACCACCCGGCGCGACTTCGCCACCGCGCGGCCCAGGCGCTCCAGGGCGCCCTTCTCCTGCATGTTCGCCAGGAAGTCGCTGTCGGAGATGATGACCCGCAGCACGTCCGGCCGCTCGCTGGCGAACGCCTCCATCTCCTGCACCGGGAACCACGTCCCCCCGCCGATGTAGTGCAGCAGGAAGTCGCGCGCCGTCTCCTCGTCGTACATCCACGGGGACACCACGGGCAGGTCGCTCGAGTACACGACGCCGCGCACCGTGGCGCCCTTGCGCAGCGCGGACGCGGCCAGCACCTGCGCCGCCAGCGTCATCGCGTTGAGCTGGTATTCGGGGTTGGGCATGGAGCCGCTGGTGTCCAGGTACAGCTCCACCGCTGGCACGCCCAGGTCCGACGGAGAGGGCAGGTCCGCCTCCAGCTCGCGCCGCAGCGGGGAGATGGCGGCCAGGTGCCCCTGCGTCACCACGGTGAGCGTCCAGTCGATGGTGGACGGGTCGTCGCCGTACTCCCACGCCTCCGGTGTGGTGCGCAGGTACGGCTCCGGCTGCGACGGCGCGGAGGGCAGCTTGAGCAGGTGCCGGTCCACGAGCCGCCGGTAGTGCCGCGCGACCAGGGCCCGGCGCAGCTTCCCGCCGCCCTTGCCGGGCAGGTGATCCGTCACGCGGCCAATGGTGGTGAGCGGCTCCGCGTCCTTCGTGTCGTGCGTCGCGTCCAGCCAGCCCTGGGACCGGGCCTCCTCCAGCGCGTCGTCCCACCGGCTGCCGGACTGCACCGCCGCGTCCAGGTCGTCCTCGTCCGGGAGGCTCACGTCGCCCGCGAGCGGGATGCGGAAGCGCGTGTCGGCGGGCACGTCGATGTAGCGGATGAACGCGGCGCAGAAGTAGAGGAACTGGAGGCGCCCGTCCGGCAGCGCGTAGAACGTCTGCACGAACATGCGCGCCTGGGCGCGGAAGCCGGGGTAGTCCTGCTCCAGTTGCTCCAGGCGGCCCCGGGGCACCAGGTCCCCGGGCTCCCGGCTCCACAGCTCTTCGTAGAGGGCCAGGTAGAAGCAGAAGAGCGGCGTCGGCCCTCCGGACGGGGCCGGCTCCTGGCCCGGTTCGGGCGCGCGCAGGAAGCCCCGGTACACCTCGCACAGCGCTTCCGCATGGGTGCGGCCCACGAACTCGTTCACCTGCAGGTCGAAGAACAGGTTGGTGAGCGACTGGCCCAGCCCGGGGATGAGCCGCTGCTCCACCACGCGCAGCTCCGCGTCCCACCCCAGCGTGTGCGGGAAGCGAACGTGGTGCCCGATTTCATGCGCCAGCACCGCGGTGAGGCTGTCGCGCGCGCCCATGCGGTCCAGTTGCTCGAAGTGGACGAACACCTGCCGGCGCACCATGTCGATGTACGCGAGCGGTTCGTCCTTCGCATCGGCTCCAGGATTGAAAGGCCGGTGTGGTTCGGGAGGGCTCAGCTCCACGCGCACGTCCCACAGCGCCAGCGCGTCGCGCCAGCACCGCTCCACCTCCGCCGGGGTGAAGGCCGCGCCCCGGGTCATGACGGGAGGATGACGGCCAGCCACTGGGACGTGTGCATCGTGGCCACCGCGCGCCACTCGTTGCGCACGGTGCTGTACCAGTCTCCCGCGCGCGGATCGCGCTGGGACAGCGACGTGATGGCCTTCACGGGCGTGCGCGTGGGCTCCAGCCGCTCGTTGCAGCCCATGGAGCCCAGGAGCATGGGCTTCTTCGCCAGCCACACGCCCTGCGTGGCCGCGTCGCGTCCTCCCGCGGCGGTGGCGCGGTGCCGGTCGTGCACGCACACCACGGTGGGCGCGAGGAAGTGCAGCTCCCCGGGCATGAAGCGGCTGTCCTCCTGAGACAGGTCCACCCACAGCGCGGTGGAGGTGTCGCCCAGCGCTTGCGTGGGCGGCTCCATCGCCTCGTTGGCGACGGCGTGCAGATGGCCCTCGATGTCGTCCAGCGAGCGCAGGCCCGTGCCCATGCGGCAGAACAGCCGCTGCACCCACGGCGGCGCGGACTCCAGGTTCTCGCTCAGGTTCCACATCCGCGCGAGCGCCGCGGCCCGCTTCTCGCGGGGCAGCTCCGGCAGCAGGCGCGGCACCAGGTCCGACCACGCGAGCGTGAAGAAGTTCTGTCGCCCCGCGGACCCGGGATACAGGTAGCCCAGGCCAATGCCCTCGGCGCCCAGGCGCAGGTAGTCGCGCAGCAGCTCCTCACCGGAGGCCGCGTCCGCACCGGAGGTAGCAAGCGCTTCGCCCAGGCGGGCCACCGGGCCGCCGAGGAAGCCCGACCAGAGCGCGCGGTCCCAGCGCACGAAGCGGGCGCGCGCCTCCTGCTCCAACGTGTCGACGAATGCGCTCATGGCTGACCGCCCGGGTTCTCCTTCAGCCACGTCGCGTAGTTGCGGTAGCGGCTGTAGAGGGACTTCAGGTGGATGATGTCCTCGTACACGGGGCCGGACAGCTCGTGGCGGGTCATCAGCTCATTCATCAGCACGGTGACGGCGGACAGGCGCTTCTCCGTGGTGCGCAGGTCCACGCCGGACAGGCCCAGGTCCAGCTCCGCGCGCAGCCCGGCGACCTTCTGGCGCAGCGGCGCGTGCGTGCCGTAGCGGGCCATGGCCATGTCGAACATATTGCGGATCCACGCCACGCGGTCCTGGAGCAGCAGCTTGTTGCCCTTGCCCTCGAAGAAGGGGCTGCGCGCGTTGGGGGTGAGCTTCTCGTGCAGCACCCAGGGGATGATCTGCCGGAAGTCCTCCAGCTCCACCGCGCGGTGGCCTCGGAAGAACGCCAGCGCCTTCGCGAAGTGCAGGATGGTCTGGTACGCGCGCACGCTGGTGCCGTTCTCCGTCTGCGTGCAGAGATGCACCTTCTTGTCCAACGGGCACTGCTCGGTGCACACGTTGGCCACGCTCTGGCCCGCGAGCTTGAGCGTGTCCTTGTGCTTGAACTCGAAGCGCGGGGACGCCATGCGGCAGAAGTCCAGTTGCCCCAGGAAGAAGGCCACGCGCTCCAGGGCGCCCCTGGGCACTTCCACCGCGAGGATGGAGGTGTAGGCCTTCTCCAGCTCCCCGGGCGTGAAGACGATGTCCTTGGGGAGCAGCTCCTCCGGGGACTTGTCGGACTCGATGCGCTGGAGCAGCGTGTCCACGAAGCCGGAGTTGAACGGCACGGCGCGCACCACGACGTCGATGCGGTCCTTGAGCGCTTCGATGACCTGGAAGGTGCCGCCGCCCTGGTCGTCGTTGGCGGTGAGGAACCAGGACGAGCGGCCCGTGTACACGTACTGGTCCATCATCTCCGCGTAGCCCTCGCCCAGCAGCGACAGCAGGGCGGACTGCGTCTTCGTGGGGATGCGGTTGTACTCGTCGATGATCTTCACGCGCTGGCTGATCCACTTGCGCCAGCTGACCTTCACGGCGGACAGGTCATCCGCCTTGAGCATGTCGGACGGCAGCGGCGCGCCCAGCAGGTCCGCGATGGACAGCTGTGGATGGCCGCGCTGGATGCCCCGGTGCACGTCCTCGCGCTCCATGCCGGACAGCAGCGCCATGAGGATGGCGGAGGTCGTCTTGCCCCGGCCGGGTCCGCCCACGAGCAGGGCGCGGCGGCAGGTGAAGAGGGTGAGCAGGGGGATGAGGACGAAGGAGCTGTAGCTCATGTCCTCTGGCAGGTGCAGCTCGTCCCCGCTGCCGTTCTTCAGGGAGGCGGCGCCCCCGAACTCGATGTCGTAGTAGGGGCAGATGACGGCGTTGTTGGTGATCCACCAATACGCCTGCCGCATCTTGTCGTGGAGGCTGCCGCCGTCGCGTTCGGAGAGGTGGACACTGAGGCCCTTGTCCTTGTCCGCTGACGCGCGGCCGGTGAGCAGGCGCGAAACCCAATCCTGGTTGGCCATGGAGGAGGCGGACTCTAGCCCGCGCGCTCTAGAGCGTCACCAGCCCCAGCCGCGCCGCGCGCACCACGGCCTCCGTGCGCCGCTGCACGCCCAGCTTGGCCAGCACCGCGTTGACGTGGAACTTGGCCGTGTGGTCGCTGATGGCCAGCCGGTCCGCGATGGCCTTGTTCGACAGGCCCTCCGCCAGCAGCCCCAGCACCTCGCGCTCGCGCGGCGTCAGCGTGTCCTGGGCCGGTGCTCCCGTCAGGGCCGTGCTTCGCGGCGCGGCGCGGACGTGGGACAGGCCCGGCTCGAACACGGTCAGCCCTCGCGCCACCGCGTGCAGCGCGGCCACCAGCATCCCGGGCGCCACGTCGCGGAACAGCAGGCCCCGCGCGCCTTCACCCAGCGCCAGCTCCCCCGCCGCCTCGTCCGCCACCAGCGCCAGCACCGGCGCGCCCAGGTCCGGCGCCAGCGCCGTGCCCTCCGTCAGCCGCAGGCCCGTGTCCCAGAGCACTACGTCGGGCGGAGCACCCCGCGCTGACTCCAGCTCCACCTGCGTGCCCGCGGCCACCACCGTCCAGCCCTCCGCCTGGTCGCTGAGCGTCCGGGCGAGCGCACCCCGGGCCAGCGGGTCCTCCGAGACGAGCGCGAGCCGCAGCGATGAAGGGGGCGCATCCAACATGGGCCCCCCATCCCTAACCGCGCCCGCCGGGTTCGCCACCCCGCCCGACGCCGGCACCGGCCCGCTTCCCTCTCAGGAACGCCGGTTGTGAAGAAGCGTGAAGCGCGGTCAGCGCAGCGTGACGCCGTGGCCCGGGGCGTCCGCATCCAACGTCAGCCGGGCGCCCGCGTAGTGCGCACCGCCCTGGAAGGGGTGGCTCGCGATGAACAGCGGCGTGTCCAGGTCCGCGTAGGTGAAGCCGCCCAGGCCCGCGGCCAGGTGCGCGGACGCGCTCATCGCGAGCACGCTCTCCACCATGCCGCCCACCATCAGCTCCAGCCCCGCGGCGCGCGCGAGGTTCCACATCGTCACCGCCTCCACCATCCCGCACTTCATCGTCTTGATGTTGATGGCGTGGCACGCGCCCTCACGGATGAGCCGCAGCACGTCCTTCGCCGAACGCGCCGACTCGTCCGCGCACACCGGCACCTTCGAGCGGCGCGTCACCTCCGCCATCCCCGCGAAGTCGGAGGCCGGCACCGGCTGCTCGAACAGCGCCAGCGGCACATCCGCTCGCTCCAGCTCCTTGAGGAAGGCCAGCGCCTCCGCCACGTCATAGCCCCCGTTCGCGTCCGCGAAGAGGCGCGCCTGGGGGGCCTCCTGGTGGATGGCGACGAGCCGCGCCGCGTCCGCGTCCGGCTCCAGCGCCCCGACCTTCACCTTCAACGTGTCGATGCCTCGCTGGAGGATGGCCCGCGTGGACGTCACCGCGTGCGCCACGTCCCCGGCCGTGATGGTCATGTCGATGTCCAGCACCGTGCCCGCCCCTCCGAAGAAGGCATACAGCGGGATGCGGTGGTGCCGCGCCAGCGCGTCCAGCAGCGCCATCTCCACGCCACACCGCGCGGACGGGGCGAGCGCCAGCGCATCCGACAGCGCCTCCGCCGTCGGCCGCCACGCCTGCGCGTCCCGGCCCAGCAGCACTCCGCGCACCGACTCCAGCGCGGCGAGCGTGCTGCCCTGCGTCTCACCACTCACGGCGGTGAAGGGCGCTGACTCTCCCAGTCCCACCGTGCCGTCCGCGAGCGTGACGCGCACGAGCACGTTCTCCGCCGCGTGCTGCGCGCCGGTGGCGATGGCGAAGGGCTCCGTGAGCGGCAGGTGCAGCGGCTCGAAGGTGGCGTGCGTGACGTGGGTGGGGCGCATG
>NZ_RAWA01000348.1 GCF_003611675.1 Corallococcus sp. CA053C
GCGGGAGGGCCGGCGTGGTGCCCGTGCTGAACGCCGCGTAGAAGGCGGCCAGCTCGCGGACGAGCACGCCCATGGACCAGCCGTCGGAGACGATGTGGTGCATCGTCACCAGCAGCAGGTGCTCCTCGTCGCCCAGGCGCACGAGGGTGGTGCGCAGGAGTGGACCCGTGGCGAGGTGGAACGGACGGCGTGCTTCGTCGCTGGCCTGTCGTCGGGCTTCGTCTTCCCGCTGTGCGGTAGGTAGGGCGGAGAGGTCCACGAGCGGTAGCGTCCAGTCACCCGGGGCGTGGATGCGCTGCGTGGGCTCACCCAGGTGCTCGTGGAAGGTGGTGCGCAGGGCCTCGTGGCGTTGGACGAGGGCCTCGAAGGCTCGGCGCAGGGCTTCCACGTCCAGGCGCCCGGTGAGCTGGAGCGCGGCGGGCAGGTTGTAGGACGCGTCCCCGGGCTGGAGCTGATCCAACAGCCAGAGCCGCTGCTGTGCGAAGGACAGCGGCACCGTGGTGGCGCGCACCGCGATCATCTTCTTCGGAGCTGAAGGGGTGCTGGCTTGCGTGGCTTCGATGCGCTGCGCGAGGGTGGCCACGGTGGGCGCCTCGAAGAGGGTTCGCAGGGGCAGCTCGCGACGGAAGGTGGAGCGCACGCGCGAGACGAGCTGGGTGGCCAGCAGCGAGTGGCCCCCGAGCGCGAAGAAGTCGTCGTGGATGCCGACGCGCTCCACGCGCAGCACCTGCGTGAAGAGGGCCGCGAGCTGTTCTTCGGTGGGCGTGCTCGGCGCGACGTAGCTGGAGGTAGGGGCGGTGCCCAGCGGTGCGGGCAGGGCCTTGCGGTCCACCTTGCCGTTGGTGTTGAGGGGCAGGGCCTCCAGCACCATGAATGCGGAGGGCACCATGTACTCGGGCAGGTGCTGCTTGAGGTGTGCCTTGAGGGCCTCCGCCTCCAGGGTGTGGCCTTCAAGAGCGGTGACGTAGGCCACGAGGCGCTTGTCCCCGGGCACGTCCTCGCGCGCCAACACCACGGCTTCGTGTACTTCCGGGTGCTGGAGCAACGTCGCTTCGATTTCGCCCAGCTCGATGCGGAAGCCACGCACCTTCACCTGGAAGTCCGCGCGGCCCAGGTAGTCGACCATGCCGTCGGCCCGCCACCGCGCGACGTCGCCCGTGCGGTACAGCCGCGCCCCTGGAGTGGTGGAGAACGCATCCGGGATGAAGCGGTCCGCGGTCAGCTCCGGTCGGCCGAGGTAGCCACGGGCCACGCCTTCGCCGCCGATGAAGAGTTCGCCGGAGACGCCCGTGGGCACCGGGTGGAGGTTGCGGTCCAGGACGTAGACGCGGACGTTGGGCAGCGGCCGGCCGATGGTGGGCGTGGGCGAGGCATCGAACGCGCACACGGTGGCGTCCACCGTGCACTCGGTGGGGCCGTACACGTTGAAGACGCGCATGCGCTCATTCGTCGCGAGGTGGCTCCAGGTGGCCGGGTCCACCGCTTCACCGCCCACGAGGACGCGGCTCGGGATGGACTCGCGTGCGAGCAGGCCCTCTTCGAGGAGGAGGCGCAGGTGCGCGGGTGAGCAGTCGAGGACGTCCAGCGCGTCCTGGCCGATGCGCTTCACCAACTCCCCTACGTCCGCGCGTGCCTCATCCGGGACGATGCAGAGCGTGTGGCCGTCCAGCACCTGGATGAGCTGCTTGACGGAGGCGTCGAAGGACAGCGGTGCGTTGACGCTCACCCGCTCCGCCTTCTTGGCGTCGGCGTGGACGGTGCTCGCCAGCGCCAGGCGGAGGTTCAGCACGGAGCGGTGCTGGATCATCACGCCCTTGGGGCGGCCGGTGCTGCCGGAGGTGTAGATGATGTAGGCTAGGTGCTCCGGGGACACGTCGGTGGCCGGGGCGACATCGGATTCGCGGGCGAGGTCCGCCGCGTCCGAGTCGAGGCACAGGTCGTTGGCGGTGTGCGGGGGCAGGGTGTCGCGCAGGTGCTGCTGGGTGAGGACCACCGGTGCGCCCGTGTCCTGGAGGACGTGGGCGAGCCACTCGCGCGGGTAGCTCGGGTCAATGGGCACGTAGGCGCCACCGGCCTTGAGCGTGCCGAGGATGCCGACGAGGGCCTCCACGGAGCGCTCCACGCAGAGCACCACACGCACGTCCGGGCCGACGCCGAGCGCCTGGAGGCGATGGGCCAGTTGGTTGGCACGTGCGTCGAGTTCCCGGAACGTGAGCCGCTCATCACGGCACACGACGGCCAGTGCATCGGGCGTGAGGCGGGCCTGGGCGGCGAAGGCGTCGTGGATGCAGGTGTCGCGCGGGAAGTCGACGCGGGGACCGTTCCAGTCCACGAGCAACTGCTGGCGCTCCGGAGCGGTGAGCAGCGGCAGGTTCGCGAGCGTCGTGTCCGGCTTCGCGGCGATGGCCTCCAGCAGCACACCCAGATGGCCAGCCATGCGCTGAATCGTCGAGGCGTCGAAGAGATCCGTGGCGTACGTCAATGAGCCGACGAAGCCCTGGGGCGACTCCTGCAAGGTGAGCGTCAGGTCGAACTTCGAGGAACTCGTGGCCACGTCGACGGACTGGAAGGACAGCCCGGGGATGCGCAGTGCTTCCGTGGGCGCGTTCTGGAGTGAGAACATCGCCTGGAAGAGCGCGCTTCGGCTCAGGTCGCGCGCGGGCTGCACCGCTTCGACGAGCTTCTCGAAGGGCAGGTGCTGGTGCTCATAGGCCGCGAGCGTCGTGCCTCGCACCTGGGCGAGCAACTCACGGAACGTTGACTGCGGCTTCAGGTGCGTGCGCAGCACCAGCGTGTTGACGAAGAAGCCGATGAGGCCTTCGGTCTCCTCCTGGGTGCGGCCGGCGATGGGAGAACCGACGCTGATGTCGTCCTGGGCGGAGTAGCGCGACAGGAGCACCTGGAACGCGGCCAGCAGGGTCATGAAGGGCGTGGCGCCTTCACGCTGCGCCAGCGTCTTGAGCGCCTCGGAGACAGGCAGTGAGAGCCGCACGGGCACGGTCGAGCCTCGGTGCGACTGCACGGGCGGACGCGGCCGGTCGGTGGGCAGCTCCAGCGCGGCCGGTGCTCCCGTGAGCTGCTGCTTCCAGTAGCCCATCTGTGCTTCCAGGGCCGCACCCTGGAGCCAGTCGCGCTGCCACGTCGCGAAGTCCGCGTACTGCACGGGCAGAGGTGCGAGCGACGGCGTGCTGCCCGTGCTGAACGCCGCGTAGAAGGCGGCCAGCTCGCGGACGAGCACGCCCATGGACCAGCCGTCGGAGACGATATGGTGCATCGTCACCAGCAGCAGGTGCGCCTCGTCGCCCAGGCGCACGAGGGTGGTGCGCAGGAGTGGACCCGTGGCGAGGTGGAACGGGCGGCGCGCTTCCGTGGCCGCGACGCGCTGAGCCTCCTCCTCACGCTGCGATTCGGGAAGGGACGACAAGTCGATGCGGGGCAGGTCCCACCCGGACGGAGCCTGGATGCGCTGCGACGGTTCCTCGTGGGCGTCGGAGAGCGTGGTGCGCAGGGATTCATGGCGCTGGACGAGCGCCTCGAAGGTACGGCGCAGGGCCTCCACGTCCACGCGGCCCATCAGCCGGAGCGCCGTGGGGATGTTGTACGAGATGTCTCCCGGCTGGAGTTGATCCAGCAGCCACAGGCGTTGCTGGGCGAAGGAGAGGGGAATGGCTCCCTCACGCGAGCCAGGCCGCAGCGGCGGTGCCTGGTGGAGGGGGCGGTGGGCTCCTTCGAGCCGCTTCGCGAGCGCTTCCACCGTGGGGGCCTCGAAGAGGGCCCGCAGGGGGAACTCCACGCCGAAGGCCGCGCGCACGCGTGAGACGAGCTGGGTGGCCAGCAGGGAGTGCCCGCCGAGCGCGAAGAAGTCATCGTCGATGCCGACGCGCTCCACGCGCAGCACCTCCGAGAAGATCGCGGCCAGCAGCTCCTCGGTGGCGTTGCGCGGGGCGACGAGGGCGGAGGCGCGCGGAGCATCGCCTGGCTCGGGCAGGGCCTTGCGGTCCACCTTGCCGTTGGCATTGAGGGGCAGGGCCTCCAGCACCCGCAGCGCGGAGGGCACCATGTACTCGGGCAGGTGTTGCTTGAGGCCTCTCTTGAGGGCGTCGACGTCGAGCGTGTGGCCTTCGAGCGCGGTGACGTAGCCGATGAGGCGCTTGTCCCCGTCTGTTCCCTTCGCGATGACAACGGCCTCGTTGACGCCGACGGCGGCACGCAGGGAGGTTTCGATTTCGCCCAGCTCGATGCGGAAGCCGCGCACCTTCACCTGGAAGTCGACGCGGCCCAGGAAGTCGAGCGTGCCGTCCTCCAACCAGCGGGCCTTGTCACCTGTGCGGTAGAGGCGCTCTCCAGGCGTGGTGGCGAAGGGATGGGGGACGAAGCGCTCCGCGGTGAGGTCGGGGCGGTGCAGGTAGCCCCAGGCGAGGCCCTTGCCGCCGACGTAGACCTCGCCCGCGACACCCACGGGAACGGGTCGCTGGTGCGCATCCAGCACGTAGGCGGTGGCGTTGGAGATGGGACGGCCGATGGGCACCGGGCCGTCCACCCGCGTGTCGCGGTGCAGGGGCAGCGTGGTGGAGAACGTCGTGTTCTCCGTGGGGCCATAGGCATGCACCAGCGTCGAACCCGAGGAGAGACGGGGCAGGTGCGCGCGCACGCGAGCCCAGGGCATGACATCACCCCCCGTGACGATTTGCGGCACCGCCGCCACGGCTTCCCCGTGGTGCAGGACCATCTGCTCGAAGAGCGCGGTCGTCATGAACGACGTCGTCACGCGGTGCTGACGCAGCAGCGTGGTCAGCTCTTCCAGCGAGAGGGCATGGGGCGGAGCCAGGACGAGCTTCGCGCCATGCAGCAGCGCGCCCCAGATTTCGACGGTGGACGCGTCAAAGGCAATGGGCGCGATCTGGCTCCAGACCTCGTCAGGCCCGAAGCGCATGCAGGTGCTGCCGAGCACCAGTCGGGTGATGCCCCGGTGCGGCACGCAGACGCCCTTGGGACGTCCCGTGGAGCCGGAGGTGAACATGACGTAGGCGAGCGACTCGCCGTCCACGAAGACATCCGGCGCATGCGTGGGCAACGCGGCGAGGACGTCCTGCTGTGCATCCAACCAGACACGGGTGCCAGTGGCAGGCAGCAGGTGCGCGAAGGGCTGGTGGGTGAGCACCACCTCCACATCGGCATCCTCCAGGAGCACGGCGATGCGCTCCACGGGGGCATTGCGGTCCACGGGGACGAAGGCGGCGCCGGCCTTGAGGATGGCGAGGAGCGCAACCACCAACTCGAAGGACCGCTCGACGGCGAGGCCGACGCGGGCGCCGGGAGTGATGCCGAGGGCGCGCAGGTGGTGGGCCAGTTGGTTGGCGCGGGCGTCGAGCTGGGCGTACGAGAGCGTGGCCTCGCCTTGGACGAGCGCCACGGCATCGGGCGCGCGCCGGGCCTGGTGGGCGAAGTGGACATGGACGGGGACGTCGGTGGGGCTGTCCGCCGTGGTGTCGTTCCAGGCCACCAGTAGGCGCTGACGCTCTTCGGCCCCTAGCAGCGGCAGCTCGGCCACGGATTGCTCGGGCTTCGCGACCCCTTCCTCCAGCAACGTGCGCAGATGGGCGGCCATCCGCTCCACCGTGCTCCGCTCGAACAACGCAGTGCTGTACTCCACTTCGCCCTGCAATCCGTCCGGCGTCTCCGAGAAGAAGACGCTCAAGTCGAACTTCGAGGTCGCATGTTGGAAGGCGAGTCCTCGCAGGCGCAGGCCCGGCAGCCGCACGTCCTCGGTGGGGACGTTCTGGAGTGCCAGCAGCGTCTGGAAGAGCGGCGTGTGGCTCAAGCTGCGCGTGGGCTGCAGGACCTCCACGAGCTTCTCGAAGGGCACGTCCTGGTGTTCATACGCTCCGAGCACCGTGCCGCGCACCTGCTGGAGCAGCGCACGGAACGACTGGCCATCCTCCACCTTCGCGCGCAGCACGAGCGTGTTGACGAAGAAGCCGATGAGGCCCTCCGTCTCCGCGCGCGTGCGGCCCGCGATGGGCGAGCCCACGCTGAGGTCCTGCTGGCCCGTGTAGCGCGACAGCAGCGCCTGCCAACCCGCGAGCAGCACCATGAAGAGCGAGCCGCCCTCGTGATGACCCAGGTTCCGCAGCTTCTCCGTCAACTCACGGGGAAGGGTGAAGCCGAGCGCCGCACCCGCGCTGCCGCGGACCGTCGGGCGCGGACGGTCGGTGGGCAACTCCATGACGGCCGGCGCACCGGAGAGCTGGTGCTTCCAATAGCCAAGCTGTGCATCCAGGACTTCCCCCTGGATCCACCGGCGCTGCCAGGCGGCGTAGTCCGCGTACTGCACGGGGAGCTCCGGCAGGGGCGACGGCTGGCCATTGGCGAACGCGGCATAGAGCGCGCTCATCTCTCGCACCAGTACTCCGAGCGACCAGCCGTCGGAGATGATGTGGTGCATGTTGACGACGAGGATGTGTTCGCGCTCATCCAGCTTGAAGAGCAGCGTGCGCACGAGCGGACCGGTGTGCAGGTCGAAGGGCCTGCGCATTTCCTGCTCCATGCGCGCTCGCGCTTCGGCCTCCCGTTGTGTTGCGTCCACGTTCGTCAGGTCCACGAGGCCCAGGGGCAGGACGACTTCCGGGTGGATGACCTGGACGGGCTCTTCGTCCACCTGCGCGAACGTGGTGCGGAGGGCCTCGTGGCGACGCAGGACTTCCTGCAGCGCTTGCTCCAGCACATCCGTGCGCAGGGCGCCGTCCAGCCGCACCGCCACGGGCATGTTGTAGAGGGAGCTGCCGGGTTCGAGCTGATCAATGAGCCAGAGGCGCTGCTGCGCGAAGGAGAGCGGCAGCGGGCCTTCATGCGAGACGCGCGTGAGGGCCGGGGCGCTGACTCCCGTGAGGCCGGCCAGGCGCCCGGCGAGGCCTTCCACCGTCGGTGACTCAAAGAGTGCGCGCAGAGGCAGCTCCACGCTCAGCTCCGCGCGCACGCGAGACACCACCTGGGTGGCGAGCAGCGAGTGGCCGCCCAGCTCGAAGAAGGAGTCCCGCACGCCCACCTGCGGCAGCCGAAGCACTTCAGCCCAGATGGCCGCGAGCTTCGCTTCAGTCTGCGTGCGCGGTGCGAGGTAGCTGCTCCCCGACTGGGGTGCTTCGGGCTCCGGCAATGCCTTGCGGTCCACCTTGCCGTTGGCGTTGAGCGGCAGGACTTCGAGCACCACCACGGTGCCGGGGACCATGTACTCGGGGAGGCCCTGACGCAGCTGTGCCTTGAGCGCTTCGGCCTCCACGGTGCCGCCGGCCTTTGGCACGACGTAGGCGACGAGGCGCTTGTCGGCGGCTTCACCCTTCGCCACCACCACGGCGTCCTTGATGGACGTCACCCGACGGAGCGCGGACTCCACCTCACCCAGTTCGATGCGGAAGCCGCGGACCTTCACCTGGAAGTCCACGCGGCCGAGGTACTCCAGTCGCCCGTCCTCGCGGTAGCGGACGCGGTCACCGGTGCGGTACATGCGGCTGCCTGGAGGGCCGTAGGGCTCCGGGAGGAAGCGCTCCGCGGTGAGGTCCGGCCGCAGCAGGTAGCCGCGCGCCTGGCCTTCGCCCGCGAGGTACAGCTCCCCGGCGACGCCCACCGGCACGGGCTGGAGCGTGGAGTCGAGGACGTAGGCGCGCGTGGCAGGCAGGGGCCGGCCGATGAGCGGCACCTCCTCGCGCCCCACCAGCGAGCCCGTTGAATATGTCGTGTCCTCCGACGGGCCGTAGAGGTTGTAGAGCTTCTCCACGGAGGGCAGGCCATACACCTGCTTCGCCAGCGTGTCCGGCAGCGCTTCACCCGCGAGGTTGATGACGCGCACTCCCGCTGGCACCGCACCCAGGCGCACCAGTTGGGCCATGGCGGAGGGCACGGTGTTGATGAGCGTCACCTCGGACGCGGTGGACAGCTCCGCCAGATGCAAGGCATTGCGCGCCACCACCACCGCGCCTCCGCTGGAGAGCGGGGCGAAGAGCTCGAACACCGAGAGGTCGAAGTTGAGGCTCGTCGCCGCGAGGACGCCCTTGAGTTCCTCGGGCGAGTACGTCGCCATTGCCCAGTGCAGGAAGGCCACGGCGTTGCCCTGGGTGATGGCGACACCCTTGGGGCGGCCCGTGCTGCCCGAGGTGTAGATGAGGTACGCGAGGTGGCCGGGGAGCACGTCCACCGCAGGCGCCGTGGTGGGCTGCTTCGCGAGTTCTGCGTCCGTGTCCAGGCACACGGGCGTGGCGGAGTGCTCCGGGAGGGAGGCGAGCAGGTGCGAGTGCGCCACCAGTGCCGGACCCTGCGCGTCCTCCAACAGCCAGCCCAGGCGCTCGCGCGGGTAGCTGGGATCCAATGGCACGTAAGCGCCACCGGCCTTGAGGATGCCGAGGGCACCAATGACGAGGTCCTCGGTGCGCTCCACGCACAGGCCGACGCGGACTTCGGGGCCGACGCCCAGACCGCGCAGCCGGTGCGCGAGCTGGTTGGCCCGTGCGTCCACTTCCCGGTACGTCAGGCGCCGCTCCGGGGTGATGACCGCCACGGCGTCAGGCGTGCGGCGCACCTGCGCCTCCACCAGCGCGGCAATGCTGGACTCACGCTCCATTGAAGGCGTGCGCGGATTCCATTCGACGAGGAGTTGCTGGCGCTCCGCGTCGGTGAGCAGCGGCAGGTCCGCGAGCCGGGTGTCTGGCTTCGTCGCGATGGCCTCCAGCAGCACGCCCAGATGGCCGGCCATGCGCTCGAGGGTCGAGGCATCGAAGAGGTCCGTCGCGTACTCGAACGAGCCAATGAGCCCCGTGGGGGTCTCCCGCAGTGCCAGGGTGAGGTCGAACTTGGCGAATTGCGCTTCCAACGGCAGCGGCTGGAAGGACAGGCCCGGCAGGCGCAGCGCCTCGGTGGGCGTGTTCTGCAGACTGAACATGGCCTGGAAGAGGGGGCCACGGCTCAGGTCGCGTGTGGGTTGCAGTGCTTCGACGAGCTTCTCGAAGGGCAGGTGCTGGTGCTCGTAGGCCGCGAGCGTCGTGCCTCGGACCTGGACCAGCAGCTCCCGGAATGTTGCCTGGGGCTTCAGGTGTGCACGCAGCACCAGCGTGTTGACGAAGAAGCCGATGAGGCCCTCCGTTTCCTCCTGGGTGCGGCCCGCGATGGGAGACCCCACGCTGATGTCGTCCTGGGCGGAGTAGCGCGACAGGAGCACCTGGAACGCGGCCAGCAGGGTCATGAAGGGCGTGGCGCCCTCTTGCTTCGCCAGGGCCTTGAGCGCCTCGGACACGTTGGCGGGGATGCGGACGTCCACCGTGGCGCCGCGGTGCGACTGCGCGGGTGGCCGCGGGCGGTCGGTGGGCAGCTCCAGCGCGGCCGGTGCTCCCGTGAGCTGCCGCTTCCAATAACCGATCTGCGCGTCCAGGGCTTCGCCCCGGAGCCAGTCGCGCTGCCACGCCGCGAAGTCGGCGTACTGCACGGGCAGGGGTGGGAGGGTTGGCATGCTGCCCGTGCTGAACGCCGCGTAGAAGGCGGTCATCTCGCGGACGAGGACGCCCATGGACCAGCCGTCGGAGACGACGTGGTGCATCGTCACCAGCAGCAGGTGCTCCTCTTCGCTCAGCCGTATCAACGCGGAGCGCATCAGCGGGCCGGTGGCGAGGTGGAACGGACGGCGGGCCTCCGTGACCGCCACGCGCTGGGCCTCCTCCTCGCGTTGCGACTCGGGGAGGTGGGTCAGGTCGGTGACGGGCAGGTCCCACGCCGACGCGGCGTGGATGTGCTGCGACGGCTCTTCGTCAGGGGCGGAGAGCGTGGTGCGCAGGGATTCATGGCGTCGGATGAGCGCCTCGAAGGCACGGCGCAGGGACTCCACGTCCACCCGCCCCAGCAGCCGGAGCGCCGTGGGGATGTTGTACGAGACGTCTCCGGGACTGAGCTGATCCAACAGCCACAGGCGCTGCTGCGCGAAGGACAGCGGCGTCGCGCCCTCCGTGCGGATCCGCGTGAGCGGCGGCAGGCGGAGGTTCGAGGTGTTGGACTGGAGCCGCTCTGCGAGCGCGGCGACGGTGGGCGCTTCGAAGAGGGCACGCAGCGGTAGCTCCACGCCCAACACGCTGCGCACACGCGAGACGAGCTGCGTGGCCAGCAGGGAGTGGCCACCGAGCGCGAAGAAGTCGTCGTGGATGCTGACCTGCTCGCGGCGCAGGACGAGGCCGAAGACCTTGGCGAGCTTCTCCTCGGTGGGGTTGCGAGGCGCGATGAAGTCCGCGAGGGGCGAGGCGTCGGGCGCGGGCAGCGCCTTGCGGTCCAACTTGCCGTTGGCGTTGACGGGCAGTGCTTCCAGGACGAGGAAGGCCGAAGGCACCATGTACTCGGGCAGCCGCTCCTTGAGGAACGCGCGCAGCACGGCGGTGTCCACCTGCTGCCCCGAGACGGGCACGAGGTACGCGACGAGGCGCTTGTCCCCGGGGACGTCTTCACGCGCGAGGACGACGGCCTCATGCACGGAGGCATGTGTGAGCAGGGAGGCTTCGATTTCGCCCAGCTCGATGCGGAAGCCGCGCACCTTCACCTGGAAGTCGAGCCGCTGGAGGTAGTCCAGCTGGCCGTCCGCACGCCAGCGCACGACGTCGCCCGTGCGGTAGAGGCGGG
>NZ_RAWA01000349.1 GCF_003611675.1 Corallococcus sp. CA053C
CCCCGCCCCCGCCGCCGCCCTCGTGGCGCACGGTGTTGCCGCGCACGCCCACCTCGCCGCGCCAGTCGATGGCCACCTCGTGCAGCACCGCCTGCGCCAGCGAGTTGCCGCTCTCCAGGAAGACGTTGCCGCGCACCACCAGCTCACCGGAGCCCACGAAGCTGGCGACCGCCTGCCCCAGCCCGGGCACGCCCGCGGTGGGCACCCCCGCGCACGCGAAGAGGTGGTTGTTCGAGACCACCATGACGGACAGGTCCGGCCGCAGCGTCAGCCCCGCCACCGCGCACCCCTCCAGCCGGTTGCCCTCCACGTCGAGCAGCGCTCCCGGCTGCGTCGGTGCCTCCGTCAGCAGGTGCTCCGCGGCGCCCAGCACGCTGATGCCGGTGACGGTGTCGCGCACGGTGTTGCCCGCGAGCCGCACCCGGCCCTGCACGCCCGCGGCGAAGAGGCCGTCCGCGGGCTGGGGGAAGGTGTTGAAGACGGGGTCCACCAGCTCGCCGGGATCCGGGGCCTCGCCGCGCGCCAGCTGCTCCAGCGCCTTGCCCATGACCCCGAGGACGGCGCCCAGGTCGCTCATCCCGGTGACGATGGCGACGAGCGACGCGGAGACCTTCTGGGCGCGCTGGCGCAGGTACTCCTGGAGCCGTGCGATGCGTGACGCGTCGTCTTCACTCGGATCCAGGCCCTGTTCGACGGCGCGCAGCAGGACGGCGGTGGCCTCCAGCTCCGGCGGCACGCCGACGCCCTTGTTGACGGCCTCGGCCCCCAGCGCCGCGGGCTCCTGCGCCAGCAGGTGCACGGCCTCGCGCACGCCCGTCGCCGGGTTGCCACTGGTGACGGTCTGGAGGGCGTCCTTCACGCGCTGGAGCAGCAGCTCGCGGCTCTTGCCCTGCACGCCCACGAGATCCAACGCTCGCGAGAGGTGCGGGAGGTAGTTCGACAGCGACTCGCTGAGCACCTGGCCCGGCACCATGCTCCGCGCGGCCAGCACCAGCGCGCCCAGGGCGGCGAGCCGGCGGTCCAGCGGATCCGCCCACACCGGCCCTGGAGACGGCGGCGCGGCCACCGACGGCAGCACGTCCAGCGTCTGCACGCGGATGCGATCCAACAGGCTCCGTGCGATGGACAGCTGCTCGGTGCGCTTCTGCGGCTGGGCGATGGCGGCGAGCACCGCCTGGTGCGCCTGGGCGGAGAGCGTGGACAGCTCCGCGTCTCCACTCACCAGCTCCGACAGCTGCCCCACGGCGGTGCCGAAGCCGCGCAGCTGCTTCTCCACCGTGTCCTCGGACTCGGCGACGAGCCCCGCCGCCTGCCGATCCAGGTTCGCGGTGTACAGGCCAATGGTCGCGGTGCGGCCCTGGGAGGCCACGCGCTCCGAGTCCTCCGCGGTGAGCGCCACCGGGGCCACCTGCCCCTGGGTGAACTCGAGGACCTGTTTGAGGGTGGCGCGCAGGCGCTCCACTGGCCGCGCCTGGCCTCCGGTGCGCTCCACGTCGCGGTAGTCCGCTTCCACCTGCTGGGCCAGCGACGGGCTCACGTCCTTGAGCTGATCCGCCAGGGCCTCCTTCGACTCGCGCAGGGACAGGAGCACGTCCGCGTTGGCGCTCGCCTTCTCGGTGCTCCTGCGGAGGGGGAGCTGCCCCAGCGCGGCGTTGGCGAAGGTGCCGATGATGGTCTTCCGGGCGCCCACCGCCTGCCCGATGACGGGCTGCTTCGCGCGCTGTGCTTCGGCCTCGCGAAGCTGGGCCACCTGGCTCAGGGCCGCGGCCAGCGCCACCAACCGGCTCAGCTCGCCCGGCGCGCCCTGCACCTCGCCCAGGGCCCTGAGGAGCGCTTCCTTCACGGTGCCGGGCATGCCCTGCACCAGCACCTCGAAGGCGCCCTTGATGAGGTCCGCCGCCTTGGCCACCGCTTCCTTCCCGGCCACGGTCGCCAGGTCGAACCGCGCCACGGTGTCCCACGCGTCCTGGGACACGTCGTCCGGCGCGGTGAAGCTGGCCGCGCGGGCCAGCGACGAGCGCACCGCGTGCGACGTCTTGGTGTGGTCCTCGTAGCCCTGGGCCGCGCGCATCTCCGCCACTTCGTGGACCAGCGCGTCGGTGAGCGTGCCGGGACTGCCGCCCAGCTCCTTCACCTCCTGCGCGATGGTGTCCAGCGGCCCGTACAGGCCCCGGCCCAGCTTCTGGCGCACGTCCTCGTTGGCCCCCGTGTATTGCAACACGGTGGCGTACATGCCCACGACGGCCGCGTGCACGTCGCCGCGCTCCAGCCGCGTGGTGGTCGGCGCGACGCCCAGCTTCTGGAGCACGACGACGATGGGCGGCAGCTTGATGGGCGGCGTGCCCGGCGGAAGCTCCGTCCGCTTCACCGGCG
The DNA here is from genome assembly GCF_003611675.1 of Corallococcus sp. CA053C. Classification (GTDB taxonomy): domain Bacteria; phylum Myxococcota; class Myxococcia; order Myxococcales; family Myxococcaceae; genus Corallococcus. Next base: position 2,374 of record NZ_RAWA01000349.1, read on the forward strand.
CGTGGACGCCCTCCACCTCGTTGCCCTCCACGGTGATGCCGGAGCCGGACACCACCGCGATGCCCGCCGCGCGCACCTCCGCGTCCGCGAGCCCCGGCGCGCCGTACGCGCCCGTGCGCCCCACCTGGAGCAGCCGGTTGCCGCTCACGTGGGCCTCGTCGACGCCGGCCAGCACCACCGCGCCCCGCAGGGTCAGCCGCTCCAGCCACCGGAGCGCGGCGTCCAGCGGCGCGCGCACGCGGGGCGTGACGTTGGCGAGCAGCGCCTCCACCAGCGGTCGGGGCCGCGCCAACGCGTCCGCGCTCAGCCGGGTCTCCAGGCCGGGATCCAACCGCGACAGGGCCAGGGTGTTGTCCGTCTGTGATGGCACGTCCGCGAGCGCCACCTGTTCGAAGCGGTTCTCCTCCACGCGGATGCGTCCCACCGCGCCGCCGCAGCCCCACGCGCGCACCGCCGCGTCGCCCAGCCCCCGCACGACGTTGCCCCGGATGCGCACGTCGAACACCGCCTGCGGTCCGCCCAGCAGGATGCCGAAGCCGGGGGTGGCCTCGCCCGCGCCCTCGATGCGGTTGTCCACCACCTCCACGTCCGAGGCGGGGCGGCCGTTGGACTGGCCGTCGTCCAGCCCGTCCCCCACGACGATGCCGGCCACCACGCCCAGCACGGAGGCGGCGGGCACGGCCGGCAGCTCGATCCAGGAGTCGCGCACACGCAGGCCCCGGCCGGAGAGCTGGATGCCCACCTGGAAGAGGCCGTTCGACACCGCGTTGCGGATCTCATTGCCGACGACGTCCACGCCGTCACCGGAGATCTGGATGCCCACCGCCGCGGAGCCCAGCACCTGGTTCTCCGCCACCAGCAGGCGATCCACCGGACCCGCCACGCCCCCTTCCGCCAGGTCCTGCACGAGGATGCCCACGTGGAAGCCCTGGATGCGATTGCCGCGCACCACCACGCCGGACAGCGTGCCGTCCGCCACGTGGATGCCGGTGGTCGCCTCGCCCAGCGGCTGGAGCCTGTTGCCGGTGATGGACAGCGTGTCCACGAAGAGGCCCGCGCGCGGGAACGACGCGAGGAAGCGCTCGGCGAGGTACGGCGCATAGGGCGCCACGGCGATGCCCGTCGCCGCGCCGATGCGGTTGTCCTGGATGGACAGCCGTGCGCAGGAGCCCGTCACCAGCACGCCGGTGGCCTCCGAGCCGGCCTGGTTGGCCTGGATGTGACAGCGCAGCAGCGTGACACCGCTGGAGTCCGCGAGCGTCACCACGCCGTGCGGCAGCGTCTCCAGCGCGTCCAGCAGCGGCTTCGCTTCCGGCAGGTCCTCCAGCGGCTGGCCCGGGTGCAGCCGTTGCAGCCTGCGCAGCTGCACGAGCGTCGCCACCACCGAGCCCGCGGCGCGGCCCTGCCCGGGCACCAGCACCTTGATGCGCTCGGCGACGACGTCCACGAAGTCGGCTTCGGCGGACGGGTGCTTCACGTCGTCCGTCTCCAGCACGCGGTCGTCCTCCACCTCCAGCAGCGGCACGAAGCGGACACCGCCGCTCGTGGTCACCTGGAGGGTGGGCGCCTTGACGACCAGCTGCGGGCCTTCGCCAATCACCACGTCCTCGAAGGGGGCCTCCACCAGCCGGAAGTCCTCGATGCGCACGTCGCCCAGGAGGCCGCAGCGGTCCACGAAGAACGCGCCGCCGGAGCCCTGGGTGCGCAGCTCCGTGGCGTCTCCGTCGCCCAGCAGGTGCACGGAGGACAGGTTGCGCAGCAGCACCGGGTGCTCCAGCTTGTAGCGGCCGGAGCGCACGAAGATGGAGCCGCCCTGCCCGCTCAGCCGGTCCACCGCCGCTTGCAGCGCTTCGTCGCCGGTGATGCCTTCGAGCATGTCCTGATCGATGTCGCCGAAGCTGCGCACGCCATCGCCCACCACCACCGTGAAGGAGCCGGGGCCCGTCACCCGCTCGGACAATTCGACGAGCCGGTCGCGCACCTGCGAGAGCGGGAGGTAGCGCGGGCGCAGGTCCTCGAACGTGCGCGTCGCCCCGCCCTTCACGCGGGCCAGCGGCACGAAATGGTGCACGGGGCCGTGCACGGGTGCGTCGGTGAGCTGCTCCACCTCCCCACGCGCGGCCCCGTCCGCCGCGCGCACGCGGGCGGTGAAGGACCAGTAGTCGCCCGCGCGAAAGTCGTCACCCGCGAAGGCCAGGGTGATGCCATCCGGGAAGCGGTAGCGCAGGCCGGTGACGAGCAGGTCGCCGCTGTCCCACCTGCGCACGGCCGCGCCCTGGGCCGGATTGAAGGCACGACCCAACGTGCCACCCACCGGGAGCGGCACCGGATCCGTGGTGAGCACGGCGCTCGCGTCCGCGAGCTCCAGCTTGCCCGTATCCGCCTGCACGCCGCGCAGCCGACGCAGCACCGGCAGCGACGGGCCTTCCGGTTGGAGGCGCGTGACGCGGTCCTCGATGACGATGAGATCGCCAGCCCGCAGCTTCGCGGCGCTCGCGGGGGACACCTGGAGCGTCATCGCATCCGCGGCGGCCGGCGCCGTGAGCGGCAGCACCGTGGAGCCGTTGTCGCGCGACCACAGCACCACGGGCCTCGCGCCGCCCCGGAACACCTCCACGCGCACGTGGAGGTTGTCGGTGCCGATGTAGCCCTCGCCCGTGGAGGCGTTCTCCGTGGACAGGCAGCGGTCGCGGCACGGATCCAACGGCTCCGGCGGAGTGCGGTCCGGCAGCGCGCCCTGCGGGACGTTCGTGGTGAGCCGGCCCCCACCCGTGGGCCGGGGCAGCACCTCCGCGTCGGTGGCGGTCAGACCTTGAAGCGCGCGCACCTGGGAGACGAGCCGCAGGCGCACGGTGGTGTCGTGGCCATCCAGCGCGGGCTCGTCGAGGAACGCGTCGTCGTAGCGGGTGGTGGTCAGCTCCCAGCAGTCGAGGAAGAAGAAGTGGTGCCGCGTGCCATCCGTGGGCAGCGCGGCCAGCGGCGGCGCCTCCGGGAAGTCCGGCTGCGCGGCGTAGCGCAGGTCGCGCTCCAGGAAGACACGCACGCCGTCGAGCAGGATGCGGCCCGCGCCCGGCAGCGTCCCGTCACCGCCCCGGATGACGACGTCGGAGCCCAGGGCCGCGTCCTCCACGCGCAGGGCGGACACCCAGGTGCGGGCCACCGGCGGCAGGCCGAGCACGCCCCAGGCCTTCACCTTCCGCGCGTCCACGCCCGCGAGCGCGGACACGGGGAAGCGCACGTCGTGCCAGCCGGACGGACGTTGGCCCAGGCCCGCGGAGAGGATGGCCTCGTGGCCCTCCGTGTCCGCCACCACCACGCGGATGTCCACGATCTCATCGTCGGTGGGAGGCCGCTCGAAGCGCAGGCCCATGACGAGCGCGGAGGCGCTGAAGGTGGTGCCGTCCGAGCGCTCCACGGTGGTGAGGTCCAACGTCCGGGGCAGCGTGCGGCGCAGCGCCACGTGGCCCCTGCTGCGCACCACGAAGGGCAACGTCTCCGCGTCGTAGCGGTCCAGGCGCAGCTCGCGCGTGATGACGCGCTCGTCGTCCGCGGGCAGCCCCTGCCCCGCCCAGCCGAGCACGTTGCCGATGGGGTCGATGAGGTAGCTGTCACCGATGCGGAAGCCGTCATCGGGCGAGCCGTCGGCGACATCGGCGGAGCGGCGGCGCGCGTCGATGGTGCGCAGCCTCACCTCCTCGTTGTGGTCGGCGTCGAGGCTCATGCGCCCCATCTGCTGATAGACGCCGGAGAACCGCCGGGCTTCGTCGAAGCGGGACCTGGAGGTGTACGCTTTCACGGTCATGATCGGCTCATCCGGGTGAGGTCTTCTTGGGTGCGGTCGGCGTGGAACGGCGTCACGCCAATGGGCATGCTGTCGTCGGTGCGCGCGAACAGCTCGCGCTCGTGGTCGGAGCGTTCGTCGTGCGCGCCGGGGACGCCGCCACGCTCGGAGGCATGGAGCGCGTCGGGGCCGTTGTTGTCTCCCAGCACGAGGTAGCCGGGGTCCGTCTGGCGGTGCGAGTGGAACGACACGGTGTGCACCCGCGACTGGTGCGACACCGGAGGCTGCCCGCCGCGCGCGAGCAGGCTGTAGCGGACCCAGCCCAGGTCCGGACGGTCCGTGCGCACCTCGCCCGCGAAGGCGCACGAGGACGCCTCCAACACACCCGCCTCGGTGGCGCCCAGCACCGTGCAGTGCCGCAGCCGGAGGCGGGCCCCGGCGGCGCGGATGGCGGTGGCGTCGCGGTCCCCCGCGTCGAAGGTGCAGCCGGCGGCGATGAGGTGCACCCAGGGTGGCAGCTCGATGGCGCCCACCATGCAGCCATAGAGGCGCAGCTCCACGTCGGCTGCCGGCAGCGAGCGGCGCGCGCTGATGTCCTGGTGACCACCGCCCGGCATCCACAGGCCCACCTGCCCGGGCACGCCCAGGTTGCACCAGCGCAGGTCCGCCTGGCCGCGAGCGAGCACCAGGTCCAACCGGCCCGCGAGCCACAGCCCCGCGAGCCACACGCGCGTGTTCGTGCCACCGCCGAAGCCCGGGTAGAGCGCCAGCGAGACACCGTGCTCATCCGCGCTGATGCAGGGCGTGGCGCCGGTGTCCGCGGCGAAGAGGGACAGGCCGAAGTCCAACCCCTGTGACAGGCGCTCCGGCGGCAGGCGCGGCGAACCGATGAGGCCCAGCACCGGAGGTGTGCCGGAGCCCAGCCCCGCCGCCACGGTGGCGACGATGGGCCGCTCCACGTCACCGACGCCGAGCACTCCGCCCGCGCGGTCCGGAGAGATCCACGCGGTGACGGGGAGACCCGTGCCGGAGCGATCCCCAGGACGGTCCGGAGGTTCAATGAACGGCAGGTCCGGCTCCGCCCAGGCAGCGGGCGGACGGCGATCCGGAGTGAGCAGGCCCGCGCCCAATGAGGAACCCCGGCCCATGCGCGCGGAGACGGTGACGTGGCCCACGGGCGCGTCGTCCTGGAGCACGACGCGGCCCAGGCGCGGATCCACCGCCACGATGCCGGCGGCGTTGCTCGGCGCGAGCGTGGTCCACGGGCCCAGGCTCCGCTGGCGCAGCTTGAACGCGTGACGCCGCAGCCGACCGGGCACCGAGTACCGGCGCGCACCGCCGGAGCGTGAGGCATCCCGGGAGTGATACGCGCCGCCGGGCCGAGCATCGAGCGGGAGCGGCTGGCCCTCGCGAGGCTCGATGAAGACGACGCCGTCGTTGGCGACGTTGAAGCGCAGCAGCTCATCGGGCAGCAGCGCCAGCTCCGGCAGGAACGCGAGGTGTCCGCGCCCGCCCAGTGAGAAGACGACCTCCGACGCGGGCAGCGGCGTGGGATCCACGAAGAGGATGCGCCCGTCGGCGTAGAGCGCCTCGCCGGGGATGGGCGGGTTCGTGCCGTCCGGTTCCAGGGGCCCCGACACCCAGGCGTTCTCACCCTGCTTCAGCGTGAGCTTCCGGGGCCGCGTCGTGTCCGCCCAGACGAGGGCCTCCAGCCCCGTGGCGGTCTCTGTCGCCAACAACGTTCCAGGCAGGGACGGCTCGATGGGCAGCGGGGCCAGGGGACGCCACGCCGGGCTCGCGGACGCGGGGTCGCAGGCCAGTACGGGCACGGCCAGCTCGCCGGTCACGGCTTCGCCACCCAGGAGGATCAGCCCCTGCGGTGTGCCCAACAACGTGGCGGCCTTGCGCTCCGGACGGTTGCGCACCGCATGCGGTCGCCACGGTCCGCCCGCGACGGGAAGCGACCAGAGGTCTCCGGTGGGCGCACCGCCCAGGTCTCCACCGAAGACGAAGATCCGACCGCCACGCACGCACACGCTCGGGGCGAGTCGCGCGGAGGGCTGACGCGGACTCGCGGTGTCCAGCCGCGTCGCCGTCGGCGTGGCTCCGGCAAGCCCTGTCACCGACCACACGCCCAGCTTCCCCGCGCCGTCTGGAGCCACCAGGAGCAGCGCGTCCCCGAGGGCCGCCACCGACATGCCCGGGCCATCCGGAGGCAGGTCGCCAGCCAGCTCCTCCACCTGCCACGGTCCACCGTCGGCGCTCGCATCGAAGCGGGCCAGGCGCAGACTTCCATCCGCGAGGTGTTGCTCGATGCGCGCGACCCACGGGGTGCCCGCCAGCTCCACGCGGACCGCGTTGCCGCGGGGCAGCCCGAGCCGGATGCCCGGGGTGAGCTTGCGCCACGTGCCGTCCGCGTCGCGCAGGCGTGGTTCGCCTCCCAAGCGTTCGACGAGCAGCGCCGCCGCGGTGCCGCCCAGGAGCTGGTTCGCCTGCGGCGTGACGGTGACGGTGTTGAGCACGCCCGGTTCGATCACCGTGGACAGCAGCGGCGTGTCCGAGGTGTCGAGCGCGGCGAGCAACGTGAGGCGCCACGAATCGCCCTGGGAAGGCCGGCCCCGGTCCGCGAACCGGAGCGTAGGCGCAGGGCCCACGGGCGCGGTGGGCAGCGGGCCTCGCAAGAGGGGCAGCGCTTCCGGGCCTACCAGGGGGATGCCATCCACGGAGACGGTGATGGCATCCGCCCGCTCCGCCGCGTCTGCGTCTTCCGCCAGCGCCGTGGGCGTCAGCAGCATCGCGGCCGTGCGTCCTGTCGCGAGCGACGAGGGCTCGGGTTCATGGCGTGCGGTGAGTCCGCCAGTGAGGTCCGCCCGCTCCAGCGGCTGGAGCCACACGAGCGGCGCGTCCCGGTCCAGCGGATCCACGCGGAAGCCTCGATAGCCATTGGGCAGGATGTGGACGGCGGCGGGAGTCACCTCCTCCAGCTCCACCGGCGTGAGGCGCGCGGTGCGGATGAGCGCCACGTCCGGGCGTGCCCAGCCCAACAGGTCCAACGTGCGCGGCGAGGCGGCGTTCCGTCCCGCATCCGCTCGCCCCAGACGGCGCAGGGCCTGATCCAGCGTCTCGCCCGGCGCCACGCCCAGCAACGCGCCGCGCTCGGGGACGCCATCGCGAGGACGTTCGACCCCGGCGGAGCGGCGGGTGAGTGGATCCGAGAGGCCGATGGGATCCCACACGACGGCAGTGCGCCCGCGCCAGGGCAGCAGGTCGTTGAGGTCCTGTGTCTCCAGGAGCGAGCGGAAGGACTCGTCCACCTCCGCGTCCCAGAGGCTGGTGACGGAGAGCACCTCCTCCAGCGACGCGAGCGTGCCCTTGCGACGGCGCCACGCCACCGCGCGAGCCACCACGCCGCGCTGCACGCGAGGGTTGTCGGTGAGCAGCCGCGCGCCCAGCAATTCCGCGAGCAACGGCAGCGCCTGCGGCCCCGCACGCTCGACGAAGTGGTCATCCCAGAGCTGCTCCACGGCCAGCGAGAACGCATCCAGCTCCGTGCCCAGCACCGCGAGCAGCTTGAGGAACGGATGATCCGCGAGAACGGAGTCCCGCGCCGTGTAGAGGCCGGGAAGGAGCTGGAGCAGACGCTGCGAAGGCCGGCTCATAGGTCCTGCGCCTCCTCGTAGAACAGCGCGACGCCATCGCTCTCACCGGACGGTGGCGCCCACCCGAGCAGCTCGCCGGGCGCGACGGCGATGCGCTCCGCGAGCGACGGCCGCGTGCCCGCGCGATGCAGCCCCTGCACCACCACCGAGCGCAGCCCCTTGATGCCCGCGAGCGCGCCGTACACGTCCGACAACTGGAGGTCCGCGCCCAGCTCCACGCGGTCCGGATCCAACAGGCCCGGTTCACGCTCCGGATCCCGGTCCACGCCCAGCCGCAGGCGCGTCTCCTGGAGCACCACCACCGGATCCGCGCCCTTCACCACGCGCAGCAGCAGCCGCGCCCGCACCTCCACGCGCGTCCGGTTGTTCAGCCGCAGCTCCACGCCCGGTGCCACCCGCGCCGCCAGGTGCGCGTACAGGGCCTCCATGTCCGCCCGTCCCAGCGCCGCACCCTCCGGCCCCGCCACCACCACCGTCAGCGAACGCTTGCGCACGCCGTCGCGGAACACGTTGGCCCGGTGCACACCGTCATAGACGAGCGTCAGCGCCCGCACGTCGGACAGCGACACCGCGCGGTCCATCGCGCCCACCGTGGCGGGTCCCCGCACGCGCGCCAGGGTCGGTGCCTCCGGATCCGTCCCTCCGTACAGCGGCAGTGGGTTGAAGGTCGTCTCCACGCACGGGTGCGGGCTCGCCATCGCCATCAATCGCAGCGCCGCCCGGTTGCCGCCCTGGCCCCGGCCCACGCGGTAACGGATGCGCAGCTCCACGCCCAGCGGCAGCGCGGAGCCGTGGTCCTCCCCTCCCA
>NZ_RAWA01000034.1 GCF_003611675.1 Corallococcus sp. CA053C
CCTCCGAGAGCCGGCGGTTGACGCGGCGGGTGAACAGCGCGCCCAGCGCCAGCAGCACCCCGAGGGCGGCCGCGACGGACATGAGCACCGTACGCCGCAGCTGCCGCACCGGGGCCAGCGCCTGGGACTCGTCCACCGTCACGACGACGTCCATCCCCAGCGCGATGGGCACCCGGGCCACGCTCACCCGGCGCGCGGGGTTCGTCACGTGGAAGCTGCGCGCGGCCTCCGGGTCGCGGGGCGTCGAAGCGTGGGGCCCCGCCAGCAGCTCCGGCTCCAGCGCCTTCATGCGCCGCTCCGGCTGGGAGCTGGCGAGCACGCGCCCCTCGGCGTCCACCACGTCCAGCAGGGTCGGCCCCTCGCCCGCGCGCCGTCGCAGCAGCGCCTCCAGCTGGGTGAAGACGACCTCCGCGAGCGCGTACGGCGCGGCCTCTCCGTCCGCCAGCTTCACCCCCACGGCCAGGGCCGTCCGCCCGCTGCCCGTGTGCACGTACGCGCTGCCCAGCGCCGCCTGGCCCTTGCCACCGCCCCGGAGCGACTGCACCGGCAGCGCCTTCGCGAGCTGCACCAGCCGCTCCTCCTCGAAGCCCAGGTGGCCGTTGCGCGCCTCCGTGCGGTACACGGCCTGCCCCAGCTGGCGTCCCTCCGCGTCCACCCTCACCACCGCGCTGATGGTCGGAGACTGGCCGTACAGCAGCGCCAGTCCGCCGCGCACCTCGTCGGGCGTGGCGCGCTCCCAGTTGATGAGCTCCGCGGACCGGGCCAGGCCGTTGACGACCTCCATCAGGTTCGTGGCCACGGCCTCCGCGGTGGCGGACGCGAGCGCGCGCTGCTTGTCGTCGATGTGCGAGACGACCTCGGCCTCCGCGCGCGACAGCAGCAGGAAGCCCACGGCGGCCAGGGGCAGCACCGTCGCGGCGAGCATGAAGAGGATGAGCTGCTGGTAGAGCCTCATCCGCAGCGTCTCATCCGGTGATGGACCGGACCACGCGCTCCACGTCGCTGCGCAGGAAGACGGAGCCCGGGATGGCCTTGGCCTTCTTCTTCATGTCCGCGGCCCGGCGCGCCAGCTCCGCGTGGTCATGCGCCATGCCGTCCGTCATCACCGCCACCACGGACACGCTCATGATGGGGAAGTGCCGCTTCTCCCCGAAGCGGTCCTCCGCCTCGATGTGGCCGCGCTCCCGGTCCTGCCGGTCGTAGTAGAGCGGGATGATCCGGTCGAACGCTTCGATGGCCCGCTGGCACACCCGGTCCACCGACTCCGTGGAGGTGATGAAGACGAAGTCGTCCCCCGCCACGTGGCCGAGGAAGTCCCCGACGGCGCCCTCCTGCTGGAAGATCTCCCGCATCAGGTCGCCCGTCTGGCGCACCACGCCGTCCGCCTTCGCGAAGCCGTAGTAGTCGTTGTAGGCCTTGAGGTTGTCCAGGTCGAGGTAGCAGAACGCGAACGGCTGGCGCGCCGCGAGCCGCCGCTGCACCTCGCGCTCGATGGCGGTGGAGCCCGGCAGCTGCGTGGTGGGCGACGAGGACAGCTCCTGCTCCTTGCGCCGCAGCAGGCTCTCCACGCGCGCCCCCAGCTCCAGCGCGTCGAAGGGCTTGGTGATGTAGTCGTCGCCGCCCAGCTTCAGCGCGCGCACCTTGGAGGACGTCTCCGTGCGCGCGGAGATGAAGATGACGGAGATGTGGCCGCTGGCGCGCTCGGCCTTGATCTCCTCCAGGAACGCGAACCCGTCCCCGTCCGGCAGCGAGACCTCCAGCAGCACCGCGTCCGGGCGCCGCTCGCGCAACGAGCGCCGGCCCTCCTCCAGGCTGGCCGCGATGCCCACCTCGAAGCCCAGCCCCTCCAGCACCTCGCGGCAGATGGAGGCGATCTTCGCGTCGTCGTCCACCACCAGCACGCGCCCGTGCTGCGCGCCGGCCCGGCCCCGCGACAGCGAGTCGACCGTGGCCAGCAGCTTGTCTCCCGCCAGGGGACGCACGAGGAACGCGTCGGCGCCGGCGCGGAAGGCGCGCTGGCGCTCGTCGAACGCGGAGGTGAGCAAGAGCGGCGCGCGGCGCGTCTCCGGATCATTGCGGAGGATCTCCGCCAGCCGCAGGCCGTCCACGTCCGGCAGCCGCACCGACACGAGCAGCACGTCCGGGTGCATGTTGCGCGCGGCGCTGATGCCCTCTTCCGCGGAGGCCGCCAGCCGGACCCGGTAGCCCCGGGCGCCCAGCAGCGCCTTCATGATGTGGCCCACCTCGGGCTCGCCCTCGATGACGAGCACCTTGCCGCGAGACTCCGGGCGCACCGGCTGCGGCGCGGGCAGCGTGTCCACGCCCTCCTGCGACAGCACCTCCTGGTGCGGCTCGGTGGGGAGCACGGCGATGAAGCGCACGCCGTTGGGGGACGGCTCGCACCAGATGCGGCCGCCGTGGGCCTCCACGATGTTGCGGCAGATGGCCAGACCCAGGCCGGTGCCGCGCACGGTGCGGTTCGCCTGGGTGCGGGCCTGCTCGAAACGGTCGAAGATGCGCTCCAGGCTGTCCTCGGCGATGGGGTCGCCGCTGTTCCAGCAGGAGAGCACCACGTAGCCCGGCAGGCTGGACGTGGCGCGCAGCTCCACGCGCACCTCGCCGCCCTCGGGGGTGAACTTCACCGCGTTGTTGAGCAGGTTGTTGAGCACCTGGTTCACGCGGTTGGGGTCCACCATGGCGCGCAGCGGGTGCTGCGGCAGCAGCGGCACCACGCGCACGCGCTTCTCCGCGAAGGCGGGGCCGTACTTCTCCACCACGCGCTGGACGAGCTCTTCCAGGTAGATGCGCTCGAAGCTCATCCGCAGCCGGCCCTGCGCGAACTTCGACAGGTCCAACAGGTCGTCGACGATGCCGTTGAGCTTCTCGGCGGAGTCCTTGGCGAGCGACAGGTACCGGTGCTGCCGCTCGTTGATGTCCCCGGCCATCCGGTTGAGCACCAGGTCCAGCGCCCCGGTGATGGACGTGAGCGGCGTGCGCAGCTCGTGGCTGACCATGGAGACGAACGCGTCCTTGCGCTCCTCCAGCCGCTTCTGGTCGGTGATGTCGCGCAGCACCACGCACACGCCGCGCAGGGTGCCGCGCGCGTCGTTCACCGGCGTCACGGTGGTCTGCACGGTGCGCTCGAAGAGCTTCACGTCCTCGCGCAGGACCTGGTGGCCGCTGTACTCCAGGTTGCGCACCAGCTGGAACGGCTGGAAGCCCAGGCGCTCCTCCAACAGCCGGCTGGTAGGCCCCTGCGCTTCCTCGCTCGCGTGCAGGATGCGGCGCGCGGCGGGGTTCATCACCACGATGTCGTTCTTCTCGTCGGTGAGCACCACGCCGTCCGCCATGGACGCGACCATGCGCTCCATGCGGTGGCGGGCCTCCTCCTCCGCCGAGCGCAGCGACTGGATGGCGTCCGCCGTCTGGTTGGCGAGCACGTCCAGCAGCAGCCCATCGTCCTCGGTGAACGCGTCCGCGCGGTGGGAGAACAGCGACAGCATGCCCACGGGCCGGCCGCCGGCGGTGAGGTTCACCGTGAGCTGGTTCGGGTAGACGACGGGCGACGCCGCGTCCTGGGTGGTGGTGCCGGTGACGCGGGTGATGACGCGGTCCTCGGGCAGGGACAGGCCGCTGCTCTTGCGGTACGCGCCGAGCATGGACTCCTTGACGCCCAGCAGGGCCTGCTCCCCCACGTTGCCGATGCACCGCAGCCGCAGCGTCGCGCCGCGCGAACCTTCCGGGGCAATCAGGGCGGCGCCGCAGTCGTACGGCAGCACGCGGGCCACGGCGGTGAGCACGCGGTCGATGATGGCGTCGTAGCTGGCGGGGTCGTTGGCGCTGGCGCGGCTGACTTCGTAGAGGACGAAGAGGGCCTCCACGCGCTGGTGGAGCTGGCGGATCAGCCGCTCCTTGTCCTTCTTGAGCTGCGCGTACTCCACCGCGTTCTTCACGGTGATGAGCAGGTCGTTCACGTCCCAGGGCTTGGTGACGTAGCGGTACACCTGCCCCTGGTTGATGGCCGCGATGATGTCCTGCGGGTCGGTGTAGGCGGTGAGCAGCAGCGTGGTGACGTCCAGGCCTTCGGCGCGGGCCGCGGTGACGAGTTCGATGCCCGTCATCTCCGGCATGCGCTGGTCCGTGACGAGGACGTCCACGGTCTCGGTGCGCAGGACTTCCAGGGCTGCCTTGCCGGTAGGCGCCGTGAGGACGCGGTAACGCCGCTGGAACATCCGGCTGAGGATGTCGAGGACGTCGGCCTCGTCATCAACGAAGAGCAGCGTGTGGCGGAGGTCGGACACGGCGGCCCAAGTGTACGCCGAGATCAACGCGCTCCCTCAAGAAGCGAGAAAGACAGGTCTCCGCCGGCACGCACGGTATGGGTGGGGGCACTGAACGGATTGACTCTACACGTATGTTCAGGAAGCATGGGGTACTGAAATTCTGTTGCCCGGTCCGTGGGAGCAGGCGGACAGGCGAGCGAAGGAGTGCGGCCATGGAAGAACTCACGGAGCGCCAGCGCGAGATCCTGACCTTCATCGTGAAGGAGACGGAGAACCGAGGCTTCCCCCCGACCATCCGGGAGATTGGGGAGCACATGGACATCCGCTCGACCAACGGGGTGAACGACCACCTGAAAGCCCTGGAGCGCAAGGGGTACCTGACACGGGGCGAGCAGCAGAGTCGCTCGCTGGTGCCGACCAAGCGGGCGCGGCTGTTGTTGGGGCTGGGGATGAAGAGCAAGGACTCCGGGATGGTGGAAATTCCCCTGCTCGGCCGTGTGGCGGCGGGTGCGCCGGCCTTGGCGCAGGAGAACATGGAGGACTCGGTCAAGATCGACAGCTTCCTCCTGGGCGGGGTGAACGGCCGTGAGGTGTTCGCGCTCCGGGTGAAGGGGCAGTCGATGATCGACGACGGCATCCACGACGGGGACTACCTCTTCGTGAAGAAGACGCCGTCGGCGCAGCCCGGGGAGATCGTCGTGGCGCTCATCGAGGACGAGGCCACGGTGAAGCGCTATTACCCGGAGACGGACCGCATCCGCTTCCAGCCGGCGAACGCGACGATGCAGCCCATCTACGTGAACCGCACCGACTTCCGCTCCACGATGATTCTGGGCCAGGTCGTGGGCGTGTACCGGAAGCTGCAGGGCGGCCGGACTTAAGTCCGTTGCCGTGACGCCGCCCGGGACGTGTGCCCGGGCGGGGCGTCAGACCGGGGTGAAGCGCACGCCCGTGGCGCGAAGGCGTTCAAGGGCGTGCTTGAGGTCCTCGGAGACGATGAGGGTTCCCGCCCAACCTTCCGGTCGGAAGACCTTGGCGCTCCCGACCTGCGTCGTGTCGATGTGCAGGTCATCCACGGCGTAGTACTTCCCAACCTTCTCAGGCACGCCGTCATCGGCGGTCCAGAACTGGACCTGAGACCTCTGCTCGTCGATGCAGCGGATGCGCTTCGTGGCCACCAGGACGAGGAATTGATCCGGTTGGCCCTCGATGTCCGCGGGGATGAGCTGGACATCTTCGGGGGCAAGCTCCGCGAAGAGCTTCGCGACACGAACGTGGACGACCGGCACGAGGAGCGCGGTCTGGGTGAAGTCGAGCGCCTGTCCCGGATGTTCAACCGGGATTCTCAACCGTCCTTCGACCTGGACCGACTGCCCCCGATTGAAGAGACGCGGATCCTCCAGCTCATGGCCCTGCGCATCCACGGGGTCATCCAGGTGCCAGCGACCGGAGAGGGTGACGTCGTCGGACAGTTCGAAATACCGAGGATGCATCGCCGCAAACAGGCCCTCTCTAGGAATCACGGCCTATACCTCGACGAACCGCACTCCGGACGCAGGGATGCGCTCCAGAGCGGATTTGATGTCCTCGGAGACAATGAGGGCGATGGACCAGCCCCACGTCCGGAACACCTGTGCATCACCGACCTTCGCTGGATCGATGCGCATTCCGTCAACATCGCGGTATTGGCCCACCCTGTCTGGCCGACCATCTTGAGGCGTCCAATAGATCACCTCATCGGATGCAGCATCATCGATGCATCGAATGAGTCGTGTGGCGACGAGGATGGAGTGTGGCTTCGAATGTCCACGAATCTCCACGGAAACGAGCTGAATCTCCGGGTCCGCATGCGCAGAGAAGACCGCGGCGACACGGGAGCTGACAACGGGCGTGCTGAACCCAGCGAGAGAGAAGTCGAGGGGCAGTCCTGAATGCTCAACAGGGATGTAGAGGCGATGCGCTACCTGCACGGCCCGCCCCTCCCTGAACATCCACGGGTCATCCACCTCATGCCCGACTTCATCCTGAGGTATTCCCAGCTCCCACCGTCCTGGTACGAAGACGTCGTCGATGAGCCGGAAATAGCGTTGTGACATTCGTTGCGCTTTCTAGACCTGCGTGAAGCGCATGCCCGTGGCATGGATGCGCTCCAAAGCATGCTTGATGTCTTCAGAGACGATGAGCGCGAGGTCCCAGCCTGCCGTCCGGAATACCTTGGTGGCTCCGACTTTCGCAGGGTCGATGCGGAGATGATCCACCGAGTAGTACTGGCCCACCTTCTCCGGAAGCCCGTCCTCTTCACGCCAGAACTGGATCCTCGACGCCTGCTCATCGATGCAGAGGATGAGCTTTGTCGCGACGAGGATGACGTATTGCTCTGGCTTGCCTTCGATGTTGACGGGGATGAGCTGGACGTCCTCCGGTGCGAGTTCCGCGAAGACAGAAGCTACCCGGACGTGAACGACAGGAGTCAGGCCCACGCCTGCGGTCGAGAAGTCCCGTGACATTCCGGGCTCGTCGATGGGAACGGTCAGTCGGCCGGGGGCTGACAGTGAGCGACCCGCGCGAAACTGCCAGGGGTCTTCAACCTCCTGGCCTTGTTCGTCGTTGGGATCACCTAGGGACCAGGCCCCAGCCTGGACGTCTTCGGTCAGCCTGAAGTAGCGAAGAGGCATCGCGGGCCTGGGCTTTCAGCCGCCTCAAGTGATGAGGAGGCTCAGTTCTGTTCCGTGGCTGGATACTTCCCTCGCCAGCACTTCCAGGGCCCTGGTCAGGGCCACATGGCACTCTTCGACCGTCCGACAGTTCGCGGTGGAGTTGTTGAGTCGCTCCAGCACGAGCTCATGGTAGCGCTGGGGATGCGGCCCGCGATGCCCAGCGACCTCGACGATGTTTTCCGGGTCCTTCAACTCCATCCCCGCCTTTCGGAAGACCCGTTTTAAGTCAGGCTCGGTCAGGCATCACCACCCACCCAAAGCGACGTCAAAGTGAGGTACGAACCGACTCAATCAGCTCCGCCACTTCTCGTCTCTATAGCCGACACAATCTCGCGATAACTTGAGCTCCGATGAGACTCAACACTGCGAGCATTCATATCACGAAGAATGCCTGCAATTCTCGCCATAGCCACACGAACCCTTCGATAGAAGCTAATCTCCTCCTGAATCCACCCAAGATCGGTCGACTCAACCTCCTTCAATTTCAAATCAAGCTCCCGGATCTTTTCCTCCCAATACTTAACATAATCAATGACGCCCACAGGACTGAATACCCCGGCATCGGGCAACAAAACGGGGAAAATCCGCCCTCTAAAATCCTCCGAAGACGCCAATTCCGTCAACTCAAACATACAGCTCGGCGACTCAAGGTACTTCTTCCCAACAACCACAACAACATATCTTCCACGCCCAAGCCTTCGCATGAACTCACGAATCGAATCCCGATAACCCACCTCATTTTTGTCTCGCAGGAGTTTAATATTTTTCCCTAGAAACGCCCGTTCAAGACCGTCAACAACCTCCTCACTCTCCCCACCCCAGGCATACGAAACAAAGACCTCTCGCAAGACCACATCAGACATGACTCCCCCAACGCTCGAAACCCTTGGAGCCATCGCGGCCCCGGAAACCCGCTCAACAATTTCCTCAACCCCACCCTGACGCCCAGGCAAAGTCTCCTCAATCAAAGACCGGGCATCAACAAGCTCATAACTCAACTGACATTGAATACCGCGACCATCTCGGGCAAACCTGCGCAATACGTCAAAAACATACATCTCAGGCGAAACAGATCGAGCGCAGATTGAACATCGACAAGGAACGAGAGTTTTACATCGGAGCTTGCGAAAGCCACCATGAATACGCAAAATCTCGTTATCAACAATCGCCATCAGCTCGCGGGGATATGCCCCGAAAACCCTGACTGAAATTTGGCGGCGCGCATACTCTTCGACAATCTCACAGCGAACACCATCTCGCTCGAGAACAACGCCACTCCGCCAAACCAACGATTGATCCGCTATCAACTGATGCAAACCCACGATCAATCGAGTAACGATGCCCTTGGGCATAAACTCATACTCATACTTAACGACCACCCCCCCTGCGGGTCGAGACTCGGGGCTCGGAGCCGCAGACCCAAGCAATTGCGGCGCAATATACGTACCTCCCCCCTCCAATCGATAGCACAGCCGGAAACGCATCATCAACTGAAGCAACTCGTGATGAACAGGCGCGTACTCTGGTTCCGACCAAATACGGCCAAGATCTCCTGACGAGAAGCGCCCTTTCCGAGAAAGCACCACAGAATCATCAAGAACCCTATAGACCGCATCCGTCCCCCACTTAGGCTTCAGAATAACAATGCCTTTGAGAACTGGATCATCCTGAAAGTGCACACAAATGCCAAGATCGTGAAGATACCCACCAAGCTGGATCTTATCCTCATGGCGAGTAAATCCATGGCCTTCACAGATTCGCAGGTATTCATCGAGCGAGATGTAGTTCCGAGTGTCGCGCTCTAGAGCCTCACGAACGCGCCGCCATGTCGTCGGCAGTGCTTCTCCAATATGAGGAAGCCCTTCCAAATGATGTCGGACAGTCCGAACAACATCCTCAAGGCCACGATTTCCATTCAGATTCGCAGCCATTACTTCACGCAAACCTGGAAACCTACCTCTAACGCCAGCCTCATCCATGTCGCGCCGACGATCTTGCTTCTCGTTCATCACCACAATAATTGGACTGCCCTCACTCAACAACTCAACAACACTCAACCAATAATAGAAATCCGTATCTTCTTTTCTGCTGTCTGAGACCAGAACATACACAGAACGACGCGTAAGGAAAAACTGGTGCGTCGAATGATAAATCTCCTGGCCACCAAAGTCCCATATATTGACATGAAAATCCCGAACAAAAGGCACAGGCGAAGCCCCACTCCTTGGGCGAATGCTCGCAGGGAAACTCCACCTCAAAACATCAATCCCCTCCGTAGATTTTTCCTCAGGGCGAAGCTCATATTCTGGTTTTAAGATTTTATTCGCGAGGGAGGTTTTTCCAGCTCCAGGCTCGCCCACAATAATCAACTTGGCTTCACACAGATAGTCCGTCCCAACCTCTGCTCTCTGACGCCAGTAGTTCTTTATTGCACCAACGCCCTGAGCAACAACCTCCTCTGGAGGAGTCTGAATCGGCTGACCGGAAACATTCAACTCGCTCAAATCTGCAAGACTTAGAATGTCCGCCCCCACTTCACGAATGCGCCCCCGCCTGCGCTTGGCCCCAACAATGGGGACATGCCCATAGATCCATGAAATCGAACGTTCTTCGCCCGAAGAGGCAATGCTCAACGACTGAAGTTGCTTCAACTCAAACAAAACAGCTGGCATCCTCTTGAACAGATTATTATTCAGATGAACCCACTTCAGATTCGAATTCTTTGCCATCGCCATCGGCAGATCCGAGATGAAGTTGTCATTTACTACAAAGCTTCTCAAGTTCGAGAGACGGCCAATTGCTCTCGGGATGTTTCGAATCTTATTGTATCCGACACCCAGAGTCTCAAGCTCGGAAAAATCGAATACCCAGTCTGGTATAAATCCGATCCCAGTATCGCTAACGGCTAAATCCCTAAGATTCTCTAAAGCTGCAAGCTCAGAAGGCAATGAATTGATTTGATTCCCAATCAAATCGAGCCGCTCCAGGCTTTTGAACTTTGACACAGCCGCAGGAACTTGAACCAGCCCTACATGAAATAGGCTAAGGTTCTTTATGTGCGGCTGATCACCAAGCAGAACATCTAGGGCCCTGTCGATTTCGGCAGGCAAGAAATCAATTCCACTTTCATCTTGACCGAAATCGACAATCTCCAGCCGAGGGAATGAACCGAGTTCATGGACTGCGTCCTTGAAATATGGACCCAATCGTATTCCCTTCACATGCTCTTTTTTAACTGTCTCGCGATTTTCTTGATAGGCACTCCAGTCCAAAACCAGCCCGGGCACAGAGTGTATTTTCCTGATTGGGTTTCGACGAATGTCAATGTGCTTCAATTTCTTGAGCTTTACAATTCGACTTGTCAGCTCTGAAATTCGATTCCCTTCTAACCGGAGTTCCTCCAGACACTCGGCTCGCTCAGCATCGAAGACCTCATCCGGTATCACCTCAATGTTTGACCAACTCAGGTCCAAATATTTCGAAAAAGACTTGAGCCTATTATCGACTCTGCGCTGCCTCACAGGCATTCCCTTTGTCATTATCATTCGCCTTCAATCGGTTTGAAACCAGCGCGAAACTCGCATCTATTTTTCGATAGACGGCTGGATTTTGTTCTACGGGCACTTCGCCACGCCACCGTCCGTGGCCGCCGCCACCACCCGGGCACACGCAGCCTGCACCGTGGCCGGATCCTTCAGCTCACGCGCCAGCCGCGCCGTGGCCAACTGCAACTCCACGTCCTTCGCATGCCCGGGCTCCGCGCCCAGGCTCGTAAGAATCCGCAGCGCGTCCGGCTTGCGCCCCAGCGTCGTCAGCAGGCCCGCGACCTCCTGCATCTCCCCCACGTCCGAGCCCGACACCGTGTCCAACGCCTTCTGCAGCTCCCCCTCCGCCGCCGCGCGGTTCTCGGCCGCCAGGTGCGCGCGCGCGATGGCCACGTGCACGGTGGCGCGGTCCTTCACGCGCAGGGACTCACCCCAGGCCGCCAGCGCCTCTTCACGCTTGCCGAGCTTGAGCTGGATCTCCCCCACCAGCTCCCACAGCGTCGGATCCTTGGGCGACTTCTTCGCGGCCTCCTGGTACGCCGTGGCCGCTTCCGTCAGGTGGCCCGCACGCACCTCCGCGTCCCCCAGCGTGGTCAGCATCTCCGGCGTGCGCAGGCCCTGCGTCGTCGCCTTGCGCAACAGCGCGAGCACGTCCTCCTGTCGCCCCTGCTTCGTCAGCACGTCCACCGCTCGCAGCGTCAGGTCGGCCTTCGACACGTCCGGCGCGACCTCCGCGGCCTGCATGAACTGGCGCACCGCTTCGTCGTGTTCGCCGCGCTCCTCCGCCAGCTCTCCCAGCTGCTCCAGCGCGTTGAAGTCGCGCGGATGCAGCGCCAGGGCCTTCTGGAGCGATTTCTGCGCCTCCTCCGGCTTGCCGAGCTGCGCCTGGATGAAACCCAGCCGGCTCCAGTTCGTGGAGCGCTTGGGGTCCAATCGCAGCGCGACCTCGAACTCCTTCGCTGCTTCCTCCAGCCGGCTCATGGAGAGCAGCACCTCACCCCTCGCGGCGGGCAGGCGCGGATCCGCCGGCATCAGGGCCTTCATCTCGTCGAAGGTCTTGAGCGCGGCGTCGAAGTTCCCCTGGAGGTACTCGGAGTTGCCCCGGATGTAGAGCCCCTCCGCCTGGTCCTTCGGATCCAACTTCGGCGTTTCGGTGCAGGCCCCCGAGGCCAGCAGGGCAAGGAGCGGCAGGGCACGCAGGCGCGAGGACATGGAGGGCTCCAGAAGCTCAGAAGTGGTACGCGATGCCAGCGTTGACATCGAGGTTGAGGCCGTCACCCGCGCCGTCATCGGCGAGGCCCAGCACCGCCTGCGCGATGTTCGTTCCCAGCTCCAGCTGGAAGCCGACGTGGCCCACCAGCAGGTACTCCAGCCCGAGGAAGCCCACGACCGACGGCAACGGGCCCGTGTTCTGGAAGATGCCGTAGTCGCCGAACGACAGCTGCACGCCCAGGCCAAAGCCCCAGTAGGGCCGCAGCGAAGAGTCCAGCCTGTGGTAGTGCCGCGCGCCCAGGATGCTGGGCAGCACGTTGAGCTTGCCGTCGCCGCCGCTGTCGCTGCTGGTGCGCACCAGCGTGAAGCCCACCTGGAGGAAGCCCTGCCATTCCGGGTGGAACCAGTAGCCCAATTCCAGGTCCAGGCCCGGGTTCAACGAGGACAGCTTGTCGATGAAGCTGTTGTTGAACCGCAACCCCAACGTCAGGCCCCCTCCCGGCGAGGAGGACGACGACGCCCCGCCCAGCAGCGGACGCGCCGTGACGGACTCCCCCTTCGACGACAGCGCGGCGATCAGCTCGTCGGCGACGGCATCGGCGGTGCGCAGCAGCTCATCCTCGCCGGAAGCCTCCGCGCGCGGCTTGGCGAGGCTGCGCCCCTGGCGCGTGTCCACGAGGCTCGCGGTGAGCAGGTACTGGCCCCCGAAGCGGTCCAACCGACCCGTGAGGATGTATTGGGCGCCGGTGAGCGAGGACAGTTCCTGCAGGCAGTCCCCCTTCTCGCACCTGGAGTCACCCAGGAGCTGCCGCTGTCGCTCGGCATCGAGCATCGTCTGGATGTCGCGCTGGGACAGCACGCGCAGCAGCGGGGACTCCGCGAGGCGGCTCGCGATGAGCGAGGTGATGCCCGGCGCGGCCTCCTTCCCCGCCGCGTTGGCCTCCAGCGGCATCACCGCCACGGACGACGGCGCGGGCTTCGCTTCGGCGGACGCGGCCGGAGACTCCGGCGCGACAGGGCTGACGGGCGCCCCCTCCTTGCTCGCATCGGGAGCAGGGACCGGCGGGGCCTCCGCCTGGGATGCGGAAGGCGGGGGGACTTCCGCGGACGGAGCCTCGGTCGGGGAAGCCACCGGTGCCGGAGTCGTCGCGTCCTGCGCGAGAGCAGGCGCGGCCAGCGACATGAGACACGAGAGGAGGAACCAGGGAGAGCGCGACACGCGCGACACTCTACCCTCCTCCCGGCCCACGCCCAGACCCTCCCTGGCGCGGGCCCGGGGACTCCGCCGACCCAGGCCCGCCTCCCTGCTCGCTCAGGCCTGCTGGTTCAGCTTCGCCGTGACGGAACGCGCCGCGGCACGGGGGCTGAACCGGAGGGAGAAGGCAGACAGCCAGTTGAGGGCGCCGTGAATGGAGAGCACCTGCCCCTTCATCATCGCCGCATAGGCATGCGCGGCCACGTCCGGGGCCTTCGCCACGCCCGGGCGCTTGAACAGCCGCGTCTCCGCGTTGCCCGCGCGCGCGGTGAACTCCGTCTGCGTGGCCCCCGGGCAGTGACACGTCACGGTCACGCCCGAGTCCTTCAGCTCGAACGCGAGCGCCTCCGAGAGCGACAGCACGAACGCCTTCGTCGCGTAGTACGTCGCCATGTAGGGCCCCGGCAGGAAGCCCGCCGTGGACGCGATGTTGAGGACGCGCCCCTGCTTCCGCTCGCGCATGGGCTGCACGAACAGGTGTGTCAGCTTCAGGAGCGCGGTGCAGTTGACCTCCACCATCTCCACCTCGCGCGCCAGGGCCTGTTCGACGAACGGCCCGGAGGAACCGAACCCCGCGTTGTTCACGAGGAAATCCACCGCGATCCCCTTCGCCTGCACCTGCGCGAAGAGTCGCTCGGGCGCGGCCGGGTCACCCAGGTCCGCCGGCATCACGTGCGCCTTCACGCCATGCGCCTGCTCCAGCCGCGAGGCCAGCGCCTCCAGCTTCGCCACGTTGCGCGCCACGAGGATGACGTCGTGCCCGTCCTTTGTGAACAGCTCCGCGAACTGCTCCCCGAGTCCCGCCGACGCGCCGGTGATGAGCGCCACTTTTCGCGACATGGTGAACCCTCCAGGCAGCGGTATAGCAAACCCACGTCCCCACGCCCCGCCGTGAACGAAGCGGTTGCACGGGAGCAGCCGGGGCCATATCGGGAAGGTCACCCCACCCGACCCGGAGTCGCGACATGGCGCAGCCCGCCACCCTCGATGCGCTGTGGATGCACGGACGCACGGACGACGTGGCGCTCGGCGCCCCCGGAAGGCCGGGGCTGACGTACGGCGCGCTGCGGGAGCTCATCGCGCGGACCCGCGCCAGCCTGCACGCCTGGGGACTGGGCACGGGGGACCGCATCGCGCTGGTGCTGCCCAATGGACCGGAGATGGCCGCCGCGTTCCTCGCCGTCGCGAGCACCACCACCACCGCGCCGCTCAATCCCGCGTACCGCGCGGACGAGTTCGCCTTCTACCTGGACGACCTCCAGGCCCGTGCCCTCGTCGTGCTCGAAGGCCAGGAGGGTCCGGCGCGCGAGGTCGCACGCGAGCGGAACATCCCCCTCATCGAATTGAGCCCTTCCACCGACGGGCCCGCTGGCCTCTTCACCCTCAAGTCCGACCTGCCTCGGATGAACCCGCCGCGTCGCGCGGAGGAGGCCACCGGAGGTGACGTGGCGCTGGTGCTGCACACGTCGGGCACGACGGCGCGGCCGAAGCTCGTCCCGCTGACGCACGCGAATCTCACCGCCTCCGCGCGACACATCGGCGCGCACCTGGCGCTGGGGCCTTCGGACACGTGCCTCAACATCATGCCGCTGTTCCACATCCACGGGCTCGTGGCCGCGGTGCTGGCCAGCCTGGGCGCCGGAGGCCGCGTGATGTGCACGCCGGGCTTCAACGCGCTGCGCTTCTTCTCCTGGTTCGAGGAGGTGCGCCCCACCTGGTACACGGCTGTCCCCACCATGCATCAGGCATTGGTGGAGCGCGCCCGCCGCAACGCGGAACGCCTGACGGGCCACCGCCTGCGCTTCATCCGCTCCTCGTCCGCGTCACTGCCGCCGCAGGTGATGGAGGAGGTGGAGCGCGTCTTCGGCGTGCCCGTCATCGAGAGCTACGGCATGACCGAGGCCTCGCACCAGATGGCCTCCAACCCGCTCCCCCCACGTCCCCGGTACGCGGGCGCGGTGGGGCTCGCGGCCGGGCCCGAGGTCGCCATCATGGACGAGGTCGGGACGTTGCTGCCTCCCGGTGCACTGGGAGAGGTCGTCATCCGGGGACCCAACGTCATGTCCGGCTACGTGAACAACCCCGAAGCCAACACGCGCGCCTTCACCCACGGGTGGTTCCGCACGGGCGACCAGGGCACGCTCGACGCGGCCGGCTACCTGCGACTCACCGGCAGGCTCAAGGAGCTGATCAATCGCGGCGGGGAGAAGGTGAGCCCGCTGGAGGTGGACACCGTGCTGTTGGATCATCCCGCCGTGCAGCAGGCCGTCACGTTCGCCCTGCCCCACCCGAAGCTCGGCGAGGACGTGGCCGCCGCCGTCGTGCTGCGCGAAGGCATGGGCGCCACCGAGCGCGAGCTGCGCGACTTCGTGTCTTCGCGCGTGGCCGACTTCAAGGTGCCCCGCCGCATCGTCCTCCTCACCGAGCTGCCCAAGGGGCCCACCGGCAAGGTGCAGCGCATCGGGCTCGCGGAGCGACTGGGGCTCACGTCATGAGGATCGCCATCTTCGGCGCGGGCGCCATCGGCGGCTTCCTCGGCGTCAAGCTGCTCCAGGCCGGCGCGGACGTCACCTTCATCGCGCGAGGGGCGCACCTGGACGCGATGCGAGCGAACGGTGTCACCCTCACGAGCGGCGGCGAGACGGTCACCGTGCGGCCGCATTGCACCGACTCACCCGACGACGCGGGGCCGCAGGACTACGTATTCCTCACGCTGAAGGCGCACGCCCTGCCCGCCGCTGCGCCGCAGATCGCACGGCTGCTGGGCCCGGAGACGGCGCTCGTCACCGGCATCAACGGCGTGCCCTACTGGTACTTCCACGGGCTCGAAGGGCCCCATGCGGGCCGCCACATCGAGAGCGTGGATCCCGGCGGCCTGCTCCTGCGCACCCTGCCTCCGGAGCGCGTCATCGCCACGGTGGTGTACCCGGCCGCGGAGGTCGTCTCGCCCGGTGTCATCGTCCACACGTACAACGACCGGGTGACGTTGGGCGAACCGGACGGCAGCAAGAGCCCGCGCGTCCTCGCCCTCTCGCAGCTCATGATGAAGGCGGGCCTCAAGTCGCCGGTGCGCCCGCGCATCCGCGATGAAATCTGGGTGAAGCTCTGGGGCAACCTCGCCTTCAACCCGCTGTCCGTGCTCACCGGCGCGACGTTGGACGTCCTCTCCCGCCAGCCGGACCTGCGCGCCGTGGCCCGCGCGATGATGGTGGAGGCGCAGGCCGTGGCAGAAGCGCTGGGCACCCGCTTCCTCATCGACGTGGATCAACGCATCCGGGGCGCCGCCGAAGTGGGCGCGCACAAGACGTCCATGCTCCAGGATCTGGAGCGCGGTCGCCCGATGGAGATCGACGCGCTGCTGGGGGCCGTCGTGGAGTTGGGCCAGCTCGTCGGCAAGCCCATGCCCACCGCCGAGAGCATCCTGGCCCTGGTGCGCGAGCGCGCCCGCCACGCCGGAGGCTACCCGCCCCGGGCGACGCCGGAAGCGCCTTAAGCCGGCGGCATCACGCCCAGGTACTCGAGCGGATCCACCGGCTTGCCGTCCACGCGCACCTCGAAGTGCACGTGCGGTCCGGACGTGCGGCCGGACTCGCCCACCGTGGCGATGACCTGCTCGCGGCGCACCTTCTGCCCCGTGCGCACGCGCAGGTCCCGGTTGTGCGCGTACAGCGTGATCAGCGTGGACGAGTGCTCCACGATGACGATGAGGCCGTAGCCCTTCTGCTCACCGGCGTAGAGGACCGTGCCTTCCTGCGCCGTCTTGATGGGCGTGCCCGCGGGCGCCGCCAGGTCGATGCCGTCGTGCGGCTCGCGCCCCTTCTTGCCGAAGCGGCCATACAGCACGCCGCGCAGCGGCCAGTCGAGCAGCCCCTGCGTCGCGAGCTTCGGACGCGACGGCGTGCCCGGACGCCCCGACACCACGCGCGCGCGGGGCGGCTCCTCGCGGCGCCCCACCACCGGCACCGAGCGGCGCGGCGTGGACACCGGCGCCTGCCCCGGCTTCGTGAGCACGAGCTCCGGCTCCTCGTCGGACAGCGGCCCCGGGTCTCCGTACTGCGGCCGTTCACCGCCCGGAATCAACAGCTCCACGCCCACCGACAGCTCGCGCGGATCCTTGATGCCATTGGCCGCGCCCAGCTCCTCCACCGTGATGCCGTACGTCTTGGCGATGCGATACATCGTCTCGCCCGCGGCCACGCGGTGGCGCACGGCGACGAGCTCCGGCTCCTCGTGCGTGGGCCGCAGCTCGAACGACAGCGGCTTGCCCTCACCCTTCGACTCGGGCAGGGCGCCCGCGGCCTCCAGCCCGGAGGAGGACGTCGCCCGGGTGCTCGCGCAGCCGCCCATCAGCACGGCCGCGAGCAACACCCAGAGCGCCCTCCCCGCTCGGCTGGAGCCTCGCGTCTCCAACCTCAGGCACCGCCCGACTCGTGCCGGGTGAAGCCCTTGAGGCTCCAACCCGACAGCTCGGGGATGCGACCGTGGTCGGTCATCTCGAAGTGCAACGGGGTCACCGACACGCGCTTGTTGTCGAGCACCGCGTTGCAGTCACTGCCCGGGATGTCCTGGTGCGCGTACTCGGTGCCGCCAATCCAGTAGTACTTGCGGCCGCGCGGGTCTTCCTTCTCCACGACGTTGTTGCCGTAGGAGTGCCGCCCCTGCGTGGTGATGACGTAGCCGTCCGGCTCCACGCCCCCGGGGATGTTCACGTTGAGGAGCATCCGGGGCGGCAGGGGCCGCGTCAGCGCCTCCGCCACCAGCGAGCGCGCGAAGCGGCCCGCCGGCTTGAAGTCGAACGGCCCCCGCGACACCAGGCTGAACGCGATGGCGGGGATGCCCAGGAAGGCGGCCTCCATGGCCGCCGCCACCGTCCCGGAGTACATGACGTCGTCCGCGAGGTTCGCGCCGTGATTGATGCCGGAGACCATGAGCTGGGGACGATTGTCCTTCAGCAAGTGGTTCACCGCCAGATACGAGCAATCCGTGGGGGTACCGTCGACGGAGAACCACCGCTCACGCACCTCCTTGATGCGCAGCGGCCGGTGGAGGCTGATGGAGTGGGAGGCGGCGCTCTGCTCGCGGTCGGGCGCCACCACCCACACCTCGCCCAGGGGGCTGACCGCCTCCACGAGCGTCTGCAGCCCTTCGGAGAAGTAGCCGTCGTCGTTGGAGACGAGGATGCGGGGGCGAGGGGTGCTCACGGTCACTTCTTCTTGAACGTGCGGAAGGCGGACATGCCCGCGTAACGCGCGCCCGCGCCGAGCTCTTCCTCGATGCGCAAGAGCTGGTTGTACTTGGCCACGCGGTCCGAGCGCGACGCGGAGCCCGTCTTGATCTGCCCGCAGTCCAGGCCCACCGCGAGGTCCGCGATGGTGGTGTCCTCGGACTCGCCGGAGCGGTGGCTCATGACGGACGAGTAGCCGGCCTTGTGCGCCATGCGCACGGCGTCGAACGTCTCCGTCAGCGTTCCAATCTGGTTCACCTTCACCAGGATGGAGTTCGCCGTGCCCGTCTGGATGCCCTTGCCCAGCCGCTCCACGTTGGTGACGAAGAGGTCGTCGCCCACCAGCTGCAGCTGGTTGCCCAGCGCGTCGGTGAGCTTCTTCCAGCCCTCCCAGTCATCCTCCGCCATGCCGTCCTCGATGGAGATGATGGGGTAGCGCTCCGCGAGGCCGCGGTAGTACTCCAGCAGGCCCTGCGAGTCGTACTCCTTGCCCTCGCCCTTGAGCTTGTACTTCTTGGAGCCCTTGTCGAAGAACTCGCTCGCGGCCACGTCCAGCGCCAGGAACAGCTGCTCGCCCGCCTTGAAGCCCGCGGCGCTGATGGCCTCCATGATGAGCTTGAGCGCCTCCTCGTTGGCCGGCAGGTCCGGCGCGTAGCCGCCCTCGTCGCCCACGCCCGTGGCCAGCTTGCGGCCCTTCAGGATCTTCTTGAGCGCGTGGAACACCTCCGCGCCCCAGCGCAGGCCCTCGGCGAAGGTCTTCGCGCCGGCGGGCACCACCATGAACTCCTGCACGTCCACGCGCGTGTCCGCGTGCGCGCCGCCGTTGAGGATGTTCATCAGCGGCACGGGCAGCGTGCGCGCCTGGAGGCCGCCCACGTAGCGGTACAGCGGCAGGCCGTGCGCGTCCGCCGCAGCGCGCGCGGCGGCCATGGAGACGGCGAGGATGGAGTTGGCGCCCAGCTTCGCCTTGGTGGGCGTGCCGTCCAGTTCCACCATGCGCGCGTCCAGGGCCACCTGATCCACGGCGTCCATGCCCACGAGCGCGGGACCAATCGTGTCGCGCACGTGGTCCACCGCCTTGAGCACGCCCTTGCCCAGGTAGCGCTGCTTGTCCCCGTCCCGCAGTTCGTGCGCTTCATGCTCGCCGGTGGAGGCGCCGGAGGGCACCGTCGCGCGGCCTCGCGAACCGCCCACGAGGAGGACTTCGGCCTCCACGGTCGGGTTGCCACGGGAATCGAGCACTTCACGCGCCAGGATTTGAGCGATCTCGGTCATAGGGCGGCGGTTCTACGAGGCACGGCCGGAACGGGCAAGCCTGCTCGCATCCGGGTTTGCTACAGTGTCCAACCGTCGAATGCCTCCTCCTCCCCGACGCCGCGCCACGGGCCCGGACCCGCTCCCCGGCCAGCGCGCCCGAGGGGCCCTGCTGGGCCTCGCGGCCGGCAACGCCCTCGCCGTGCCCACGGCCGGACGCCCCTTCTACGCCCCGGCCTTCCCCCAGCTCGCCGTGGGCCCCTACGACACCATCGTCGGAGGAGGCCCGCACGGCCTGCGCAAGGGCCAGGTGACGGAGCCCACCCAGCTCGCCGTGGCGCTGACGCTCAGCCTGCGCGACCTGAAGCGCTACGACGCCGGGGACGCGCTGCGCCGCTACCGGGCCTGGCAGTCCCACGCCTTCGCCGTCAGCGACCCCATGAAGGAGGTCTTCGAGGAGTGCGAAGCGGGCTTCGCGACCGCCGTGAAGGAGGCCGGCAAGCGCGTCTGGCAGAAGGGCTTCCGTCGCGTGGCGAACGCGGGCGCCCTGCCGCGCGCGGTGCCCCTGGCCGTCCTGCTGGCGAAGGACCCCTTCGCGCTGGCCCAGGCGACGATGGAGGACACCGCCCTCACCCACTTCGACCCCCGCAGCCAGTTGGCCAGCGCGGGGCTGTGCGCCGCCATCGCCAAGGCCATCACCGGCGGGCCCAACCTCAAGGCCGCCGACCTGCTGCCCGCCGCGGAGGTCGGTATCTCCCTGGCCGGCGCCGCCCTCGCGCGGCTGGAGAAGGACTTCGTCCAGGAGATCACCCGCGCCTCCGCCCTCCTGCGCGAGGACCTGGCCCTGGCCGCGCAGGACGACCCGCAGCTCTACGGTCCGGAGCTGCACATGCACCGCCCGGGCAACAACGCGGTGCGCGCGGCCTTCCGGCTGGCGTTCTGGGAGCTGCTCCACGTGGGCACGCTGGAGGGCGGCCTCCTGGACGTCGTCCACCGGGGCGGCGACACGGAGGTCCACGGCGCCGTCACCGGGGCGCTCCTGGGCGCCTTCCACGGCGAGGGCGCCCTTCCAGAAGAGTGGCGCGAGAAGGTGCTGCTCGCCCTCCAGCCGGCCAACCCCCTGCAAAAAGGGACGGTGATGTGGGAAGTCTACCACCCCCGTCACCTGTTGTTGCTGGCGCCGGGCTAGGAAGGCGGGCGGTGGGGAGCCCGCAAGTGCGAAGCCCGCGGGAGGCCGTCCGGTGAGGGACAGCCCGACCGCGGGCCTCTGGAGTCACCGTGGCCGTGGGGCCACGGACGTGTGGGTCATCAGACGCAGAGCAGGTCGATGACGACGACGCCTCGCGACGGCTTTTCGTCCTCCATGTCCGTCCGCCGGTGGGGACGGTCATCGGGAACGGGCAGTGGAAGCTCCACCACCGGCCGCTCGTAATCCTCGCGGCGAAGCCGCTCGCGGCGCTTGATCTCTTCGATGATGAACGCGTCGAGCATGGGTTCGGTTTCTCCCTCAGCCTACGTACCCCGATGTACGCCCGCCGTCCCGCCCCCTTACCACTTCCACTTCCCTTTGATGCAAATTAAGAACCCCCGTTTCTTCGTGGGGGCGTCGCAGCCGTTCCGACTGGCTGCTCGTCCACCTCCCGACATCCCGGCCAGAGCAACCGTGGCACGGATGTCATGGGGACAGTCCGGACGTTCAAAAACCGCCTGATCCTAATGCGCTCGCGCCGCACCGCAACTCAACCCGTCTCAGGTGCTTCCCCGCCCCCCGCGCCGCACGCTTCCAGCCGAAAAGCGCCCGCCTGCCCACCTGCTCCTTGCACGACGAAGGCCGTGCGCCAGAACAGACAAGCAGGCGGATTTTGACGCGGACCGTCAGGACGACGGGACTTCAGGGGGCTTCGGCGCGGCGCTTGAACGCCTCCAGCATCTTCGGGAGCTGG
Organism: Corallococcus sp. CA053C; assembly: GCF_003611675.1. Lineage (GTDB taxonomy): Bacteria > Myxococcota > Myxococcia > Myxococcales > Myxococcaceae > Corallococcus. The sequence continues at coordinate 21,434 of NZ_RAWA01000034.1, forward strand.
TTGTCCACCAGTCCGTTGACGATGGCCTTGGGGACCAGCATGCCCAGGGCCATCTCCACGTTGTAGGTCGCGCGCGTCTTGCCCTCGCCCTCGGGCTCCAGGGTCCAGCTGCCCTTGTTGTCCTTCATGACCTCGCCGTTCACGAAGGTCCAGGACATGCGCTTGGGGCGCTCCTCGGTGACCTGGATGGTGTAGCGGATGGTCTTCACCACATCGACCTCGTAGTGGACCTGGACGGTGTTGCCCTGCCGGTTCGAGGTGGAGACCTTCTTCACCTCCGACAGGAACTCCGCGTAGCGGTCGTAGGTGGTGATGACGTCGAAGACCTTCTCGATCGGGGCATTGATGATGATGGTGCGCGTGGCGCCGGCCATGACGGTGTCTCCGGGTGAGGGTGCAGGCTACAGCGCGTAGCCGGGCTTCTTGTCGAACTTGTGCACGGACTGGATGAAGCGGACGGTGCCCGTCTTGCTGCGCATGACGACGGAGTGCGTCTCGCAGCCGCCGCCGAAGAAGCGCACGCCCTTGAGGAAGTCGCCGGTGGTGACGCCCGTGGCGGCGAACATCACCTCGCCCCGGGCCAGGTCCTCGGCGGAGTAGATCTTGTGGATGTCGGTGACGCCCATCTTCTTGGCGCGCTCAATCTCCTCGGCGTTGCGCGGCACGAGCCGGCCCTGCATGTCCCCGCCGGTGGCGCGGATGGCCGCCGCGGCGATGACGCCCTCGGGCGCGCCGCCAATGCCCATCAGCACGTCCACGCCGGTGCCCTCGAAGCAGGTGGCGATGGCGCCCGCCACGTCCCCGTCCTCGATGAGGCGGATGCGTGCGCCCGCGGCGCGGACCTCCTTGATGAGGTCGGCGTGGCGCTCACGGTCGAGCGTCATCACGGTGAGGTCCTCCACGTAGACCTTCATGCGCTCGGCGATGGCGCGCAGGTTCTCCGTGGGGGACTTGGTGAGGTCGATGGCGCCCTTCGCGCGAGGCCCCACGGCGATCTTCTCCATGTACGTGTCGGGCGCGTTGAGCAGGCCGCCATGGCTGGACATGGCCACGACGGAGATGGACCCCGGGCGTCCGTAGGCACAGAGGTTGGTGCCCTCCAGGGGGTCCAGGGCAATGTCCACCGCGGGGGCGCCAGGGTCGCGACGGCCCACGCGTTCACCGATGTAGAGCATGGGCGCCTCGTCGCGCTCGCCCTCGCCGATGACGACGGTGCCGTCGATGTTCAGCGCGTCGAAGGCGCGGCGCATCGCGTCCACGGCGGCCTGATCCGACTCGTTCGTGTTGCCGCGGCCCATGAGCCGGGCGGAGGCGATGGCCGCCATCTCGGTGACGCGCACGACCTCCATTGCCAGGTTGCGATCCATTGTGGGGTGCTCCTCGTTCGGGAATTCGGGGAAGAAAGGGTCAGACGTCCAGGGCCTTCAGTCGGGCGATGGCTTCGGGCATGCGCTGGGGCTTGCCGTCGCGCCCCACGCAGGCGTGCATCGTGCGGCCGGTGCACAGGAGCGTGGGGGAGGGGCCGTCGCGGAGCAACTCGTAGGTGAACACGAGTGACGCACGGCGCAACTCGCTGAGCGTGGTGCGGATGACGAGCAGGTCGTCGTAGCGCGCGGAGGCCTTGTAGCGGGCGCTCGCCTCCACCACGGGCAGGAGGAGGCCGGTGCTCTCCAGCTCGCGGTAGCTGCCGCCGTGGCCCCGGAAGAACTCGCTGCGGGCGAACTCGAAGTAGCGGAAGTAGTTCGCGTAGTAGACGACCCCCATCTGATCCGTGTCGCCGTAGATGACGCGCAGCCGTGCCTCGACCATTGGGCCGCCCATATCAGGGCGGAGTGAAGGGTCCAAGCGGCGCAAGGCGCATGTTGATTGCTTCTGACCATCCGGCCGGAGAGGCTGCCCGCCATGTCGCGTGTCCTCGCCGCCCTCCTCGTCCTCATCGCCCTGCCCGCTTCGGCCCGGGCCCCGAAGCTCACGTTGCTCATCAGCGTGGACGCGCTGGGCAGCGACCTGCTCCTGCGCAGCCGCCCGCGTCTCACGGGCGGTCTGGGGCAGCTACTCAACACGGGGGCCTACTACCCCTACGCCCGGTATGCCTACGCGGAGGCGCGTACCGCACCGGGTCATGCCACGCTGGCCACCGGCGCGAACCCCTGGCGCCACGGCATCGTGGACAACGACGTCCATGATCGCGCCACGGGCCAGAGCCAGCAGGTCTACGTGGACCCGACGCATCAGGTGCTGGACGGCGTCACGGTCCCCACGGCGGACACCAGCCCGGCGAACCTGATGGCGGAGACGCTGGCGGACCGGCTGCGCGGATCCACGCAAGGCCGGGGCAAGGTGGTGGCGCTGTCGTTCAAGGCGCGCGCGGCCATTCCGCTGGCCGGGAAGCTGGGCCAGGCGTGGTGGTTCGACGAGGCGACGGGGAAGCTGGTGACGAGCACCTGGTACGCGAAGGCGGTGCCCGCGTGGATGCAGGCGTTCAACGCGCGCAAGCTGGCGGACGCGGGGTTCGGCAAGACGTGGGAGCTGCTGCGCCCGCGCGCGGAGTACGTGGGCCAGGACGACCCTGCCACGGAGCCGCCGGACCCGTACGGGATGGGCCGGGTGTTTCCGCACGCACTGAGCGGCGGGGCCAAGGAGCCGGGGCCCGCGTCGTACCGGGTCTTCGCGGTGTCGCCCCGGTCGCATGACCTGCTGGTGCAGGCGGCGAAGGCGGCGCTGGAGGGCGAGGGCCTGGGCCGGGACGACGTGCCGGACATGCTCGCGGTGAGCTTCAGCGGCACGGACGCGGTGTTCCACGCGTTCGGGCCGTCGTCATGGGAGATGCAGGACACGCTGTTGCGGTTGGATCAGGCGCTGGGGGAGCTGATCGCCGCGGCCGAGCGCGCGGCGGGGGGCAAGGCGAACCTGGTCATCGCGTTGTCGGCGGACCATGGGGGCGCGGAGATTCCGGAGGCCTGGGTCGAGGCGGGGCTGCCCGGGGCGCGCCTCAACCCGGTGGAGGCGGCGAAGGGGCTGGCCCAGGAGCTGAGAGCGAAGTTCGGCGTCGAGGTGACGGTGAAGCTGCTGGAGCTGGACGTGTACCTGGGCGGCAAGGCGCTGGAGTCAGGCCAGGTGGACGGCGCGGTGGTGCGCAGAGCGGCGGCGGCGTGGCTCGCGAAGCAGCCCTTCACGGTGACGGCGGTGGCGAGGGACGATCTGGACTCGGCGCCGGACATCGGGGGGTTGGTGGCGCCCATGCGGCGCGGCTACTACCCGGTGCGCAGCGGGGATGTGCTCTTCATGGCGAAGCCGTTCCACGTCGTGAGTGACTATCCGCGCGGAACGAATCACGGCACGCCGTACTCCTACGACGTGCAGGTGCCGGTGGTGTTCGCGGGCCGGGGCGTGAAGCCGGGCCTGTACCTCCAGGAGATTGATCCGGTGGACGTGGCGCCCACGCTGTCAGCCCTGCTGGAGATGGGGATGCCCGCGTCGGCGGAAGGCAAGCCTCGCGCGGAGGCCCTCACCGGCGCGCGGTGAGGGCCCAAAGAAGTGGAATTGTCTCAGCCTTGGTCAGTGCTGCCACACCAGTGTTCCGAAAAAACTTCAACCGGCCCCACTTCGCCAGTGACGGCACTGACCGTGACACGTGCGATCACAATCGCATCCTCCGGCCTGACTCCCGTGCAATAGAGTTCAAACACACGGTCGGGTCCAACAAATTCGATTCCCAGCACCAAGCCCTGTCGAAGCCGCTCTGGAAGTGGTGGGTACCGCGCCAAGGCAGCGCGCGTTGCGACGCGCGCCTTTTGTGTGAGGACGTCCAAATGGATCATCATGGCGTCCACCCATCAAGACTATCTCCCCATTTTGTAAACATTCGACGCTCTCCGATAGAGTTAAAGATAGCGCTCTTATTGCCTATGGCCTCCAAAACAGCACGATCTCCATCCGATGACCGCAAAACATTCTTGGAGTCCCCGGGGTGAGTGTGCGAGGACCACCTCCATCCCCGCTCTCTCAATCTCGCAGCAATACTTGGAGTGATTGGAACAGAGTCTGGCGTACCACGAACGATGAGGCGTCTGCCTCCAGTCGAGAACATTGCAAATTCATCACCTGTCGCGGCGGTAAGGGCCGTAAGATCCTTGTTGCCGAACAATCGTTTACTCACAATCGTCTGCGCCCCCGGGCCATTCAATCGTTCGAGAACAGAGCTTTGGACCGGACTCAATTCACCCAAGCCGCGAAAAATAGCCGCTGGATTCCCTCTAGCACTAGCTGAAATAGTCTTGAGAGACGAGCTAAATCCTCGCAGTGCACCGGCGCCCGTCCGATAAACCCCAGCAGCAGCAAGGATCGTCTTCACACCCGCGATGGACGCATGGAAAGCATGCTCACCAACCGCATAGCTATTCCCTGAATCATACGCCTCGCTGGCAAGCCACCCATGCTCAAGCATCTTCCCAGCAGGATTGAACGTATCAACGAGTCCACCCACGACGCCGTATTCTTTAATGCTGGTCGTGAGTTGCTGTCCTAAACCTATGCTTCCTACCAGCGACTGGTAGACCGGCATTTGCGAGAGCGCATAGGCGGCAGGCAGGTCCGCAAGAACGGATGCACCCGCGTGAGCGGCGCCATCGACCCAGCTTCCCATTGGAGTCCCGGAACGAGGGCTGATTCCCGCTCCGCCAGCACTTCCTGTAGGCCCGGGCTCAACCTTCACCGTGGGATTGCTGGTCGTGTACCTGGGAGTTGAAGACGACTGCGTATTGGGGCCTGTGTTGACGGTGTTCGAAGTCCCGCCGCCATGCGAAGACCGATAGTTCCAATCCACAGAGTCATAGTGAGAGGGAATGGGGTTAGGACTCATCCCTCCCCATCCACCGCCGCCTCCCCCACCAATCGTCCGGAAAATATTCAGCCCCCACCCCAAAACATTGAAACCGGAAGGGTCCGTATTCTTGAGCGGATTGTTAACACCAAAGCGATAACGATTAAGTGAACTCGAAACAACTGGGTCGGGCGTCAGGAATGCACCCAGGGCTGGATCGTACATCCGCCCCTTCATGTTCACGAGTTGCGATTCATCATCAACGGAGTGACCCTGGAAGCCATTTCTGAGAAAGGATGGCGCATCCATTTCTTGGGCCAGGTCACCCAGAGCCTGACGCCCCCCGAACGGAGCAAACTTCATCCGCTCAACGACCTGCCCCTGAGCGTCCGTAATAGCCGAAGGGGTTCCAAGGGGGTCGGCGTGAACATAGAACACCTGCTCACTTTCGACCATCCCAGTGCTTCCCTCGTGCCAGTGGACCTGGGCGATCAGAGAGCCATCGGCCTTCAGGCTGAACACATGGTTCGTCAAGCCGGCCTGAACGCGTCGCTCGTACACATCCGCCAACGTCAGTGTCTCATCCCCATTGGGGAGGGTCTTCAAGACACGGCGATGCGCCCCGTCATACTTGTAGTGGGTCGTTGCCTGTCCACGTGACACCTGGGCAGGAAGATCAAACGATGTGTACTGAATCGTCTGGCCCTTCCCATTCTCAAACTGATTCCCTACGGAGTCATAGCTCATCTGACGGGTCAGCCCCTTCTGGGTCTGGCTCGTCACAGCATGGGGCCGCAGGCCATTGTAACCGAACGTCGAAGTGAAGCCGGGTCCTGCCACGATAGGATGGGTCTTCAGATTCCCAATCGAATCATAGGTGTATTCCTGCCTGGAGATGGCACCACGCTGGGTCACCTTCCAGGCTTTCAGCCGGTCCGAGTCGTCATACTCGAAATCCTCAGACGTACCATTGAGCAGGTCATGCCGCTCCTCAAGGTTCCCATCCACGGAGAACTTGAACGCAAGCTGCTGCACCTGAGCCAGCCCTGAAGCTTGCAAGTATCTCAGCGTCCCCGTTTTATCAAAAACCCTGTTCGCGTTGACGCCATTGCCATAAAGTTCCCGTGGAATCTGCCCCAGGGAGTTGCGCTCCAGCGCCTTCCAATAGCTGAACCCCGTCTCTGCGTTCTGGATGGACGCCAGATTGCCAACGCCGTCATATGTCTTCTGGACCACCAGGCGGGAGGCACTGCCCGTCGGGCCAACCGACGGGTACGACAGGGTCAGGGGACGGCCGTAATCATCGTAGGTGGTCGCCAGAGAGAAACGCTGTCCCTGCACGACCCACGTGGTTTCTGCAGGCCGGCCAATCGAGTCGTATAGATACTCCGTTCTCACGCCGTCAGGACTGACTACTGACTCCAACTTCCCACTGCCATGGGAGCCGGCGGCACCATCCCAGACATACCGGGTAACCCCATCTGGAGACGTAATGACCTGTGGCCGTCCCAATCCATCGCGCTCGATGGTCGTCACGCCAAGCGCATCGGTCCGACGAATCACCTCGTCGAAGGCGTTGAAGTCCACGCCCGTACGCCCCTGATCACCATCCACGAGCGCTGTCTGCCGCCCCAAGGCATCGTACTCAAGCGAGGTGATATTTCCATTCTCATCGCGAACCTGGAGCAGCTCGCCGCGGACACCGTAGGAGTAACCCACGGACGTAGTCCCGCTCTGCAGGAGTTTACTCTCCGAGACCACCTTTCCGCGTCCGTCGAGCGTCGTCAGATGGCGCCGGCCTGCCTCATCTGTCACCTCGGAGGTGAGCAGGTCGTAGCTCCAGGTCCTGAAGCTCCCATCCAACCGGGTGAGCTTTTTGGGGCGCCCCAGCGCATCCTCATCGAAATAGGTGTACAGCGGCGTCTCGTTGGCCGTATGCGGCTGACTGACTCGCCACACCTTTCCGTCCGTCTTATACTCAGTCTGAACATAGACAGGCTCAGGCTGGGGACCACCTCGGTTCCACTGCTGCAGCACGGAACGTCCCAGGGCATCCTGTTCGGTCCTGAGCGTCTGTCCCCCCATAACACTTCGGATCAGGATCCCTCCACCGCCAGGTCGACGCGCATAGGAGGTCAGCTGATCCCCTGCGCCCATGACATCCATCTTCCGTTCACGACCGAAGCCATCGTAGCTGAATGTCGTTTCGTCTCCATTACCATCGCGTACTCGCATGGGCACACCAAACCCACGATGGTATTCCATCTCAGTCCGGACGCCGCCGGCATCTTCCCACCCCGTGAAGATGCCATCCGCCGTCTCATATCCCATGCTCCAAGTCCGAATTTTCCCTTGGAGGTCTCGGGACTCCAATGAGGTCGGCAACCCAAACTCATTGTAGTAGATTCGTGTCTTCAACCACTCAGTGGGAACCGTTGAGTTCGGAGCACGCGTCTCTTCCTCAACAAGCCCTGTCGTGGCGTTAGAGGTGTATACGACTTGCTGCTCCGCCCTCCTGCCTTCCGAATCCGTCCACACGGTGCTCGCTTCCCGGGGACGCGACACCAGCCAACGGCCAAGGTCTGCAGGCTCATAAAGATATGAGTTCTGCTGGCGTCTCATTTTGCCATCCCAGATCACCTGATCCGAGGATGACGTCAGGTTGCCGAATCCGTCGAAGTAACTGGACGCCTGATTGTAGCGGTAACAGTCCTCAATCAGTTCGGGCTTCTTCGAGCAGACGGATTCTGACGTGCTGACGCGTACCAGCCTGTTTGAGCCATCCTGCATGAACTCAAAGGTCCAGGAGCGGTTGCTTGAGTGGCGCACGCCATCCACGGTGATTTCGGATGCTTCGCTCGAGGGCAGAGAGATCGCAGCCGACGTCCCCGTCTGTGTCTTGGTCGTGACCTTGGCACCCGTCACATCATCCAGAACTGTCCTCTCCATGAATCCGAGCCACCCGCGGCCGAGCAAGCTCATCCGGCTTCCTGCATAGCTGTACGTCACAGAATTCAGGACTGAGGATCCAATGCCGGCCGTAGCCCTCTTCACCACCCAGGTGCCGCGGTGCATTGGCACGATGTTCTGCTGGGGAAACCAGTGTTCGGTTGGCGTATAGACAGCACGATCGCCCGTGTGCCCGTATTCAAACGCCTCAAATGCTGCCTCCTGCCTTACTTTCAGCAAGAGTGGTTGCTGCGCGCCCTTTGAGATATCCACATAGACAGATGAATTAGTGCAGGCATAGGTGTCAGGGACGCCATCACCATTCACATCGGCGACTTGAGCAGGATGCCGACCAGCAATGATTGTCGCATCTTCCGGTCTTGTGTATTTGCTCCAGACAGCACCTGTCTGGTCGAGCGCGTAGTGATCAGAGCCTCCGGAGAACGTCCCATCAGCACGCATCTGATAGAGTTCGTCTCGACCATCGCGATTAAGATCAGCAACCACATGTCGCTGGGCCAAGAGGTAGTACTTATTCACAGCGTCACAAACGGGCTCTTCATAGCCGTTGCCCGTATTGATTGAGTAGCACGCCCGCGACTCAGCGCTGTTCGGAACTGCACTAAGCACCAGGTAATCCTGAAGCCCGTCACCGTTGACGTCCATGGGATAGAAATAGTCATCTCCACTTCGTCGCCCGGAGTAGCCATCAACCCGCTCCAATCCCCCTGGACCAATGACTGCAAAGCGTCCGTCCCCGTAGCCCACCCTTCCTTCACGCCCAACCATGAAAGACTGGAAATCGCGCCTTGGCGTCGAGGCAGGCCAATTTGTCAAGAACGTCGGGTCACCGAAGCCGGCTCCCGGCACGAACTTACGATAGACAATACCCGGGGAGGCACCTGTCTCATCGTAGCCGATGTACTCAAGATTGCCGTCGCCATCCACGTCAGCGATCCGCCAATGCTGCATCATTGTCCGCGATCGGAGCGACTCAGAATACGCCGAAACAAACTGAATACTGCCCGTACTCGAGTTCTTCTTGGCCAGAAATAGCTTATTGGCAACTGTGTATACACCCGGGGTCTCCCAGTAATAATCGGAAATCATCAAATCAGCTTTTCCGTCCCGATCGATATCGACCAGCGGATTTCCTTCGCCGGCCCGATTATCTATCGTTACGGAATTAGGGAATGACTGATAATTGATAACCCCAAGGCCTTCGGCAACCACCGACGGGCCGAATCCCGAACCAGTACTTAGCCGATAGTGATATTTAAAATCACCCTCCTTGTACAAAACGTCATCCCGACCATCCCCATCCAGATCTCCGAAATAGCACTGCGTCTTGCCAGTCGTCACCTGCGGGTAGGAGAAGCTGACCCGATCGCTTCGAATCGTTGCGGGAGGGATGTCGTAGTCAAAGGCAAGGCCTTCCTTGCATCTCTGCTGTTGTGCGCCGTCGCACTCCGAAACGCCAACGAGCAGGCTCGCGGTCTCGCGCGCATGGTAGGCCGTCCTATATCTGAGCCGGTACTCCTTGAGCAGGCCTTCCACCTCAGGCGCCGGGCCAAACATCGAAACCTTGGTAAGTCGCTTCGCGTGACGGATCTTGTACCCTGCCACCCAACGTTCCGTCTTGAATGGATCATCGCCATACTCAAACGCGATCCTGCGAGTCGGGCTGCGCGGCATGCCCCCTGAAGATCCCGTGTACCGAATCACCGATGGCAAGATCTCGGCGCCAGTCTGAGAGCTTCCCGTGATCGAATACTCGATGGTCATGTAGTTGCCCGTCGTATCTTCGACCCGGGTCAGCCCCCACTCGAACCTCGCGAGCTTGACGACATTGCGGACATAGCTGTCCGTCAGCGAGTTGTAGTCCACGCGGTTTTTGAAACCCGGCGCGATCGGTCCGTAGGTCCTGATCGTACCGTCCCGTTGGTAGACCTTGAAGAAGCTTGGTCCCGCCTCGGTGAAATCCAGAGCGACGATCTTCTCGTGCCCGTTGAACTCCGCGCGGTATTCAGATCCTTCCGTGCCGTAGCCGCCGTTGACAACAACTAGCCGCTGTCCGTCCAAGCAGTAACGATCGCCTTGAGGGCCATCGTCCAAGGTTGGATCCAAAGTGATACCATCCTGTGCTACCGATCTTCCGCAGCGGCTGATTTTGGAGACTCCGGTCAGGTCCCAACCGAACCCCGCTGTCCCTACGCCAGACTGGCTGTTGTAGACAAGCGCAAGGGACGGCCCGATTTCGGCTCTCGCGGGAGGGGTCCATAGCGGAGCGGTATAGGTGGAAGCGCCTGTCATCGACACCTCGGCACTGCCCGCCATGGAGCCCGCTGCATATCCGTCCGCGTCAACTTCCGTGGGCAGAATGCCTCCTGGCGCCGGAGGAGACAGGGCGACTGCCAGTGCCCGGGTGCTCAACCGTTCGCTCCCAACTTCTTCGGGGGCCATTTCGCCCAGGCAGCCGGCAAGTGCCGCCTGGAGGTAGACCAACACCATGAGCGATGCTGCCGCCCTTTTCTTCGCGCCTTTCCGCTGGCACACCAGGGCCGAACTGTGTCGATTCATTCGTCTGTTCATCCGGGACATCTCTCCCCCTCAGGAGAAGCTTGCAAACTCAAAGATCAGCATGGCGCGTTACGGAATCGTGACACACGCATTGGCCTGGCAGGCCATCCCTGTGCGGCACGTGCCACAGTCCAGGGTGCCGCCACAACCGTCGCTGATTGCGCCGCACGAAGCACCCTGGGTTTCACACGTGGTGCGCACGCACGTTCCGCTCCCCCCAGCCTGTGCCCGACACACCAGTTCGTCGATGTTCCCATCGCAGTTGTCGTCAACGCCATTGCACTCCTCAGCAACATTGGACGTGCAAACTCCATAGTAGCCTGTCGTGCAATAGTTTGTTCCGGGCACGCGGCACTCGCCATCCTCAACGATGCATGCCTGGGTCAGTGAGCGCGGCTGGGCGGTGCCTGCTGCATTGTCAATGATGCCATCAGCATTGTCGTCACACCCATTGCAGGTTTCTGCTCCCACGTTGCAGGTGACGCCATCCGCAGTGCAAAAGTAGTTGCACTGGGCCGTTCCCGGCTTGCCTCCGCAGCCCGTACAGGAGCCCACTCCAGAGCATCCCCAGCAAGATCCCCAAAATCCGTACGCCGGATTGCAGATTTGGGAGCCACCAATCGAGCACCCGGCCGCAGTCTGGCACGGGCGCGATAGGTTCTCAGTCGATCCAGGGACGTTGTCGATGCGACCGTCACCGTCGTCATCACAGGCATTGCATTCTTCCGCGCCAACCGCGCAGTTACCAAGATTGCAGGCGGCATCGCAGGTCTGGGTGCCGTTCTTATTGCAGTTGGTGCAGGCGACGCTTCCGGCACAGCCCGCGCATGCTCCCCAGGTGCCGTTCGTACAACTCTGGGTTCCACCGATAGGGCATGGCGTGCCCGTCCGGTTGCAACTTCGCATCAGGGTTCGAGCGCCCTGTCCGGGCCGATTGTCAATCAATCCATCGGCATTATCATCGCAGTTGTTGCAGATTTCTGTATCAGAGGTCTTGCACGCGAGGACGATGCCGCTATCGCTACAAACAACCTTGCCTGTTGCGCCTCCGCACCCGGTACAGGAGCCTGTGCCAATGCCCTCGGCCGCACTGCACCTTGACCAGTAACCTGCTCCAAAGCATGTCATCGTTCCGGGACAGCCATTGCCCAGTGAGCAGCCGGCTTCATCACCCGCGCTGCAGACAGCACTCCAGGCCCTGCCTTGAGGCAGCAGCAACGCCAGCAATGTGATGAACAACCAGCTCTTTGAGTAGACTTTGGACATGATGGACAAGCTTCGGCCTGAGCCTTTGCTGGCTTTCTTGGAAATTGACGGGTTTGGTGGGGAGCGCCTGAACCTGGATTCGTACAGGGCTGCATAGCAGACGGTCAACCCCCCAATCCTTGAAGGGAAATGACCCTTCTGTGGGGTACTACCCAGGAGATGCCTGCGCCCTCTTCCGTGCGTGTCCGCGGCACCATCCAGGGAGTCCCTCACTCGAGGAGACCTTCCGAGGCACGCGAACCTGACAACGTCAATGGGCAGGCACGTCAGTCTTCACCGACCGCGCCTGCCCATCTTCTCAACGTGAACTGAGGTCCGCGTCAGCCCTGCGGCGCCGCCGGGCGTGACTTGCGCGCGGACTTCTTCGTCGTCTGGATCTCCAGCGACAGGTCCATGGCCCGCGCCGAGTGCGTCAGCGCGCCCATCGACACGAAGTCCACGCCCAGCTTCGCCAGCCGGGGCAGCCGATCCAGCGTGACTCCACCTGAGACTTCAATGGGCACACGGTTGGCCGTCAGCTTCACGGCTTCACGGATCTGCGGGTCGTCCATGTTGTCCAACATGATGACGTCCGCGCCCGCCTCGATGGCCTCCGCGAGCTGCTTGAAGTTGGTGACCTCCACCTCGACCTTCACGAGCCGGGGGCCATTCAACTTCGCGCGGCGGACCGCTTCGGTGATGTCCCCGCCCACGGCCGCGATGTGGTTGTCCTTGATGAGGATGCCGTCGAAGAGCCCGAAGCGGTGGTTGGACGCTCCGCCCATGCGCACCGCGTGCTTCGCGAGCCCCCGCATGCCCGGCGGCGTCTTGCGCGTGTCGAGCACCCGCAGCTTCGAGCCCCGCACCGCCGTCACCGCCTGCTGCGCCAGCGTCGCGATGCCGGCCGCTCGCTGCACCAGGTTGAGCGCGGTGCGCTCCGCGGCGAGCAGCGAGCGCAGCTTGCCGTGGACGCGCGCGGCGACCACCTTCGGTTTGATTTCGTCACCGTCGCGCTTGAGGACCTCCACCTCCACCTCCGCGTCCACCATGTGGAAGACGCGGACGAAGGCGTCCAGGCCGGCGATGATCATCTGCTCCTTCGCGACCAGCTCGCCGCTTCCCTCCGCGTCGGCGGGGACCACCGCCAACGAGGTGACGTCCCCCGCCGCGCCCAGGTCTTCGTCGAGGGACAACGCGATGAGCCGATCGAGATAATCCTGCTGCACTTCCGCCTCCTACCGACGGGCCTTGCGGGCCGCCGGCTTGCCCCGGGTGGTCTTCTTCGCCGCGGGCTTCTTCCCCGCGGACTTCTTTCCCGCCGCCTTCTTCGCGGAGGTCTTCCGGGCCGGCGCCTTCCTGGCGCTCCCCTTCTTCGCGGCGCTCTTCCTGCCCGCAGCCTTCTTCGCGGCCGGCTTGCCCCGGGTGCTCTTCTTCGCTGCGGCCTTCTTGCCCGCAGCCTTCTTCACAGGGGCCTTCTTCACAGGGGCCTTCTTGCCCGCGGCCTTCGTGGCCGGAGCCTTCTCCACGGGCGCCTTCGTCGCCGGAGCCTTCTCCACAGAAGCCTTCGTCGCCGGAGCCTTCGCCGCGGGCGCCTTCGTCGCCGGAGCCTTTGCCGCAGGCGCCTTCACGGCCGACACGGCCTTCTTGCCCGTCTTCTTCACGGACGCCGCACCTGCCTCCGGCGCCTCGCGGGTGTCCCCACCCTCCTTGGCCCGGTCGAACTCGCGCATCGCGTCGTCCACGAGGCCCATGCTCATGTACGCGACGCCCAGGTCGTGGTGGTCCGCAGCGGACAAGCCTTCCTTGGTGCCCTCGCGCAGCTTGTTGAGCGCGGCCTCCACCACGGGGTCGGCGGCCTTGGGAGCTTCCCCGGCGGCCTCCGCCTCCATCTCGCCCTTCAGCTCCTGCCCCAGGTTGACGTCGTCCTTCGACGCCTTGGGCTCGGTGGCCACCTTCACGTGGGCGCTCTCGGGGGCTTCGAGCGCGGAGGACTCGGACTCGGTGCTTCCCGGTAACGGCGACGGCATCTCGGACTCGGACATGGGGGGCTCCGGGGCGATGCGCTGGAGGTGATCCTGCAGCTTGACCGTGCGCTCCTGGAGCTCCGCCACCCGGGCCTTGTCCTTCGCCACCACGTCCGGCGGAGCACGGGCCACGAAGCTCGGATTGTCCAGCTTGCGCTGCACACTGGTGAGTTCCTGCTCGGCGCGCGCGATCTCCTTCTTCAGGCGGTCGCGCTCCGCATCCAGATCCACGAGGCCCGCCAACGGGACGTAGATCTCCAGGTTGCCGCTGACGAACGCCGCCGCCTGCGGAGGCTTGGCGCCCGGCGGGCCCACGTGCACTTCCGACAGGCCGGCCAGCGGCATCAGGTACGCACGCCAGCGCTCCAACAGCTCGCGCGTCGTCGCGTCCGGGCTCTGCACCACCGCCTTCACCTTGGCGGACGGCGGCAGGTTGCTCTCTCCGCGCAGCGTGCGCAGGCCCTCGATGGCCGCGATGACTGGCGCCATCTCCGCCTCCGCGGCCGCATCCACGCGCGCCGCGTCCGGCTCCGGGTACGCCGCGATGCAGATGCTCTCCGTGGGCCGGGACATCGGCAGCTTCTGCCAGATCTCCTCGGTGATGAACGGCATGAACGGGTGCATCAGCCGCAGGATGCGATCCAGGCAGTACACCAGCACCGCGCGCGTGGTGTTCTTGGCCTCCACGTCCTCGCCGTACAGCGAGCCCTTCGCCAGCTCGATGTACCAGTCGCAGAACTCCGCCCACAGGAACTGGTACAGCGTGGAGGCGGCCTCCGCGAAGCCGAACACCTCCAGCGACGCGCGCGTCTCCTCCGTGGCCTTCTGCAGGCGGGAGAGGATCCACCGGTCCGCCAGCGTCAGCGTGCGTCCCTCCAGCGGCGTGGCGTCCAGCTGGAAGTCGCCCATGTTCATCAGGGCGAAGCGGCTGGCGTTCCACAGCTTGTTGCAGAACGCCTTGTAGCCACCCAGGCGGTCCATCGACAGCTTGATGTCACGGCCCTGCTGCGTGAGCGACGCGAGCGTGAAGCGCAACGCATCCGCGCCGAACGCGGGCATGCCCTGCGGGAAGCGGTTGCGAAGCGACGGCTGGAGCGCGTCCACCTTGGCGCCGAGGATGACGTCCAGGGGATCGATGACGTTCCCCTTCGTCTTGGACATCTTGTCGCCCTTCTCGTCGCGCACCATCGCGTGCAGGTACACGGTGCGGAAGGGCACATCGCCCATGAAGTGCAGGCCCATCATCATCATCCGGGCGACCCAGAAGAAGATGATGTCGTGGCCCGTCTCCATCACGGACGTCGGGTAGAAGGTCTTCAGCTCCGGCGTTGCGTTCGGCCAGCCCAGCGTGGAGAACGGCCACAGCGCGGACGAGAACCACGTGTCCAGCACGTCCGGATCCTGCGCCAGGTCCCTGCCACCGCACTTCGGGCAGGACTCCGGCGTCGTGCGCGACACGATGACGTCCGCCGCGTCCAGCGACCGCTCCTCACCGGCCGGGCTGCACGAGGCACAGTACCAGGCGGGGATCTGGTGGCCCCACCAGAGCTGGCGGCTCACGCACCAGTCGTGGATGTTGCGCATCCAGTGGAAGTACGTGTTGGTCCACGACTCGGGGACGAACTTCGTGCGGCCCTGCTCCACCGCCTCGATGGCCGGCTTCGCGAGCGGCTCAATCTTCACGAACCACTGCGGCGACAGGCGCGGCTCCACCACCGTGGCGCAGCGCTGGCAGGTGCCCACGCTCAGCTTGTGCGGCTCCTCCTTCTCCAGCAGCCCCTGCTCCGTCAGGTCCGCCAGCACCTGCTTGCGCGCTTCGAAGCGGTCCAGGCCGGCGTACTTGCCTGTGTCCTTCGTCATCCGCGCCGCTTCGTCCAGGATGGACAGCATCGGCAGCTTGTGGCGCAGGCCCGTCTGGTAGTCGTTGAAGTCGTGCGCGGGCGTGACCTTCACCACGCCAGTGCCGAACTCCATGTTCACGAGCTCGGCGTCCGCGATGATGGGGATGTCCCGGTCCGTCAGCGGCAGCTTCACCGACCGGCCCACGAGCCCCAGGTAGCGCGGATCCTCCGGGTGCACGGCCACCGCGGTGTCGCCCAGCAGCGTCTCCGGGCGCGTCGTCGCCACGGTGAGCGTGCGGTCGCTGTCCTTCACCGGATAGCGGATGTGCCAGAGCGAGCCGTTCTTCTCCTCGTGCTCGACCTCCAGGTCGCTCAAGGCCGTGCGGCACGAGGGGCACCAGTTGATGAGCTTCTGGGCCCGGTACATCAGGCCCTCTTCGTACAGGCGGACGAAGACTTCGCGCACCGCGGCCGAGGACTGCTCGTCCATGGTGAAGCGCTCGCGGCTCCAGTCCAGCGACGCGCCCAGGTAGCGGTGCTGCTCACCGATGCGCGCGCCGTACTTGCCCTTCCACGTCCAGACGCGCTCGAGGAACGCCTCGCGACCCAGGTCGTGGCGGCTCTTGCCCTCGGACTTCTTGAGCTCCTTCTCCACCACCATCTGCGTGGCGATGCCCGCGTGGTCCGTGCCCGGCAGCCAGAGCGCGTTGAAGCCGCTCATCCGCTTCCAGCGCGTGAGGATGTCCTGGATGGTCGCGGTCAGCGCGTGGCCGATGTGCAGGCTGCCCGTGACGTTGGGCGGCGGCAGCACGATGCTGAACGGCGGCTTGGCGGAAGTGGGCTCGGCGCGGAAGTAGTCGCGCTCCAGCCAGTGGTTGTACCACCGCGCCTCCACTTCGGAGGGCTCGTAGGCCTTGGACAGTTCAGTCGTGTCAGTCATTGCAAGCGGCCGGCCCCCGACGGGGCCGGCGGGGAATCAGGGGGGACTGCGAATCAATGCTGGGTCTCGCGGTCCTTGATGAGCCGCTCCAGCTCCTGTCGGATGATGGTCTCCGCCAGCTGCGGTACGACCTCCCAGGCGATCTTCTCGATGACCTCGCGGGAGGCCTTCGACAGGGCCTCACGCAGCAGCGCCTCGCCGCCATCCGCCGGGCGACCCCGGGCGGGAGCCGCGGTCGGCGTGGGACCGCCGATGTCGAGGGAGATCTCCTCGGTGTGCTCGGGCAGCGAGTCCTCGATGCGCAAGTTCTCCGTACGGGCCTGCACGGCGGCCGGCGGAGGCGCGGACGGAGCGCCCAGGCCAAACGGATCCCGTGCACGGGCCGCGGGCGGAACCGCGGCGGGCGCGTGCGAAGGAGGCAGCGGCGTGCCCCCGGCGGGAGGACGCGGGAAGCCGCCCGGGATGTTCGGAGCGCCAGGACCGGCGGGACGCGCGGCCATGCCCGGAGGCGGCACGCCCGGACCCGGAGGACGCGCACCAGGGGGAACCGCGCCCGGAGGCGGACGCGCCATGCCCGGAGGCGGCGGCACGCCGGGACCCGGAGGACGCGCGCCCGGAGGCGGCACGCCAGGACCCGGAGGACGCGCACCCGGCGGAACGGCGCCCGGAGGAGGCACGCCCGGACCCGGAGGACGCGCACCCGGGGGAACCGCACCCGGAGGCGGACGCGCCATGCCCGGAGGCGGCGGCACGCCGGGACCCGGAGGACGCGCGCCCGGAGGCGGCACGCCAGGACCCGGAGGACGCGCACCCGGAGGCGGCACGCCAGGACCCGGAGGACGGGCGCCCGGAGGCGCGGCGGCGGGCTGCGGCGCGGCGGCCTGGGCCGGCACGGGCGTGGCGGCCTGGGGGAAGACGCGCGTCGCGGCGGACGCGGGCATGGTGTTCGACTTCTGGCCCACCAGCGCCTTCACCTTGTCGAGGAGGATCTGGCTCTCGAAGGGCTTGGTGATGTGGTCGTCCGCCCGGGCGGCCTTCGCGCGGTTCTCGTCGAACGCCTCGAAGGTGCCGGCGAGCAGCAGCACCGGGATGGCCTGGGTGGAGGGGTCGTTCTTGAGCGCCTCGCACACCTCGTAGCCGCTCTTGCCCGGCATCATCACGTCGGCCAGCACCACGTCCGGACGCAGCTCGCGCGTGCGGGTGATGGCGTCCAGCCCGTTGTCCACCGCGGTCACCTGGAAGTCTTCCGTCGCGAAGATCATCCCGATCACCTTGCGGATGGTGAGCGAGTCGTCGGCGATCAGTAGATTCTTGGGCATCGGCTCCGGCCTTCGGGGGGCGCATACCCCCCTGAATTCGTTTGAGATTTCGGGCGAGCAAGCCTGCCTGCCGGCCCTGTGTCAATCGGAGAAGCTTAGGGTTCGCGCTCTCGGCCGATCAAGAAAACATGCGCTGCAGGTCCAGGAACATCACGGGATCCGGCAGCCCTGGCGCCTTGAACGTGCCCATCAGCTCGGCGGGCTTGAACTTCTGCAGCACACCGAGCACCCGGGTGGCCGCCAGCCCTACCGTACGTCCGGCCATCTCCGTGAGCACGAACAGGTCCTCCACCTTCGCTGGCGCCCCCAACAGCGCCGGTACCGAACAGATGGGCCACAGCGCCTGCGCATGCGGGTACACGCCCGCCACCGGTCCGCTCTGCACCGGCAGCACGCTGAAGGACACCCCCTTCGGCACCACCTGGGAGACACAGGCCAGCGGCACGCCGAAGAGCACGCCCTGCGACTCCAGCACCAAGGCCCGCTCCGGAGGCACGTCCGCCCAGTGCACCGGCCGCAGCTCCGGCGGCACCGCCCTGGGGCCCACCCGGTGCGGCAGCGCCTCCACGATGAGCTCCAGGTACAGCCGGTCCTTGTGCAACACCGCCCCCCGGCTCAACGGCGCCAGGGAATCCGCGAGTCCCGGAGGGAGCAGGAAGAACGGATCACGCGCGACGTCCGCCACCTCCACGACCGAGCGGACACGCACCGCGAGCGTGGGGCTGACGTCCAGGACGACGACCATGCCCGGCACATCCTCGGGGGCTCCGCCGAGCAGCGCGGAGAGGTCCTTCACCTCCAGCACGCCACGCAGGCTGGTGCCGCGGGCGCCCGGCATGGCGACCTCCATCACGGAGGTGGCTTCCACGGCGTAACGCGTCTCACCGGCTTCAACCAGCAGGCAGAGCCGGCGTCCGCTTTCAAAAGGCGACACGGGGGTGACCCTAGCAGCGTTCAGGGGCTTGGTGCTAAGCCCTGAACAGTCATGGCGCGACTGCTCCTCGTCGACGACGAAAAGATCGCCCGCAGCCTCTACGGCGACTACCTCACGGCCTCAGGACACATCGTCACTTCCGTGCCCACCGTGGCGGAGGCGAAGGCGGCCCTCGCCGCCCAGCGGTTCGACGCGGTGGTCACCGATCTCATCCTGCCCGGCGGCGACGGCATGGAGGTGCTCCGCCACGTGCGCGAGCGCCACCCCGGCGTGGAGGTGGTGGTCATCACCGCCCTCGACAAGGTCGCCCCCGCGGTGCGCGCCATCAAGAGCGGCGCGGCGGAATACCTGGTCAAGCCCGTGGCGCCGGAGGCCCTGCAGCACGCCCTGCGCCGCGCGCTCACCACGCGCGACCTGATGCGGGAGAACGCGTCGCTGCGCCATCACGTCGCGCTGCTGGAGGCGGGCCAGCGCATCGCCACCACGCTCGACCGCGAGCGGCTGGCCCTGGCCACCTCCGACGCGCTGGAGTCCATGGCCAACGCCTCCGCGGTGATGCTGCTGGAGCGGGATCCCAACGCGGGCTTCCGCTCGCACGGCATGCGGGGCCTGCCGCAGGATCTGCACGACACGCTGGTGCCGGTGCTCGTGGAGCGGCTGTCCTCCCTGCGCGAGCCGATCCGGCTGGACGGCCTGCAGGTGCCATGGCCGCGCACCCTCTCCTTCCCCGCCGTGGACGGCGACTCGGTGCTGGGCCACGCGGTGCTCTTCCACGACCACCTGCCCCCGGAGCACCACCCGGAGACGGTGGGCTTCCTCGTGCGCAACTGGGCGCTGGCGCTGCGCAACCTGGGCCGCTTCGCCGCCGTGGAGGACCTGGCGTACGTGGATGATCTCACCCGCCTGTTCAACACGCGCTACCTGCAGCTCGTGCTGGACCGCGAGGTGAACGAGGCCGTGCAGACGCAGCGGCCCTTCTCCCTGCTGTTCCTGGACCTGGACCGCTTCAAGGCCATCAACGACACGCACGGGCACCTGGTGGGCTCGCGCGTGCTGGTGGAGGCCGCGCGCGTGCTCAAGGGCTGCGTGCGCGACCCGGACGTGGTGGCGCGCTTCGGCGGCGACGAGTACGTGGTGCTCCTGCGCGGCACCGACTCCGGCGGCGCCCTCAAGGTGGCCGAGCGCATCCGCCGCACCATGGAGGCCCACCAGTTCCTGGGCCGCGAGGGGCTGTCGCTCAAGCTCACCACCTGCATCGGCGTGGCCAGCTTCCCCGAGCACGCCCAGGACAAGGACCACCTGCTGGACCTGTCCGACCGGGCGATGTACCGGGGCAAGCGCGGCACCCGCAACGTCGTCTACATGGCGGCGCAGGACCTGGAAGCCACCCCGGCCGAGCGCCGCCAGGGCCCGCCGCCCCAGGGCTGAGACGGCAACCCGGGGCGCGAAGCTCCGGGGCCCTACTTGCGCAGGCTGCCCACGGTGAGGCGCTTGGGCAGCTCCGGATC
>NZ_RAWA01000350.1 GCF_003611675.1 Corallococcus sp. CA053C
GGATGGCCGCCCCGTCCCCTCTCCCCCTGCTTCTGAACCGTGGCTCCGGGCCTGCGACTTCGCGTTGACGCTCATGCGTGCACCCTCCGCGTCCCCTCCAGTGCAGCCTCCCGGCCATGCCCCGCGATGCCTGGAAACGGGCACTTGCAGCGGGGCAGCGCTCCATTCTGGAGCGGAACGTGCCAGGACGGAGCACCCGGAGTGATCCACTCCGGCCCGCCGTTGCTCGCCGGTGCTCCGTGACGGCCCACCACCAGCCCGGCCGCGCCCAGCGAAGGAGGGACCTCGTCTTATGTTCGCTTGACCCGAGGGGGGTCGATTTTATATTTGACCAGTCCGGTCCACATTCGTGTGGGCCGATGTAGACCCTGCCGCTGCGCGCGGACCCACCGCGTCGCCGGGGAGCGGAGGGGAAGTCCCACCCTCCCGCGTCTTTTTCTTCCGAGGAAGCCATGCTGAGCCTGCCCATCTACATGGACAACCACGCCACCACCCCGCTCGACCCACGGGTGCTGGAAGCGATGTTGCCCTACCTCCGAGAGGACTTCGGCAACGCCGCCAGCCGCAACCACGCCTTCGGCTGGAAGGCCGAGGCCGCGGTGGAGAAGGCCCGCCGGCAGGTGGCGGAGCTCATTGGCGCGTCGGAGAAGGAGATCGTCTTCACCTCCGGCGCCACGGAATCCGACAACCTGGCCATCAAGGGCGTCGTCGAGTTCTACAAGTCCAAGGGCGACCACATCATCACCCTGAAGACGGAGCACAAGGCCGTCCTGGACACCTGCAAGCGCCTGGAGCGCGTGCGCCAGGAGCGACTGGACGAGCTGAAGCTGCTGCGGCTGGGGCAGCTCGCCGAGCGCGACGTGCAGCCCGAGGACCTCGCGGAGCTGTCCGCGAAGTTCAACATCGAGGCGGACGACACGTACAAGAAGTGGGCGGAGCTGCCCACGGGCGGCGCGCGCGTCACCTACCTGGACGTGGAGAAGGACGGCCGCGTCAGCCTGGAGAAGCTGGCCGCCGCGATGACGCCGAAGACGGTGCTCGTCTCCATCATGTTCGCCAACAACGAGATCGGCGTCGTGCAGCCGGTGGCGGAGATTGGAAAGCTGTGCCGGGAGAGGGGCGTCCTCTTCCACTGCGACGCGGTGCAGGGCATTGGCAAGGTGCCCTTCGACGTGGAGGCGATGCAGGTGGACCTCGTGTCCATCACCGCCCACAAGATGTACGGCCCCAAGGGCGTGGGCGCGCTGTACGTGCGCCGCAAGCCGCGCGTGCGCATCGCCCCCATGGTGGACGGCGGCGGCCATGAGCGCGGCATGCGCAGCGGCACGCTCAACGTGGCGTCCATCGTCGGCTTCGGCGCGGCGGCGGAGCTCGCGAGGCAGGAGCTGCCCGCGGAGGCCGCGCGCCTGTTCCGGCTGCGCGAGCGGCTGCGCACGGGCATCCTGGAGCAGTTGGACCTCGTGACGGTGAACGGCAGCCTGGAGCACCGCATGCCGGGCAGCCTCAACGTGTCGTTCTCCTACGTGGAGGGCGAGGCGCTGATGATGTCCATCAAGGACGTCGCGGTGTCGTCCGGGTCCGCGTGCACCTCGTCGTCCCTGGAGCCGTCCTACGTGCTGCGCGCCCTGGGGGTGGAGGAGGACATGGCGCACAGCTCCATCCGCTTCGGCCTGGGCCGCTTCAACACGGAGGAGGAGGTGGACTTCGTCATCCGCCTCGTGGTGGACAAAGTCCGCAAGTTGCGAGACATGAGCCCCCTGTACGAGATGGCCAAGGAAGGCATCGACCTCAAGAGCATCGAGTGGACGGCGCACTAGGCGCCCTCCGTCTCGGACATGGTTTCCAGCCGGGCACGGGAGCCCCCGCCCGTCCGGCCGCGCATCGGTTGCCCGCAAGGCGCATCAGTTCAAGCGTTGTGTGAAGGAGCGTTAGACGCATGGCTTACAGCGACAAGGTCATCGAGCACTACGAGAACCCCCGCAACGTGGGGACGCTCGACAAGAACGACCCGAACGTCGGCACCGGCCTCGTGGGCGCCCCCGCCTGCGGCGACGTGATGCGCCTCCAGTTGAAGATCAGCGACGCGGGCGTCATCGAGGACGCGCGCTTCAAGACCTTCGGCTGCGGCTCCGCCATCGCGTCCAGCTCGCTCGTCACCGAGTGGGTGAAGGGCAAGACGGTGGATCAGGCGATGACCATCTCCAACAAGGACGTGGCGCGGGAGCTGTCGCTGCCCCCCGTGAAGATCCACTGCTCCGTGCTGGCCGAGGACGCCATCAAGGCGGCCATCGAGGACTTCAAGAAGAAGCGCGCGTCGCGGCAGGCTTGAGGCAGACAGCTCGCAACGCACGAAGCACTCAGGAAGCGAGGACGACCCCATGAACGAGCAGGCCCAGACGACCCAGGCCCCTCAGACGCCCCCCAAGCCGGCGCCCAAGGGCATTGGCCTGGCGGACAGCGCGGTGGAGCGCCTCAAGGTGCTGCTGGCCGAGCGCCAGACCCCTGAAGCAGGGCTGCGCATCGCCGTGAAGGGCGGCGGGTGCTCCGGCCTCCAGTACTCCATGGAATGGTCGGAGAAGTCCCGCGAGCGCGACAAGGTGTTCGAGCGGGACGGCGTGCGCGTCTTCGTGGATCCGAAGAGCTACCTGTACCTCATCGGCACGGAGCTCGTGTTCGAGCAGACCCTGATGGCCTCCGGCTTCAAGTTGAACAACCCCAATGTGAAGGCCGCCTGCGGCTGCGGAGAGAGCTTCTCCGTCTGACCTCGCGGCCTTGCCCGCCCGCCCCGTTGGTCAGGGCGCGGGCACAGGGGTCCGGCCCGGTGCCGGGCCCCTTTTTCGTTTTCGCCCCCCAAGAGGATTCCCCCACCGTGAGGACCCACTTCGACGTGTTCGGGCTGCCCCGCTCCCACGCCGTGGACGTGCCGGCCCTGGAGAAGCAGTACCGGGAGCTGTCGCTCCAACTGCACCCGGACCGCGTCGCCCAGGGCAACGCCCGCGAGCGGCTCCAGGCCCTGGAGGGCACCACCGCCCTCAACGAGGCCTACAAGACGCTCAAGGACCCGGTCCGCCGCGCCTTCTACCTGCTGAAGCTCCACGGCATCGACCTGGACCGCGAGGACGCGGGCGCCCAGAAGGACATGCCCCTGGAGTTCCTGGAGGAGGTCATGACCCTGCGCGAGGAGCTGGACGACGCCATCGCGGCGAAGGACCTGTCCCGGGCCCAGGCCATGGCGAAGGACGTGTCCGGCCGCAAGCAGGCGGCGCTGGCGGAGGCCGTGTCCGCGCTCCAGTCGCTGGAAGCAGCGGGGGATTCACCGGACGGGGTGAGAAAGGCATCGCACGCGCTGGGGCGGGTGCGCTACTTCACGCGCTTCCTCGAGCAGGTGGACGCGTTCGAGGAGGAGGTGCTCGCGTGAGCAACAACGGACTTCTGCAGATCCACGACCCGCTCAAGCCCAAGGGCCACGTGGTGGGCATCGACCTGGGCACCACGCACTCGCTGGTGGCGTCCGTGTCCCAGGGCAAGCCCCGCTGCGTCCCGGTGGACGACGGCGACTCGCTGCTGCTGCCCTCCGTCGTGCACTACGGCAAGGACGGCGGCGTGGTGGTGGGCGCGCGCGCAAAGAAGCTCGCGGCGGACGCCCCCACGGACACCATCGTGTCGGTGAAGCGCTTCATGGGCCGCGGGCCGGATGATCCGGAGACGCGCAAGCTGGGCGCGTACCGCTTCGTCCCCGGCTCGCAGGTGGTGCGCTTTGATGTCGCCGGAGGCCAGCCGGTGACGCCGATTGAAGTGTCCGGCGAAATCCTGCGCGCCCTCAAGCGCCGCGCGGAGGCGCACTTCTCCGGCAAGGTGGAGCAGGCCGTCATCACCGTGCCCGCCTACTTCGACGATGCCCAGCGCCAGGCCACCCGGGACGCGGGAAAGCTCGCGGGCCTGGAGGTGCTGCGGCTGCTCAACGAGCCCACCGCCGCGGCCCTGGCCTACGGCCTGGACAAGGGCAGCCAGGGCACCTTCGCCGTCTATGACCTGGGCGGCGGCACCTTCGACATCTCCATCCTCAAGCTGGAGGACGGCGTCTTCGAGGTGAAGTCCACCGGCGGTGACTCCGCGCTGGGCGGGGACGACTTCGACCGCGCCATCGCCACGCGCGTGCTCCAGGCGATGGGCGCTGCGGCGCCCTCCCCCGCGCAGGTGGCGGAGGCGATGACGGCGGCGCGCAAGGCGAAGGAAGCGCTGACGGATGTGGCCGAGGTCACGCTCACCGTGGGCGGGCACTCGCAGCCCGTCACGCGCGCGGACTTCGAGGCGTGGATCCAGCCGCTCGTGCAGAAGACGGGCGCGGTGTGCCGGCGGGCCCTGAAGGACGCGGGCGTCGTGGTGGGCGAATTGGACGGCGTCATCCTGGTGGGCGGCTCCACGCGCGTGCCGGCGGTGCGCCGCTTCGTGGCGGAGCTGTTCGGCCGCGAGCCCCTGGGCGACATCGATCCGGATCAGGTCGTGGCGCTGGGCGCGGCGGTGCAGGCCAGCCTGCTCACCGACAGCAACCGTCAGGACGAGGTGCTGCTGCTGGACGTGCTGCCCCTGTCGCTGGGCCTGGAGACGATGGGCGGCATCGCGGAGAAGCTCATCCCGCGCAACTCCACCATCCCCACGGCGGCGGCGCAGGTGTTCACCACGTTCAAGGACAACCAGACGGGCCTGGACGTGCACGTGGTGCAGGGCGAGCGGGAGCTGGTGGAGGACAACCGGAGCCTCGCGCGCTTCACCCTCTCTGGCATCCCGCCCCTGGCGGCGGGCATGGCCCGGGTGGAGGTGCGCTTCCAGGTGGACGCGGACGGAATCCTGTCCGTCACCGCGAAGGAGCAGAGCACCGGCGCCGCGCAGACCATCACCGTGAAGCCCAGCCACGGCCTGACGGACGATGAGATCGAGAAGATGCTGCTCGACTCCATCGACTACGCCGAGGACGACATCCAGGCCCGCCAGGTGCGCGAGCAGCAGGTGGAGGCCGAGCGCGTGCTCGCCGAGGCCGACCGCCAGCTCCGTGAGAACGCGGCCCTGCTGGAGGCCGGCGAACCAGAGGCCATCCAGGCCGCCATGGCGCGCGTGCGCGAAGCGGCCCAGGGGAAGAACTACCTGGCGGTGAAGGAGGCCCTGCATGGGCTGGACGAGGCGTCCCGAGGCTTCATCGAGCGGGTCATGAACCAGGCCATCACCCAGGTGGTGTCCGGCCATTCCGTGGAGGAGTACTGACCGTGCCCAAGGTCACCTTCAAGAGCCCCCTGGCCGAGGTCGCCGTGGACGTGCCCCCGGGCACCACCCTGCTGGACGCCGCGGAGAAGGGCGAGGCCCAGGTGGGCCACAGCTGCGGCGGCGTGTGCGGGTGCTCCACCTGCCACGTGTGGATCCGCAAGGGGCTGGACTCGCTGAGCGAGCAGCGGGACGACGAGATGGACCGGCTGGACATGGGCTTCGACGTCCGCCCGTACTCCCGCCTGAGCTGTCAGACGGAGGTGGGCGGCGAGGACGTCACGGTGGAGATCACCGAGGAGTCCCTGGTCGCCTTCATGGACGAGAACCCGGCCATCCGCCGGCAGCTCGAGTCCGAGGGCAAGTGGCCCCTCAAGAAGTAGGCGGCGAAGGGGCCTGAAACGTTGTGCTTGACCGGGCGAAAGAGGTTCTTTATACGTCTCGCCCGTCGCACCGGCAGCACCCCCATCCGCCCGGGTGGTGGAATTGGTAGACACACTAGATTCAGGGTCTAGCGCCTGCAAGGGCATGGAGGTTCGAGTCCTCTCCCGGGCATGAAGTAAAAGAAGGGCCCCGACCACAAGTCGGGGCCCTTTTTGTTTTCCGGCGTGGCCCTTCCCACGGATCAGGGCGGCGCGGGCTCCACGGCCTCGTGCGCCACGTGGTGCGCGGCGGCGTTGGCCAGCCGGCCTCCCTTGCGCAGGTCGCGGATCCGCAGCTTGCTGTGGTGCACGGACAGCGCGCCCAGGGACACCTGGCTGAGCACGGTGCCCAGGTGGGTGAGCGTGGCGAAGGCCGCCGCGGCCTCCGGGCTGGCCCCCAGGGAGCGGGCCGCCCAGCTCGTCACGAAGTAGTAGATGCCCATGCCCGCCGGGACGCCCGGCAGCGCCTGCCCCAGGGAGATGGCGCCCAGCACCACCGCGCCCGCGAAGAGGCCCCCGGGGATACCGATGCCGTGGAGCGCGAGCCCGTACGCGAGCGCGGACGCGGACACCGGGAAGATGGAGAAGAAGAACACCTTCGCCATGCCCTTGAAGGAGCGCGCGGTGCCCAGGCCCTCGCCCACGTGGCTGAGGAAGCTCTCCACACGCGGCAGGCTGTGGCGCTTGTGGAGCCAGCGGCCCAGGGGCGCGGCCCAGTGGGCCAGCAGCACCACCAGCGCGACCAGGCCGATGCACAGCGACACGGCCACCTTCAGCTGGCCGCGGAAGTGGGCCATCGTCGTGCCGAAGGGGCCCAGGAAGGACAGGGCCACCAGCAGCATCAGGCACGCGAACTCCATCAGCTTGCACACGCCCACGGAGCCCAGCCCTCGGATGAAGGGCACGTTCTGCGTGCGCGCCAGGAGGAAGGCCCGAGTCACCTCGCCCAGCTTCCCAGGCAGCGCGTTGTGCACGAAGACGCCAATGCCCACCAGGTGGTAGCGGTCGCGGAACGGGATGGGCTTGCGCAGCGTGGCCTGCCACTGCACCGCGCGCAGCGGGACGAGCGACGCCTGGAGCAGCAGGAAGGGCACCAGCCACACCAGGTGCCCCGGCAGGTCCTGCACGAACTTGCGCAGCGGGAAGCGGGGGATCAGCAGGTCCCCTGCACCGTGCAGGTTCCACTTGAAGAAGGCCGTGGACAGCAGGAGCACGGACAGCACGAGCCCCACCAGGGCGCCCAGCACCTTGAGCCACGTCCGACCGCCGGCGTTGGGAAGCCGCATGGTCCTCCCTTTCGGTTTCAATGAAGAATCCGCGGTGAGCCCGTGTCCAGGTAGGCCTCCGCCAGCCGCTCATGCAGCCGTGCGCAGTGGCTCAGGCCGGACAGGTCCACCGGCCCGTTCGCGGGCCACATCACCAGGCTGTCGGACTCCACGCACGTGAGGCCTCCGTGCGAGCCGAACTCCCACGCGAAGCCCACCGTGCCGCCCCTCTGCACGGCCTCGCCGAAGAGCACCAGGTCGCCCGCCGTCTCCATGCGCGGCAGGCCCCGGAGGAAGTCCGCCACGGCGCTCCGGCTGTACTCGGAGGACATCGGCGCGCGGTCCAGGTCGGCCAGGCCATAGACGCCGCCACCCATCACCACCACGCCCTCCGCGCCCCGGCGCATCGCCACCATGCCGATGTCCGCGTTGCCCGTGGCGCGCGCCAGCACGTCCGGATGCCGCGCCAGCAGCTCGCGCGCCTCCAGGGGCGTGGAGCGACCGCTCAGGTAGATGTGGGCGAAGTTGCCGGCCTCCACCACCACCGGCTTGAAGGGCTCGCGCGCGGCGGTGTCCGGCGTTGGCGGTTCACGTCCGTCCAGCAGGCCGTTGACGACGCCGTCGCGCAGGGGCGGCGTGGCGCCCTCGAAGAGCACGGCCTCCAGGCGCCGGCCCTGGCGCTGCTCCATGGGCAGGCTGTCCACGTGGCCGTGGTCGGACAGCAGGATGACGTCGTAGGGCTCCGGCGCGGCGCGGGCCACGGCGAACAGCTCCGCCAGCGACGCGTCCACGCGGTGCAGCTCCTGCATCGCCAGCTCCGAGCGCGGGCCTCGGCGGTGGGCCACCTCGTCGTAGTTGCCGTAGACCAGGTAGATGAGCGGCACGCCGCGCACCATGTCCACCAGCGACTTGGTGTACGCGAAGCTCCAGCCCAGCCGCTGCAGGAGGATGCGGCTCAAGAGGAAGCCCTGCTCGTGGCGCCAATCGTTGACGGAGCGCGCCCACTGGCGCACCTCGCGCACCGCCTGCCAGGACTCCATCCCGAACGAGCGCAGGAACTCCCACGCGCCGCGCGTGCGCGCCGACGACAGGCCCTGCATCTCGTAGGCGAACGAGCGTGCCATCAGCTTGAAGCTCGACAGCGTGCTCATGCACATGCGGTTGGTGGCGCCCGCGTGGAAGAGCGAGAAGTAGGTGTGCCCGCCGTGATCCAGCAGGCTCCTGCGGCCGTGGCCCCTCAAGCGCGCGTCGATGGCCATCGCGTCGCCGGGCGTGTTCATCTGCACCTTGCGGCCGAGTGAGCGGTCGTACCAGCTGTAACCTGGCAGGTTCGGATGCTGGAGCCCGTAGAGCAGCCCCGCCTGGAAGAACGGCGTGGAGGTGGGCGCTCCCCAGAAGGCGTTCTCCAGGTGATAGGCGCCCGAGCGGACGAGGTGCGCGACGAAGGGCATCCGCCCCGCGACAATCGCCTCGTCCAGGAGGGCCTTGGGCACGCCGTCCAGGTGCACCAGCAGTACGTTTCGCGAGCGTCGCGCCGCCACGGGCGGAACTTTTGACCCGATGCGCCGGACGAGGCTATTCGCCCAATTCCGTGAATTCTCGCTGACGAGTTCGTTCAAACTTTCGGGCACGTTGACGGCTCCCCCATCCCGCGATGCAAAATGGGCATTCAGGGGGACAGGAGCTTCTGGGGCCGCGATGCTCTCTTGGAGAGCAGGCGGGCAGAGCGCGTCCTAGTCCCGGGCTGGAATCGATGCGCCCCCCTGGGGCTTCACGGGGTTTCGATGCTGGCTCCTGTCATCTGCCTCTTCTTTCTCCTGCTGACGCTCAGCGCCGCCGCGGCCGGCCGTACCCCCGCGCCCGGGCTCCAGCCCGTGAAGAAGACGCCGTCGATGGACGGCATCGCGCTGCCCCTGGTGAGCTTCAGCTCGGATCAGGGCTTCGGCTACGGCGCGGTGGGCGGCATGTACCTGTACGCGCCGGGCAAGGCGCCCTACGCGCACGCCCTGGCCGCGCAGGTCTTCTTCAGCTCACGCGGTGCCCAGAATCATTACCTCCGCTACGACGGGCCGCAGTTGCTGGGGCCCCTGCGGCTGGAGGCCCGGCTGGAGTACCGGCAGGAGAAGAGCAGCCCGTTCTTCGGCGCGGGCAACCTGTCCGCCCCGGACTTCCGCGGCAACGTGGAGGACGAGCGGTACAACTACGACAAGGGCTCGCCGGGCCTCTGGGTCCGCCTGCGCGGCCGGCCCTTCGGTGAGACGCACCCGTTCCAGTCCTACGTGGGCTACGCGTGGCGCAACACCCGCGTGGTTCCCTACGACACGTCCATCCTGGCGCAGGAGAAGCCCATCGGCATCGAGGGCGGGCCCAGCGGGCAGATCGTCGCGGGCGCGCTCTGGGACACGCGCGACGAGGAGGGCGACCCGACGACGGGCGGCGTGGAGGAGCTGGCGCTGCGCGTGTCGGGTCTGGCCACCTTCAGCCGCTACCAGTACGCGGGCGTGACGCTGAGCGAGCGGCGCTACTTCAAGCTGTCGGAGCGCCTGGTGTTCGCGCAGCGGCTGACGCTGGACATGCTGTTCGGCGAGGTGCCGTTCTTCGAGTGGATGACGACGGGCGGCGTCAACGTGTCCGAGGGCATTGGCGGCATGAGCAGCGTGCGCGGCATCGAGCGCAACCGCTTCGCCGGGAACGTGAAGGCGTTCAGCAACTCCGAGCTGCGCTTCCAGGCGGCGCGCATGTCCATCTTCGGCCAGCCGGTCGCGCTGGGCGCGGTGGTGTTCCTCGACCTGGGCCGCGTGTGGCACCCGGGCGTGACGGATGGCAAGTGGCATGAGTGGCACCCGGGCATCGGCGGCGGTCTGCGCTTCTCGCGTCGCGCGGCCGTGGTGCGCATGGACTACGCGCGCTCCACCGAGACGGGCCGCCAGCGCTTCTACGTCACCTTCGGCCACATGTTCTAACGACCTGCCCGGACGCGCGCTGCCTCTTCAGACGAGCGCGTCCACCCAGCCGCGAAGCCGGGCATCCGCCTGGGCCTCGCCGCGCACGCCGGGCTCCACGTCCAAGAGCAGCGTGAGGAAGCCGCGCGACTCCAGGCCCTGGCGCAGTTCCTCGCGCGCCTGCGCGTCCGGGGCGAAGAGGATGCACCCATCGCCGCCGCCCGCGCCGGACAGCTTGCCCGCACAGCCGTAGGAGGCCGAAATCGCCAGCACCCGGCGCATGCCTTCGGTCTCCAGCGGACCCAGCTCCAGCAGCAGCGCGTGCTGTGCCTTCACGGCTTCGGAGAAGGCGCGGAAGTCGCCGCCGCCCAGGCCGTCTTCAATCGTCTGGCCCAGCGCGTCCGAGCGCACCACGAACGCCTGCCGGCCGGCCTCCGCGAGCCGCTCCTCCACCTGGGCGATGAGCAGCTTCGTGGACGCGCTCTCCCCGGTGAAGGCGTAGAGCATGGCGACGCGGGGCGCGGGCATGCGCCACAGGTCCACCGGCGGCGACTCCGCGAGCGCCGCGTGGAAGCGGCCGGTGTTGGCGGCCTCCGTGAGCGCGGCCACGTCGTAGCGCCGGTAGCGCGACAGCCCACCCGCGAAGCTCGCCGCCACGTCGCCGCCGCTCCCCTTCCCGCCCTGCCCCATCG
>NZ_RAWA01000351.1 GCF_003611675.1 Corallococcus sp. CA053C
GCGGGAGGGTGGCGTGAGCGAGCTACTGACGGGTGAAGGGCAGTTGCGTGGGCAGGGTGGCGGCACTCCGGGTTCCTCGGGTGCGGGCTTCTCCCTCGACTCCGACACCTTCGATGCGGAGCTGGATGCCTGTCTGGATCTCGCCCTCTTCTCCGGCCCGGCGCGGAACACCGACGAGGTGCCTGAAGTCGCGGCGACGGGCTCCATGCGCACGCTGCTCGACCTGGCCTCCTCCGAGGAGTCCTGGCTGGAGTCGCTGCCCCCGTCTTCGCGCGAGGAGGCGGAGCCCGCGCTGACGCTGTCCGCCGAGGCCGCCAACGTCGTCATCCCCGAGTGGCTGCGCGCGGAGGAGTCGACGTCGACGTCTCTCGCCAACGGCCTTCACGATGCGTCGTGCGGCGCCGTGACGTCGTGGGACGCCGCGCCGCAGTCGAATGTGTGGGCCGCGCCCGGCTCTCCCGCCGAGGCCTATTCGCCGCAGCCGTGGATGCCCTACGCGGCGCCGGAGCCCGAGGCCCCGGCGCCCGTCATCGCCGACGTCTCCACGCGCATCCTGGGCATGAACCCGCTGTCCTTCGTCAGCGCGGTGGCGATGGGCGCGCTCGCCGCGGGCCTGCTGGTCGTCGCGGGCCTGCGACTGACCGCGGGCGATGATCAGCGTGCGTCCGTACCGCAGGGTATGGGCTCCTTCGCGCAGGGCGTCGCGGGCATGCAGAGCCTCACGGGTGCGCAGGGCACTGCGGGCACGCAGGGCTTCACGGTTCCGCAGGGCTTCACGGTTCCGCAGGGCGCCACGGGCATGCAGAACCTCACGGGTGCGCAGGGCGTCGCGGGCACGCAGAGCCTCAAGGGCGCTCAGGGCCTCACGGGCACGCAGGGCTCCGCCGGTGCTACCAGCCCCCAGATCATGCTGCCGGGCTGGCAGGCTCAGCCGGGCACGCCTGACTTCCAGCAGGCCATCGCGTCCGCCGTGGGCGGCGTGAGCACGTCCGCGCTGACGGAGGCGCAGCGCGCCGCGCAATCCCTCACGCCGAACACGCCTGTGCTCGCGGGCCCGGCGAACGTGGGCCTGACCACCGGCTTGCAGACGCTGGCCCCGGAGGCCCCGCGTCCCACCGCGACGGCGGCGGTGACGAAGAAGGCCCCCGTGGCGCCTCGCGCCGCCACGCTCGAGACGACGGAGGAGGACACGGGCGAGGTCCGCGAGCTGTCCTTCGGCAGCGAGATCTCCGCTGAGGAGCTGGCCCAGGCCCGCCAGGCCGCCGCCGAAGCCGAGGCGGAGGAGGCCGCGCCGCCGGGGTCGGAGTTCGACGAGGACTTCGCGCGCGAAATGGGCTTCACCGAAGAGGCGGAGGCCAAGCGGGCGGAGGCCGAGAAGAAGGCCCAGGAGAAGACCGTCTACGTCCCGCCCGCGCCCAGCGCCTCCGAGCACGAGCGCCTGTCGCCCTCGGATGTCACCAACGTGGTCGTCACGAACCAGCCGGCCATCGCCACCTGCGTCCAGAACTTCAAGGCCGGCACGGCCCTGGAGAACGGCGGCCGCTTCCAGATGCGCTGGTCGGTGGACACCTCCGGCACCGTGTCCGGCGTCGCCATGGAGACCGAGGCCCTGCGCGGCTCCCCGCTCGCTGGCTGCATCGAGGACCAGGTGCGCACCTGGAAGTTCCCCGTGCACCGCGTGGCCATGGACGCCCCCGTGCGCTTCCCGTTCGTCTTCTAGCTGGACAGCGACAACATGCACGATTATGTATATATGCAGCCATGCATGCTGACGTCTTCCAGACCCTGGCCGACCCGACGCGCCTGCGCATCATCGAGGCGCTGAAGGGCGGCGAGCACGCCGTGAACGACCTCGTCGACCGGGTGGACATCCACCAGTCGGGCGTCTCACGGCACCTGCGGATCCTCCAGGAGGCGGGCTTCGTCCAGGTCCGGCCCGAGGGGACGAAGCGGCTGTACTCGCTCTGTCCTGAGCCCTTCAAGGAACTCGATGCCTGGGTCACCGGGTATCGCAGTCTCTGGGAGGCCCGCCTCGACCGGTTCGGCGAGGAGCTCGAGCGAAGACAGAAGGCGCGTGTGGCCTCACGCAAGAAGGAGGACACCCCATGACGACGCACCCCCAGGCCGCCCCGCAGCGGAGCATCACGTTCGAGCGGACCTATCCCTCATCCCTCGATGACGTGTGGGAGCTCTGGACGACGAAGGACGGCATCGAGTCCTGGTGGGGCCCGGAGGGCTTCACCGTGACGGTCCATGAGATGGACCTGCGCCCGGGCGGGCTGCTGCGCTACGCGATGACCGCGACCGCGCCGGAGCAGGTCGCCGGCATGAAGCAGGCGGGGCTGCCCCTCTCCAGCGAGGTGCAGGTCACGTACACGGACGTCACGCCCCAGCGCCGGCTGGCGTACACGCACCGGGTGGACTTCATCCACGGCGTCACGCCCTACGACGTCTCCACGGTGATCGAACTCCAGCCGAGCGGGCAGGGCGTGCGCATGTCCGTGACCTCCGGCGCCATGCACAACGAGGAGTGGTCGAAGAGGGCGTCCATGGGCATGGAGAGCCAGCTCGGCCGGCTCGCGAAGCGCCTCCAGCGCTGAAGCCTCCACAGGAACCAGGGCACGCCGTCCGGGCGGCGTTATCCTCTCCTCCGCCATGGCGAAGCGAACGCCTCCGGAGCCGGAGGGTCCAGACCCCATCGAGTTGCACCTGTGTCACCGTTGCCTGGTGCGGCTGCCGGTGGACGCGGGCGGGGTGGACCTGCCGCGCCGGGTGCGTGAGGCCCTCAAGGCCCACGGGCTTGGAAGCCGCACCCAGCTCATCCCCGCGTCCTGCCTGGGTCACTGCCCCACGGGGCTCGTCACGGTCCTCGTCGTCCCCGACGCCACGGCGCGGGGCACGCACGCCAGGCTCATCGCCCCGGAGGCGGACGGCGAGGACCTGGCGCAGCACCTGCTCCAGGGCCTCGCGAAAGCCGGGCCGCCTTGAGCAGCGCTTCCATCATGGGCACGCAGCTCGCCGTGCCCGTGCCGGCAATCGCATACGCGGTACCGTGATCCGGTGACGTGCGCGGCACCGGCAGCCCCAGCGTCACGTTCACCGTGCGCTCGAAGTCCAGCGCCTTGGCCGGGATGAGCCCCTGGTCGTGGTACATGGCCAGCACCACGTCGTACTTCGCGCCCACCTCGTCGGGCCGCGCGAACAGGCCGTCCGCGGGGATGGGCCCGTGGGCATCCACCCGCTTGGAGCGCGCGCGGCGGATGGCGGGACCAATCACCTCCACCTCCTCGCGCCCCAGCATCCCGCCCTCGCCCGCATGCGGGTTCAACCCCAGCACGGCGATGCGCGGCTTGCGGCCCACCACCGGCTCCAGGCTGCGCGACAGCAGCTGGAGCTGCGCGACCAGCTTGTCCACCGTCAGCAGCTTCGGCAGCGCGGAGATGGGGACGTGGTTCGTCGCCAGCGCGATTCTCACGCGCGGCCCGTCCATCATCATCAACACGTCCACGCCGAACGCGTCCGCCAGCACCTCCGTGTGGCCCATGAAGGGGATGCCCGCGCGGGAGATCTCCTCCTTCGACACCGGGGCGGTGCACAGCGCGTCCACGGAGCCCGCGCGCATCGCGTCGATGGCGGCCCGCACGTACGCGTACTGCGCCCGGCCTCCCTCGCGCGACGGCTTGCCCGGCACGCGGTGCTTCTCCTGAAGGCGCGTCACCTCCACCACCGCCGGCCCCGTGGTGCGGCCCAGGTCCTCCAGGGCCACGCGCGGGAAGCGGCGGAAGAGGGGGAAGCGCTCCAGCGTGGGCCCGTCCCCGAACACCACCGGCACCAGCGCGCGGCGCACCGCGGGCCGCGCCAGCGCCAGGGCCGTCACCTCCGGCCCGATGCCCGACACGTCCCCCAGCGAGATGCCCACGCGGGGCAGCACGGACGACGCGGTGGCCACCGGGGCGGCCTTCACATCTTCACTTCGACGTTGGCCTTGGCGCGCAGCTCCTGGACGTACTGGTCCAGGAACTTCTCCGTCTTCTCGTTGAGGAGCTTGGCCTCCAGCTTGGGCTTCATCTCCTCGTAGGAGGACACGGACACGTTGCGGCGCTCCTCCACCTTCAGGATGTGCCAGCCGAAGTTGGTGCGGATGGGCTCGCTCACCTCGCCCTGCTTGAGGTTGAAGGCGGCCTTCTCGAACGCGGGCACCATCACGCCGCGCTTGAAGTAGCCCAGGTCGCCACCGTCCGCGGCGCTGGGCCCCTCGCTGCGGGCGCGCGCCAGGGCGGAGAAGTCCATGCCCGGCCGGCGGGCCTCCTTCGCGATGGCCTCCGCCTTCTGCTTCGCGGCGGCCACCTGCTCCGGCGTGGCCTTGGCGTCCACCTGCACCAGGATGTGGCGCGCGTGCACCTCCACGTCCTCGCCCTCCAGGCGCGTGTACTGCGTATAGGCGGCCTTGAGGTCCTCCTCGGTCACCTTCACCTTGGGGCCCACCTTCATGCGCAAGAGCTTGTCGCGCACGACGCGCTTGCGGAGCATCTCCCGATAGCTGGCGAGCGTGTAGCCCTCGTTCACGAGCAGCTGCTCGAACTGCTGGATGTCGGGGACGTTGTTCTGCTTGAGCACGTCCTGCACCAGGTCATCCACCTCCGCTTCGGTGGTGGTGATGCCCAGCTGCTGCACCTCCGCCTCCATCAGCTTCTCGCCGATGAGCGTGTCCAGCGCGGTCTTCAGGAGCTGCGCGCGCTCGTCCGCGCGCTTGCGCGGGTCGGGCTCCGAGCTGAGCCGCTGCATCTCCGGCGCGGCGCGCTGCTGCACCTCCGACATCGCGATGACGTCGCGGTTCACCACCGCCGCCACCTTGTCCACCAGCTCCGCGTGCGCGCGCGAGCCGCCCGCGAGGAGCATCACCGCCGCCAGGAACGCCACCAGGTTCTTCATCGCAACGACCCTCTCCACGAAACCCCGGCTGGGCCAACCGCGAGGCCCCCGGAAAAGTCCTTCACTTCGCCGCCTGCGGCACGGGCCGCCCGCGGATGGCCTGCAGCGTGGCCTCGTTCACCACCACCTGGGCCTTGTCGCGCAGCTCCTTCTCGAAGGTCTCCTGCGCCTGCGCCCGCTTGGTCTCCAAGAGCCGCCCCTCCACCTTCGAGCGCACCTCCGCCAACTCCCGCTTCCGCGGCGGCCGGCGGTCCAGCACCTTGAACAGGTGGTAGCCGTACTCCGTGGACACCACGTCCGAAACCTGCCCGACCCCCAGCTTGAATACCACCTCGTCGAAGGCCGGCGGCATCTGTCCCCGGGGGAAGAAGCCCAGGTCGCCTCCCACCTTGGCGTCCGCGCTGAGCGAATAGCGCCGCGCCAGGTCGGAGAACTTCTTGCCCGCCTTGAGCTGCGCCTGGAGCCGGCGTGCCTCGTCCAGCCCCTTCACCACCATCTGCGCGGCCTGGACCTCCTCCGGCTCCTGGAAGTCCGCCTCGTGCGCCGCGTAGTACGCGCGCAGCTCCTCCTCCGTCACCGCCACGCGCGAATAGACGTGGTGCGTGAAGAGCTTCTCGATGGTGAGCCGGCTCGCCTCGCGCGCGCGCAGCTCCGCCATGGACAGCTGCCCCGCCGCGAGCACCTCGTTGAAGTTGCCCGCCGGGTAGTCGCCCGACAGCCGCAGCACGCCCCGGTCCACCTCTTCGGGCGTCACCGCGATGTTGTTCTGCTTGGCCGCCTGCAACAGCAGCATCCGCTTCACCAGCGTGTCCACGAGCGCGCGCTTGAAGGGCTCCACCTCCTCTGGCGTGGGCTCGGGCCCTTCCGTGGTGGCCAGCTCCCGCGCCAGCTCCTGTTCGAAGTCGGTGCGGCTCAAGGACTCGCCGTTCACGGTGGCGACCACCGTGGGGTCCGGCCCCTCCTGCGTCGGCGCACGGCAGCCGCCCAGGCCCACGCCCAGCACCCCGGCACCGAGCACCAGGACGGTGGACCACGACAGCAGGGAGGCGCGGAGGGAAGCAGGACGCATGCGCGAAGGCCTCGGGGGGACAGCGGGGGACCTTCCACGGTGGTGCCGGGCCGCGGGGCTTTCAAGCGGGACGTCACGGCCGGGATGGGAAGCGAACGGAAGGACCCATGGGACGGCCTCCCGGGTAGCACGACGTCACGGCCCCGACAACCCGCCGGCCACCGGGCGGCCTGGGGCCGCTAGAGCTTCGTGGCATTGGAAGTCAGGAAGGCTTCCACCTGGGGAAAGATTTCATCCGGCGCCTTGCGGCCCAGGATCAGGTCCGCGTGGCCGTAGTCCTCCGCGAAGCCATGGCCGCGCCCCGCGACCAGCATCTTCACCGGCCCGCCCAGGTGCTCCTTCGCCCGGGCCACCGCCAGCGGCGGCGCGAGCAGGTCCCGGCTGCCGGCGATGAGCAGGAAGGGGATGCGCACCCCGGCGAGCGGCTCGCGGTAGTCGAACTCGCCGTCATAGGAGGTGAACTTGCTGGAGATGATCCACCGGGCGAACTGCCGCCCCACGCCCCCGGCGATGTCCGCCGGCACGTTGGCCAGTGCCCAGCGCACCACCTGCGGATCCATGTTCTCCGCCAACATCATGTAGCGGGTGAGCGGCCCCGGCGGCGCCCCGAAGAAGGCGATGCTGGTGACCCGGCGCGTGGGGATGACCTTCAGCTTGAGCAGGGGCTCCACCCGCTGCACGAAGGCGCGCAGCCCCGGCTGGACCGCGAAGGTGAACGGCGCGCCCAGCGACACCGCCGCCTTCACCGGCGCCTGGGGGTTCTTCGCCAGGTGGGCGTAGAGCATCAGCCCGCCCTTCGAGTGGCCCACCCAGAGGACCTGTTGGGCACCGGTGGACAACACCGTGCGCAAAGCGGTTCTCACATCGTGTTCCGCCTGATCATCAAAATTCCAGTCAGCGGCGGTTCCGGCCAGCCCGCGGCCGCGCAGCTCGATGACCCAGGTCTCGAACCCCGCCCGCGCCAGGTAGCGCGCCAGGCTGTACTGCTCGTTGAAGTCCATGTGGAAGCGGTTGGCTCCCAGCCCGTGGCACAGGATGACCGGCTCCGCGTACCGGCGCTCGCCGCGCGGGTGGTAGCGCCCCAGCGCGATGGCCGCCCCGTCGTCGGTGGGCACCCTGTAGAGCTCATCCGGCTTGAAGCTCAGCGTGAGCAGGCCCTCCTTGCCGCGCTCGACTGCTCGCGTGAAGAGGTCCGCCATCCGGCTCAACCGGGGTGCCGCAGCCTGTCGTGGTGTCACGCTTCTCAGTCTACGCCCGACCCCCGACCAATGCCGCCGTGTCGCACAGGGACTTTCATGGGACGGCAGGGCAGTTGCAGGAGGTACGACACGTTCGCTGGGAGGTCACGGAAATGCGGCAGGGCCGGGGTTTCAAGGAAGTGTTGTCATCCTTCATTGCCACAGTTTTTCCCACAGATACCCTCCTGGGTGCCCTGAAGGTGATGGAACGGCACCATGTGCGCGTCGTTGGAGTCGTGGGCGCGGAGGGAGGGTTGGTGGGGGTGGTCCACGAAGCACACGTGCTGGCGGCCTGGCGGGCGGATCCGCTGGCGCCGGTGTCGGACATCATGGCGCGCGTTCGCAAGCCGCCGGCGGCGGGGCTGGGGGACATCGGGCATCGGCGCCTGCACCGGGCCCGGCTGGCTGCTCGGACCCAGAGGAGGCAGAAGCTCTTCTGACGGCCGGAGCCCGGGCGGTAGGATGGGGGTGTCGTGTCAGAAGCCGCCCCCGCCGCCTGGACCGTGTACATGCTGCGCTGTCGCGACGGCACGCTCTACACGGGCGCCACCAACAACCTGGAGCGCCGGCTCGCCACGCATGGGCGGGGCAAGGGAGCGGCCTACACGCGCGCCCGGTTGCCGGTGGTGCTGGTGTGGAGCGAGCCCGCCGAGGACCGCGGCGCCGCCCTGCGCCGCGAGGCCGCCATCAAGCGGCTCACGCGCGCGGACAAGCTCAGGCTCTGCTCACGGCGACCCGGAAGACGGTGACGCTCGTGCCCATGGCTTGTTGGCCGCGCGGAGCTTCAAGGCGGCGGGGAGTGCGAACCGAGTGACATCTGGCGGCCGACGGTCGTCGGTTTCATCGTCTGGTGATGATCCACCCTGGCCCCCGGGTGGGTATACGGAATCCGGGGCTCGAATTAGGGTGTGGACGTTCCTTGCAGGGAGATGTCCATGCCTCGGTCTCGCTCGTTCTTGTTCGTCTTGCTCGCGCTGGGAGGGGTGGGGGCTGGCTGCTACCCGACGCCCAACCACATGCCCATCATCCTCGCGGGGCCCCGTCCCCTGGGCTCGCCGTCGACCCCGGGCGGGCTGAGGTTCGAGGAGGGGACGGTCATCCAGCTCCAGTTGGAGGTGAAGGACCAGGACAACGACGAGGTCTTCTTCCGCTGGTCGCAGGTGCCCGCGAATCCGGCCGGCGCGTTCAGCAGCACCACGGTGGCCACGCCCACCTGGACGGTGCCCTCGCCTCCGGAGGACCCGAACACGCCCATCTACCTCTGGGTCGAGGTGGAGGACGGCAACGACGGCGTGCTGATTGGCCAGTCGCCGGCCCTCTACGTCATCGCGAAGTAGCGCGGGCCTAGCCTGCGGCGGTGGCCGTGGGCGGCGGGGAGCCGGGCCGCTGCTTCGCGCGGCTCCGCGCGCGCACGGCGACGAGGATGGCCACCACCAGGCCCACGCCCGCGCCAATGGCCGCGCCCAGGAGCTGGTAGTGCATCAGCGACGCCGTCACGCTGCGCACCACCTCCGGCAGGTTGCACATGGTCTGCGTGGCCAGCGGCGTGCTGTTGTTCCACTCGATGTACGAGGGGGCCGCGAGCGACGCGATGAAGGTGCCCAGCAGCGTGCCGGCCAGGATGAAGATGAGGAATGTCTTGAACAGGGACATGGGAGGGTTCTCCTCGGCGGGTGGGCGGCGGGCCGTCCTTAGTATGCGTCCGCGCGCCGCGAAAGGGGCGAAGGCATGCTAAGGGAGGCAACGTGCCGCTTCTGCCACTCGCCATCCTGTTCGGGGTCGCCTCGCTCGTGTGCGCGGTCATCCTGGTGATGCACGCCTTCCGCCGCAGCGTCGGCACGGGGGTGATGGTGCTGCTCATCCCCTGCTACATGCTCGTCTACGCGTTCAGCCAGTTCGAGCACCCGCGCAAGAACCTCATCGTCGCCGGCTTCCTGGCCAGCACCGTGCTCACCGCGGTCTTCCTGGGCATGGGCGTCCACGAGTTCGCGGACGTGGCGGCCCGCACCCCGCCGCCCGGCTTCTAGCCTCCCGCGAAGGCACGACCCATGGCCGGGCCCGTCGCCAGCACCCCGGGTGCCCGCTGCGCCCGGCATCCGGACGTGGCCGCGGTGGCCCTCTGCGCGCGCTGCGGCGGCTTCCTGTGCGGCGCCTGCACGGAGGTGCGGGGCGAGACCGCGTACTGCGAGCCCTGCCTCCAATGGCGCATCCGGAACACCCGGCCCTCGCGCGCGGCGGCAGTGCTGCTCGTGGCGAACCTCGTCGCGCTCGGGCTCCTGCTCCGGTTGCTGCCGCCGGTGGCGTCGCTGCTCGCGGGCGGGGCTGGCGCCTTGCTGGCCGTGCGGGAGTCGCGGCGCATCACGCGAGGTGGAGGCGCGCCGCGAAGCCGGCTGCTGGCGCGGGTGCTGCTGGCGCTGTCGGCGTTGAACCTGCTGGCCGTGGTGCTGTGGCTCGCGCTGGGCGCGTATCTCTGGTTCCGCGTGCGCTGAAAGGCCTGGCGGACGAAGACGTCACACGCCGCGCGCGTTGGGGTCCCAGAGGTACTTGTGCATCTGGAGCTGGAAGCGCACGGGGAGCCGGTCCTCGATGATCCACTCCGCGAGCTGACGCGGGTGGAGCTTGTCGAAGACGGTGGAGAACAGGACGCTGTAGGGCTTCGTGCCCAGGCGGTGCTCGGTGATGAGCGCCCGTGACCACTCGTAGTCCTCGCGCGAGCCGATGACGAACTTGAGCTCGTCGTTGGCGTTCATCGACACGAAGTTGCGGTAGTCATTGCGGTCGCACTCGCCGGACGAGGGCGTCTTCATGTCCACGATTTTATGGACGGCCGGGGGCACGAGCCGCACGTCGATGGCGCCGCTCGTCTCCAGGAGCACCTTGAGGCCCGCGTCGAGCAGCGACTCCATCAGCGGGTAGACGCCGGGCTGGAGCAGCGGCTCGCCACCCGTCACCTCCACCGCGGGCGTGTTCAGCGCCAAAATCTGCGTGACGATGTCCGCGTTCTTCATGCGGTTGCCGCCGTGGAAGGCGAACTCGCTGTCGCAGTACGTGCAGCGCAGGTGGCAGCCCGTGAGGCGGATGAAGGCGCAGAGCAGGCCCGCGTGGGAGGACTCGCCCTGGAGCGAGAGGTAGATCTCCTTCACCACCACGGAGTCGGCGGAAGGGGCGCGGCGGGGCTCGATGTGCGGGCGTGCGACAGGCATGGCGGACGGTGCGGAGGGGCGCATCAAGCGCACCCGGGGGGTCCGGGTCAAGCCCGGTGCTGCATCCCGGGACGAACGCGCCCCGGAGGGCGGGGATTCCGGGGC
>NZ_RAWA01000352.1 GCF_003611675.1 Corallococcus sp. CA053C
GGCGGGGGGCCGGCCGGCTCACGGCGTCCGGGGGGCGTCCCCACCTTTGCCTCCACAACGGCAAGTGGGAGGTGAGGACCGATGGCTTTCGACGACACGCCCTTCGAACGACGCTCCATCATTGGGGGGATGCGGGTCCGCGCGGCGGACGGGACGATGCTGGGCTACGTGGCCTTCATCGGTCAGGGCCACCTGTATGTCCGGCGCTCGCCCTTCACCCGGCACTGGAAGGAGGTGCCCCTGGAGGCCGTGGGCCGGGTGCTCCAGGGCGCGGTGGTGCTGCGCGCGGACGCCGGGCCCCTCGTCCCCGCGGACAGGTTGCATCACGGGGAGATCCTGTCGGCGACGCATCCGCTGGCGTTCCTCCCGGGGACGTCCCACGCGTGACGGGGCGTGACTTTCCGGAGCGGCGCGGCGCGCTGAAGTGTGATTGAACGCGGGCCCATGGCCACCTCCATCGAAGAGCTCTCCCAGAGGGTGTCCGCGGCCTTCGCGGACCGCGCGCTCCTGAAGGACGCGGACGCCGTGTCCGCGGTGCGCGAGACGTTGGCGCGGTTGGACGCCGGCGAGCTGCGCGTCGCGGAGAAGGGACCCGAAGGCTGGCGGGTGAACGCCTGGGTCAAGGAGGCCATCCTCCTGTTCTTCGCGGTGTCGGAGATGCGGGTGATGGAGGTGGGCCCCTTCGAGTTCTACGACAAGGTGCCCCTGAAGAAGGGCCTGGAGGCGGCCGGAGTGCGCGTGGTGCCGCCGGGCACCGTGCGCTACGGCGCCTTCGTGGAGCGGGGCGCGGTGGTGATGCCCGGGTACGTGAACATCGGAGCCCGGGTCGGCGCGGGCACCATGGTGGACACCTGGGCCACGGTGGGCTCGTGCGCGCAGGTGGGCCGCCACGTGCACCTGTCCGGCGGCGTGGGACTGGGGGGCGTGCTCGAGCCGCCCTCCGCGTCGCCCGTCATCATCGAGGACGGGGCCTTCCTGGGCAGCCGCTCCATCGTGGTGGAGGGGGTGGTGGTGGAGGAGGAGGCGGTGCTGGGCGCCAACGTGGTGCTGACCGCGTCCACACAGATCATCGACGTCACCGGCTCCCAGGAGGTCGTGCACAAGGGGCGCGTGCCGGCCCGGAGCGTGGTGATCCCCGGAATGCGGGAGAAGGAGTTCCCGGCCGGGAAGTACATGGTGCCGTGCGCGCTCATCATCGGACAGCGCAAGGCCTCCACGGACCAGAAGACCAGCCTGAACGCGGCCCTGCGGGAGTTCGCGGTTCCGGTGTGACGGCCAGAAAATCCGCTGGCGCGTCGGGCCCGTATAGAAGGACGGTGATGGAACACCTTGATGACATCCTCCCCGAGTGGCTGCTCGGGACCCTGGAGCCGGCCCGGCGGGACGCGGCGTCGCGGCACCTGGACGGCTGTGAGCGCTGCCGGGCGGAGCTGGCCCGGCTGACGCCGGCCGTGGATGCGCTCGGGGCGCTGGTCACCCCGGAGCCGCCTCCGGCCGCCGCGCTTCCCCGGCTGATGCGCCAGATGGAGGGCCCTGGCCGCTTCGCCCGCTGGGCGGAGCAGGTGGCCGCCTTCCTGGACGTGACGCGGGAGCGGGCGCTCGCCGTGCTGGAGTCCATGGCGGACCCGAACCAGTGGATGCCCGGTCCGGTGGAGGGCGTGGAGCTGATGCCGTTGGAGCCGGGCCCCGCGCGCGAGGGGATGATGGCGGCCGTCGTGCGCCTGCTGCCCGGCGCGCGCTATCCGCGCCACTCGCACCAGGGCCGCGAGTGGAGCCTGGTGCTGGAGGGCGGCTTCCGCGAGGACAACGGCCACGAGGTGTGGCCGGGTGACGCGCTGGAGAAGCCGGACGGCTCGCTGCACGACTTCACGGCCCTGCAGGGGCCCGCGTGCATCTGCCTCACGGTGCTGGACGGCGTGACGTCCTTTGAAGAGCTGGCGGACGGCGGCGCCTGACGGGCGGCGGGAGTATGTTGTCCCGCGCATGGCTTCCACCGACGACCTCGCCACCCGCCTCGCCCAGACGACCCTCGAGTTGTGCCGCATCGACAGCCCCATTGGCCACGAGGGTCCCATCGCGGACCACGTCGAGGGCTGGGCGCTGCGCCACTTCCGCCGCCAGGAGGTCTTCCGCGTAGGCCACACGCTGCTGCTGGGCGCGCTGGACGACCCCCGCCCCACGGTGGCGCTCATCGGCCACCTGGACACGGTGCCCATGCACCCCGGCGACGTGGGCCGCGCGCCTCGCATCGAGGGGGAGCGCGTACACGGCCTGGGCGCGTCCGACATGAAGGGCGGGCTCGCGGTGATGATGGCGCTCGCGGAGGACCTGAAGCGGGACGCGCTGCCCGTCAACGTGGCCTTCCTCCTGTACGAGCGCGAAGAGGGCGCCTACGCGGAGAGCGGCCTCATCCCGCTGTACGAGAAGCGGCCGGACCTGTCGCGCGTGCGCTTCGGCATCGCGATGGAGCCCACCGACGGCGTGGTGCAGGTGGGCTGCGTGGGCAGCATGCAGGTCACGGTGCGCTTCACCGGGCGCAGCGCGCACTCGGCGCGGCCGTGGCAGGGGGAGAACGCCATCCACAAGGCGGGCCCGCTGCTCACGGAGCTCCTGGGGCGCGAGCGTGTGGAGGTGAACGTCGCGGGCTTCCCCTTCTACGAGGTGATGAGCGCGACGCTCGCCAAGGGTGGCCGGGCGCGCAACGTGGTGCCGGAGGCGTTCGAGCTGAACCTCAACTACCGCTTCGCCCCGGGCAAGAGCGTGGCCCAGGCGAAGGAGGACGTGCTGGCGCTGGTGGCGGGCCGCGCGGAGGTGGAGTTCACGGATGCGTCGCCCAGTGGACCGGTGGCCGCGGGCAACCCGCTCTTCCAGCGGCTGCTGTCGCTCACGGGGCTGCC
This sequence comes from Corallococcus sp. CA053C, assembly GCF_003611675.1. GTDB lineage: Bacteria > Myxococcota > Myxococcia > Myxococcales > Myxococcaceae > Corallococcus. The sequence continues at coordinate 2,898 of NZ_RAWA01000352.1, forward strand.
GGCCGCGTCGAAGCAGGCGTGGACGGACGTGGCGCGCTTCGGCGAGTGGGGCGTGGACGCGGTGAACTTCGGGCCCGGTGAGACGGCGCAGGCGCACCAGCTCCACGAGAGCGCGCCCATCCCTCCGCTCGCGGTGGCGTACGAGAAGCTGGCCGCGTTCCTCAAGGGCGCGGCGTAGAGGGCTGTCGCCGCCGTGCGCTCCGGGGCCGGATTCTCGGCCTCGCGCGGGCTCCGGTGGATGCACATTCGTTGGGTGGAGTGCATCTGCGCGTGCGTGCATGCGTGCACTTCGCGTGGATGCGCGTACGATCCAGGGCGTTAACCCCCTGGAGGTAGTTGATGACGGCAGAGACCCGAGTGCAGGACCCGAACGAGACCCAGTCCCAGTCCAACACGGCGCAGCCGGTCGGTGAGGCGACGTCCGTCACCCCGTCGCGCCGCCGCGCTTCTGGCTCGCGCAAGAGCGCGCGCAAGGCCTCGCCCCGCCGCAGCACGGGCGCCGCGAAGCGCGCGACCACCAAGCGCACCACCGCGAAGAAGGCCGCTGCGAAGCGTCCCGCCGCGAAGAAGGGCGCCGCCAAGCGCGGTGCCGCGAAGAAGGCCACCGCCAAGCGTGGCACCGCGAAGAAGGCCACCTCCAAGCGCGGAGCCCGCACGTCGCCGGTCCGTCGCGCCGCCGCCGGCCGCACCGCGCGCAAGACGCCCGCCGCGAAGCGTGGTGGCACCGCGCGCAAGACGACCGCTCGCAAGAGCCCGTCGCGCCGCACGACGCGCCGCTAGCGCGCCGTTCGCGGTGGGGAGGTGACCGTGTCCCGTGAAGGGATGCGCGCTCCCCACGCCGCGGGGTCATGACCCACGCAGGTGGGTCATTCCCGTTTTGCAAGCATTTGCAAACTTCCCTGCCTCGCATGTTGTGCATGGAGTTGGATTCTCGACACCGCTACAAGGGTCGCGGATCCAACTGAGGTGCACGCATGTCCGCGGCGCGACGCAAACCCCCCTTCGAGCTGCCGGACTTCTACGTTCCCTGGCCTGCGCGACTGAATCCCCATCTCGAAGCGGCGCGCGCGCACACCAAGGCGTGGTCGTACGAGATGGGCATCCTGGGCCCGCCGCGGGACGGGACGCAGAAGGAGGTCTGGAGCGAGCGGCGCTTCGACGGGATGGATTACGCGCTGCTCTGCGCGTACACGCACCCGGAGGCGCCGAGCGCGGAGCTGGACCTCATCACGGACTGGTACGTCTGGGTCTTCTACTTCGACGACCACTTCCTGGAGGTCTTCAAGTACTCGCGGGACATCGCGGGCGGTCAGGCGTACCTGGACCGGCTCCCGCTGTTCATGCCGTTGGACCTGTCGAGCACGCCGCCGGAGCCCACCAACCCGGTGGAGCGGGGGCTCTGGGACCTGTGGAAGCGCACGGTGCCCTCCATGTCCATGGAGTGGCGCCGCCGCTTCTTCGAGAACACCCAGCACCTGCTCGACGAGTCGATGTGGGAGATCGAGAACATCAGCGAGGCCCGCGTCTCCAACCCCGTCGAGTACATCGAGATGCGCCGCAAGGTCGGTGGCGCGCCCTGGTCGTCGGACCTGGTGGAGCACGCCGTCGCGGAGATCCCGGCCCGCGTCGTCCACAGCCGCCCCATGCGCGTCTTCAAGGACACGTTCTCCGACGCCGTGCACCTGCGCAACGACCTGTTCTCCTACGAGCGGGAGATCCTGGAGGAGGGCGAGCTCTCCAACGGCGTGCTGGTGGTGGAGAAGTTCCTCGAGTGTGACACGCAGCGCGCCGCGGACCTGGTCAACGACCTGCTGACGTCCCGGCTGCACCAGTTCGAGACCACCGCGGCGACGGAGCTGCCCTGGCTCTTCGCGGAGTACGGCCTCAACCCGGCGGAGCAGGCCCAGGTGATGTTGTACCTGCGGGGGCTCCAGGACTGGCAGTCCGGCGGCCACGAGTGGCACATGCGCTCCAACCGCTACATGAACCAGACGGCCGGCCGCGAGGGGCGGGAGCTGACCATTCCGCTCCCCAACGGCCTGGGCATGTCCGCGCTGCGGCTGCCCCTGACGTCCGGCGGGCTGGGGCTCACCCGCATCAAGAGCTTCTCCCACGTGCCCCGTCAGCACGTGGGCCCGGTGAAGCTGCCGAAGTTCTACATGCCCTACAGCACGTACCTGAGCCCCCACCTGGAGCGCGCGCGGCGCAACTCCAAGGACTGGGCGCGGCGGATGGGGATGCTGGACGTGCTGCCCGGCGTGGGGGTCTACATCTGGGACGACCACAAGTTCGACGTCGCCGACGTGGCCCTCTGCGGCGCGCTCATCCACCCGGACGCGACGCCTGAACAGCTGGACCTGACGGCGTGCTGGCTCGTGTGGGGCACCTACGCGGACGACTACTTCCCCGCGCTCTACGGCTACACCCGCGACATGCCGGGCGCGAAGGTGTTCAACGCGCGCCTCACGCAGTTCATGCCGGACGACGTGGAGACGGCCTCCGCCGCGGTGCCCACGAACCCGGTGGAGGTGGGGCTCGCGGACCTGTGGAAGCGCACGGCCGGCCCGCTCTCCGCCTACGGGCGCAAGCTGTTCCGCAAGGCCATCCAGGACATGACGGAGAGCTGGCTGTGGGAGCTGAACAACCAGCTCATCAACCGCGTGCCGGACCCCGTGGACTACGTGGAGATGCGCCGCAAGACGTTCGGCTCGGACCTCACCATGAGCCTGTCGCGGCTGTCCAAGGGCGACGCCATCCCCGAGGAGGTCTTCAAGACCCGCACGCTGCGCGGGCTGGAGAACTCGGCCGCCGACTATGCCTGCCTCGTCAACGACATCTTCTCCTACCAGAAGGAGATTGAATTCGAGGGCGAGCTCAACAACGGCGTGCTGGTGGTCCAGAAGTTCCTCGACGTGGACAAGGACTCGGCCGTCCTCGTCGTGAACCACCTGATGACGGCGCGGATGAAGCAGTTCGAGCACCTGGTCGAAAAGGAGCTGCCGGTCATCATCCGCAGCTTCGACCTGGACGCGAAGGCGCAGGAGAAGCTCCACCAGTACGTGGTGCAGCTCCAGCAGTGGATGGCGGGCATCCCCATGTGGCACGCGGCGGTGGACCGCTACAAGGAAGCCGAGCTGCTCGACGCGGCGACCCCCAAGCTCAAGACGGGCAACCTCGCCGGTCTGGGCATGGCCGCGACGCGCGTCGCCGAGCTGTTCAAGCGCGAGCGCTCCGATTCTTGAAGGCATTGAGCAGGCACTGACGTTTTCAACTCTTCAACTCAGGGAAGGATGACCCATGTCGAATTCCAAGACGCACGATGAGAACTCACTGAGCCTCGGGACCGCGGCGGCGCGCCAACTGGCGACGACCACCAAGTCGGAACCGCAGATGCAGGGCATCTCCTCCCGGTGGCTCTTGAAGCTGCTGCCGTGGGTGCAGGTGTCGGGTGGCACGTACCGCGTCAACCGCCGCATGAGCTACGCGGTGGGCGACGGCCGGGTGACGTTCACCAGCACCGGCGCGAAGGTGCTGGTCATCCCGCAGGAGCTGGGCGAGCTGCCCCTGCTGCGCGGGTACGAGGACGTGGAGGTCCTCACGGCCCTCGCCAGCCGCTTCGTGCAGAAGGAATACAAGGCCGGCGACATCCTCACGGAGGCGGGCAAGGAGGCGGACTCCATCGTCCTCATCGCCCACGGCAAGGTGAACCGGATTGGCGCCGGCAAGTACGGCGAGCCCACGGTGCTGGAGACGCTGGCGGACGGCGACCACTACAGCTACCAGGCGCTGCTGGAGTCGCAGGACTTCTGGCAGTTCACGGTGAAGGCCGTCACGCCCGTCACGGCGCTCATCCTCCAGCAGTCCGCCTTCGAGGCGGTGGTGGCCCAGGCCCCGTCGCTCCACAAGCACATCGAGGAGTTCAAGGCCCTCGCGAAGAAGAAGCAGGACACGTCCGGCCAGGCCGCCATCGAGCTGGCCTCCGGCCACCACGGTGAGCCCGTGCTGCCCGGCACCTACGTGGACTACGAGACGGCGCCCCGCGAGTACGAGCTGAGCGTCGCGCAGACCGTGCTGCAGATCCATACGCGCGTCGCGGACCTCTTCAACGACCCCATGAACCAGACCCAGCAGCAGCTGCGGCTGACCGTGGAGGCGCTGAAGGAGCGCAAGGAGCACGAGCTCATCAACAACCGCGAGTTCGGCCTGCTGCACAACGCGGACCTGAAGCAGCGCATCCACACCCGCCGTGGCCCGCCGACGCCGGACGACATGGACGAGCTGCTGGCCACCGTGTGGAAGGAGCCGTCGTTCTTCCTCGCCCACCCGCGTGCCATCGCCGCGTTCGGCCAGGAGTGCAACCGCCAGGGCATCTACCCCACCAGCATCGACATGAACGGGAACATGATCCCCGCGTGGCGCGGCATCCCCATCGTGTCCTGCAACAAGATCCCCGTCACCGAGTCGCGCACCAGCTCCATCATGCTGATGCGCGTGGGGGAGAAGAACCAGGGCGTCGTCGGCCTGCACCAGGCGGGCATCCCGGATGAGATAGAGCCCAGCCTCAACGTCCGGTTCATGGGCATCAACGAGAAGGCCATCATGAACTACCTGGTCACCGCCTACTTCTCCGCGGCCGTCCTCACGCCGGACGCGCTGGGCATCCTGGAGAGCGTCGAAATCGGTCGCTCGTAGTCCCAGGCCCCCACGCAACCCCAGAGGACTCTTCATGGCGAATCCCATCATCCACACCGGCGACACCGAGCACTCCAGCCTGGGTACGGCCGGTGCCCGTCAGCTGGCGACGACGACCAAGTCGCAGCCGCAGATGCAGGGCATCACCCCGCGCTGGCTGCTGCGCATGCTGCCGTGGGTCCAGACCAACGGCGTGTTCCGCGTCAACCGGCGCCTCACCTACTCCGCGGGCGATGACCGCCTGAACTTCAGCAACATCGGAGCGAAGGTGGAGGTCATCCCGCAGGAGCTGCTCAAGCTGCCGCTCCTGCGCGGCTTCGACGGCGACGAGGAGGGCCTCACGGTCCGGGCCCTCGCGAGCCGCTTCGTGCAGAAGGAATACAAGGCCGGTGACTCCATCGTGGAGGCGGGCCAGCCCGCGGAGCACGTGTTCCTCATCGCCCACGGCAAGGCGTCGAAGCTGGGCACGGGCAAGTACGGCGACCCTGTCGTCCTGGACACGCTCGCGGACGGCGATCACTTCGGCGACCAGGCGGTGGTGGAGTCCAACGACGTGTGGCCCTTCACGGTGAAGGCGACCACCGCCTGCATCGTGATGTCCCTGCCGCAGCAGGTGTTCGAGGCGCTCATCCTCCAGGCCCCGGCGCTGAGCGCCCACGTGGCGGGGTACAAGGCGCGCCTGAAGAAGCCCCAGGACAAGTCCGGGCAGGCCGCCATCCCGCTGACCGCGGGCCACCACGGCGAGCCCGTGCTGGCGGGCGGCTTCGTGGACTACGAGCTGAAGCCCCGCGAGTACGAGCTGAGCGTGGCGCAGACCATCCTCCGGGTGCACACGCGCGTCGCGGATCTCTTCAACGACCCCATGAACCAGACCGCCGAGCAGCTGCGGCTGACCGTGGAGGCGCTGAAGGAGCGCAAGGAGCACGAGCTCATCAACAACCGTGAGTTCGGGCTTTTGCACAACGCGGACCTGAAGCAGCGCATCAACACGCGCAGTGGTCCGCCGACGCCGGATGACATGGACGAGCTGCTGTCGCGCCGTCGCAAGTCACGCTTCTTCGTGGCCCACCCGCGCACCATCGCGGCCTTCGGCCGGGAGTGCAATCGCCGGGGGCTCTACCCGACGCCCGTGGACGTGCTCGGCCAGAAGCTGAACGCGTGGCGCGGCGTCCCCATCCTGCCCTGCGACAAGATCCCCATCTCCAACACGCTCACGAGCTCCATCCTCGTGCTGCGCACCGGGGCGGATGACCAGGGCGTCATCGGCCTGCACCACACGGGCCTGCCGGACGAGGTCGAACCGGGCCTCTCCGTGCGCCGCATGGACATCAACGACAAGGCCATCACCGAGTACCTGGTGAGCACCTACTTCTCCGCGGCCCTGCTCGTCCCCGACGCGCTCGGTGTGCTGGAGAACGTCGAAATCGGAAGCTGAAGCGGCCTCCGTTGGAAAATGGAACGGGCCCGGCGGTGAGCCGGGCCCGTGTCCACGGCCTTCCTCCGCGGGTGGCTAGTGCTTCACCCGCAGGAGGAAGATGTCGCCGCGCAGCGGCTTGAGCTTGCCGATGCCGAAGTCGGTGGGGCGGTCGGTGTGGCCGTACAGCACCGCGTCGCCGTCCGGCATCAGCGCCACCGCGGGCACTGCCTCCACGCCGTACAGCTCACCGCGGGGCTCCGGGTTGGCGCCCAGGTAGAGTCGCGACACCAGGGGCTGCCCTGCTGCGTCGAAGCGCTGGGTGAAGAGCTGCGCCGCCCCCAGGCCGTCCTGGCCCGTGGTGCCGTTCTCCAGCCACGAGTACGTGTAGCCCGCCACCAGCACCTCGCCGGACCCGTGCATCGCCACGCCCTGCACCTGGGCGTCGGTGCCCAGGTCGTGCGCCCAACGCTCGGTGCCGTCGTCGGCCGTCACCGCGACGAAGGCGCTGGGGATGGATGTGCCCTTCAGCGGCGTGTGCCCCCAGGAGAACGTGCCCTGGAAGTCACCGCCCGCCACCACCTCGCCGGCCGCGCCCCGGCCCACGTCCTTCGCGGCGCCCTTCACGCCCGGCCGGACCTTCGCCCACCCCAGCGCCCCGTTCGCGCGGTAGAGCGCGACGAACGGACTGCCCGCCTCGGACGCCTGCGTGCTGGTGGAGCCGAAGCGCACCGTGCCCGTGTAGCGCCCCGCCACCGCCACGCTGCCGTCCGCCGCGAGCGCCAGCGCCAGGGGCTGCGTGCCCGCGCCTTCGGACTCCGCGCTGCCCACCGCGATGGCCCGCTCCGGGGTGCCGTCCGCCGCGAACACCGCCACGCCCGCGCTGGCCCCCGTCACGTCCCCGCTCAGGTCCACCCGGCGCGGCGCGGTATAGGTCACGTACAGCCGGCCCTGCGCGTCCGCCGCCACGTCCGTCACCGTCAGCGTCGCCGGCACTCCGTGCGCCCAGAGCGTGGTGCCGTCCGCGGCCAGCCTCGCCACGAAGACGCTCTCGCCACCACCGTTGCCCAGCTTGCCCGTGCCCAGGTCCGTGATGCCTTGGAGGTTGCCGGCCACCAGCAGGCCGCCCGCGCCGTCCGCCGCGACGCGGGCGTGGACCTCGGCGCGCAGCGCTTCGGGGGCGGAGGCCGTGCGCACGTCATAGGCGTGTGTCCACACCGTCTCTCCCGTCCCCGTACGCCGCGTGAGCACCAACTCCACGGAGTCGTCCGAAGGCGCGCGGTCCTCCAGGTCGTCGTAGCCGTGCACCGCCGCGGTGAAGAGGTCCCCGGACGCGTCCACCGCCAGGTCCAGCGCCAGGTCGTCCTGGGCGGCGCCCTCCTTGTCCAACCACAGCGTCGCGCCGGACGCGGGCGGTGGAGTCTCCTTCACGGGAGGCGGTGTCTCGGCGGGAGTGGTGTCTGGCGGCGGGGTCTCTGTCTCTTGTACACATCTGACGCTGCCGA
>NZ_RAWA01000353.1 GCF_003611675.1 Corallococcus sp. CA053C
GGAGAGGGGGAGGGAGGGGGCAGGCGGCCACCCACGAGGCGTTCCAGGTCGGCCCGCGCGATCCAGTAGTCGCGGACGGTCTCCAGGTAGGCCCGCCACGCTTCCACCTGTTCACGTCGCGCGACGAGCAGCGCGGGCAGGCCGATCTGCATCGCGTTGTACTGGCGCTGGGACTCCTCGAGGATGGTGGTGCGCAGCGGGAGCACGACCTTCTGATAACGGTCCGCCATGTTCCGCAGCGTCACCAGCCGCGCCCGCATGGCCCGCACCTCCGAGCGCGCGTTGACGGACAGCTCGGTCAGCCGGTCCTCGCCCTGGCGATACTGCGCTTCCAGCCTCGCGATGAGCCCCTGACGCTGATCAAAAATCGGCAGCTCCAGCGACAGCGTGGGGCCGAAGAGGCGGGGTCCGTTCGCGTCGCGGTGCGTGTGCACGCCCACCTCCACGCGGCCGAAGAAGCGCGTGCTGCGCGCCAGCTCCAGCGCATTCCAGAGCAGCGAGGTCTGCTTCCGCGCCGCGTCGATGTCCAGCCGCTGCCGGATGGCGAGCGTCTCCAGGTGCTCCAGCGACGACTCGGCCGCGGGCACCTCCGGCAGCTTCTCCGACAGCGTCCACTGCACGCGGGCACCGTAGAGGCCCATCAGTCGGTTGAGGTGCTCGCGGGCCTCGAACAGCGCCAGCTCGTCCTGTGCCAGCTCCAGCCGGGCCTGCTCCAGCGACGCCTGCTCGCTGGCGAGCGCCAGCACCGTCACGTTGCCCGCGGCGCGCTGCCGGACCGCGAGCTCCGCGGCGGCGTCGGCGGCCTGGAGCACCTCGCGGCGCAGGGCCACCAGCTGCTGCCGGGACTGCACCTCCGTGAACGTCTGGCGGACCTCCGCCGTGGTGGCCAGCGCCTCATGCGCGACGCGCAGCGTGTCCGCGATGAACTGCTCGTTCGCCACCCGCTTGCGCAGGGGCAGCGTGAAGAGGTCCACGAAGCTCTGCACGATGGAGAACTCGTGTTCGGTGTCGCCGGAGGAGGAGAGCGGAAAGCCGATGCTCCCGTCGAAGGACGGGTTGGTCAGCAGGCCGGCCTGCACCATGTCCGCCTGGGACACGCCCAGCTCCTCGTACGTCCCCTGGAGGGCGGGGTTGTTGAGCAGCGCCACCTCCACCGCGCGGTCCGACGTGAGGTCCCCGCCGAGCAGCGCATCCAGATGGTGTTGCACCTGCGCGTCCTCCGGGGTCCCCTGGTTCCACCGCGTCTTCAGGCCCGTGCGCTCCTCCACGAGCGCGGCCACTTCCGTGTGTCCCCGCTCCTTCTGGACGGAGGCGCAGCCGCTCAGGAGGAAGACCGCGAAGAGGGAGGGGTATTTCCAATGCACTCGAGACCTCGGAACGCTGTGGGTTATCGCAATCCCATGCCCGGAACGAAGCGGCCCACCCGCGCCGCATAGCGCGCGTAGTCGCTGCCGTGCAGCCGCAGCAGGTGATCCTCTTCCAGCCGCACCTGCAACGAGACGAGCAGCACGTAGTCGAGCCAACCCATCACCGTCCAGGCGCTCGGCGTCGCCAGCGTCACGCCCGTCACCACGGCGAGCATGCCGCTGAAGATGGGATTGCGCACGACGCTGAAGAGGCCCCCCGTCACCAGCTCCGTCCGCTCGGAGTCGATGCCGATGCGCCACGACGCGCCCATCTGTACCTGCGCGCGGACCGTGACGATGAAGCCCGCGACGACCAGCGCCCAGCCGCTCCAGCGGACGAACCCGGGGACATGCCAGACGCCCAGGGCCGCCTCCCCGAACGCGAGGTGCGCCGCGCTCCAGAGCACGATGGCCCCCATGAACAGCGCCATGCCCAGTCCAATCACGCGCTGGAGCGGCGGCCCCGACCGGTGCAACACCAGCGCGGGCCTGCCGGTGCGCCGGCTCAGCCGCACGGAGGGCAGCACCATGGCGAAGAGGAGGAAGGTGAGGGTGGAGAGGGGCAGGGCCAGCCGGGTGAAGGCGATGACGTCCATGGGCGACTCGTGAGGAGGGGGACGGTCCTTGCCGTCCCTATTCGCCCCTGCTGACGCTCGGCCCCGCGCGCTCTTACACCTGGTATTTTCACGGACTCGCGCAGGCGCAGTCCACGCACCCCTCAGCACAGCAGTGGCCGCACAGCTCCACCAGCCTGCGCCCCAGGGCCTGCCGGGCCCGGTGCAATCGCACGGCGGCGTTGTTGGGGGAGATGCCCGCCTCCTGGGCGAACGAGGCGACGCCCACGCCCTCCAGGTCGACGCGGCGCACGGCCTGGGCGTACTCGGGCTTGAGGGTGTCCGCGAGCCCCGCCACGCAGCCGCACACCTTCGTCTCCAGCGCCGTGGCGTCCTCGGTGGACAGGGGCAGCTCGCGGGCCAGGGACTCCCGCGCGCTGTCCTCGCGGCGGGCGCGGCGGTGCGCGTCCACCAGCGCGTTGCGCAGCAGCCGGTAGAACCAGGCCACCGCGCTCTGCTCCTCGCGCAGCGACCCTCCCTCTTCCAGGCCCTTCACGAAGGCGGCCTGCAACACCTCGCGGGCCGCCTCCTGGCTCCCCACGCGCGGGGTGAGGAACGCGAGGAAGGCGTGGTGATGGCGCAGCAGGGCTCCGAGTGCTTCGGGAGACAGGCTCATGCGGTGGCCTTCCGTGCCGCCCGGCGGGCCGCGATGCGCTCCTGGAAGCCGTGCACCAGCGCGTAGAACGTGGGCAGGGCCAGCAGCGTGAAGAGGGTGGACGTGACGAGCCCGCCCACCATCACCACCGCCAGCGGACGTTCGATCTCCGTGCCATGCAGCGGCAGCACCAGCAGGGGCAGCAGGCCGAGGATGGCCGTGCCCGCCGTCATCAGCTTGGGTCGCACGCGGCCGAGGCTCGCCTCGCGCACGGCCTCCGCGAAGGGCCTGCCCCGGGCGATGAGGTCCTTCGTCTGCGAGACGAGCACCAGGCCGTTCTGCACCGCGATGCCGAACAGGCCGATGAGGCCCACGAGGCTGGACACGTTCCACGTCTCGCCCGCGAGGAGCAGCGCGAGGATGCCGCCCACGAACGCGTCCGGCAGCGTGGCCAGGATGACCAGCGCCTCCGCCACCGAGTCCAGCGCGAGGTACAGCAAGACGAACACTGCGAGCAGCGCCACCGCGATGGCCACCGTCAACGACTGCGCGGCGCGCTCCTGGCTCTCCACCTTGCCGCCCACGTCCACGAAGTAGCCCGTGGGCAACTTCAGCTGCTTGGCCAGCACCTCGCGCACGTCCTCCGCCGTGCCGACCAGGTCCCGGCCGGACACGCCCGCCTCCACCGCGATGCGCCGGCTGCCCGCCTCCCGCCGCACGCTGCCCGCGCCGAAGGTCTCCTCAATCGTCGCGAGCTGCCCCAGCGGGATGCGCGTGCCGTCGTGCCCATCCACCAGCAGGTTGCGCAGGGCGTTCACGTCGCCCCGGCGGTGATCCGCCAGCCGCAGCACCAGGTCGTACCGGCGCTGGCCCCGCCAGATCTGCGCGGCCTCCTCGCCCACGAGCCCCACGCGCACGGCGCGGATGACGTCCCCGGGCGTCAGCCCCACGCGGGCCACGGCGGCGCGGTTCACCTGGATGCGCAGCTGCGGCAGGCCGCTCAGCTTCTCCATGCGGAGATCCTCCACGCCTTCCACCTTCGCCATCAACGCCTGGGTGCGCTCCGCGAGCGACGCCAGCGTGTCCAGGTCCGGCCCGAAGATGCGCACGGACAGGTCCGCCGGACTGCCGCCCAGCCCCTCGTCGATGCGCATGCCCAGGGGCGTGGTGAAGAGCGCGGACACACCGGGCACCTTCTCCACCGCCTCGCGCATCCGCGACTCCAGCGCCTCGCGGTCCCCGGTGACGTCCTTCTTGAGGACCACCAGCACGTCGGACAGGGTGTGGGGCATCGGGTCCTCGGTGCGCTCGGCGCGGCCGGTGCGCCGCACCACGTCCTCCACCTCCGGGAAGTCGCGCAGCACATCCTCCACGCGGTGGTTGAGCCGGTCCACCTCGTCCAGCGACGCCTCGGGGGGCAGCAGCGTCTGGAGCAGGAAGGCGCCCTCGTCCAGCCGGGGCATGAAGTCGCTGCCCACCAGCGTGGCCAGGCCCAGCGCGGGCACGGTGATGGCCAGCGCCACCACGCGCACCCGGCCCGCGTGGCGCATGCAGGTGTCCAGCAGGGGCGCGTACACCGCCTTCACCTTGCGGATCAGCCACACGTCCTCCGGCTCGCCCTCCGGCGGGGCCCGGAGCAGCAGTCCGGACACCACCGGCACCAGCGTGAGCGCGAGCCCCAGCGACGCGGCCAGACACGCGACCACCGCCGCCGCGAGCGGCTGGTACATGCGGCCCTCGATGCCCGTCATCGCGAACAGCGGGATGAACACCGACACGACGATGAGCGTGGCGAACGCGATGGGCCGGCCCACCTCCCGCGCCGCGGCCAGCGCCTCCTCGCGCACCGAGCGGCGGCCCCGGCCCTCGCGCAGGTCATGGATGACGTTCTCCACGACGATGATGGCCGCGTCCACCAGCAGGCCCACCGCGATGGCCAGTCCCCCCAGCGTCATCGTGTTCAACCCGACGCCCGCCGCCTTCAGCAGCAGCCCCGCCAGCGCCAGCGACAGGGGCAGGGTGAGCGTGACGATGAGCGCCGCCCTCCAGTCTCCCAGCAGCAGGAAGAGCACCAGCACGACGAGGAACGCGCCCAGCAGGATGGCCCGGCCCACGCCCCCCAGCGCGGAGCCCACCAGCTCCGACTGATCATAGACGACGCGCAGCTCCACACCTGGAGGCAGCGAGCGGCGCAGCTCGTCCAGGGCCGCGCGCACGCCTTGCGTCACCCGCACCGTGTCCGCGCCGAACTGCTTGCTCACGCGGCAGCTCACCACCTCGCCCTTGAGCCGGTGCGCGAGCCCCCGCCGCAGCGCCGGCGCCTCGCGCACGTCCGCCACGTCCCCCAGCAGCACCGGGGTGCCGTCGCGCAGCGCGACGACGGTGTTGCTCAGGTCCTCCACCGTCTCCGCGCGGCCCACCGCGCGCACGGCCCACTCCATGGGGCCCTGCACGATGAAGCCTCCGGACGCGTTGACGCTGGCGCCCTCCAGGCCGTGCTGCACGTCGTCGAGCGTGATGCCGCGCGCGACGAGCTGATCCGGATCCAGCAGCACCTGGAACTGGCGCAGGTAGCCGCCCAGCCGCTCCACGCCGGAGACGCCGGGCACCGCGAGCAGCCGGTTCTTGATGTCGAACTCCGCCAGGTCGCGCAGCGCCATCAGGTCCGCGCTGCCGGGCTCCGCCTCCAGCGTGAACTCGAACACTTCGTTGAGGCGGCCGGTGAGGCTGGACACGAGCGGCGCGTCGGTGCCAGGGGGCAGCTCGCCCTCGGCCTGGGCCACGCGCTCCACGACGTACTGGCGGCTGCGGAAGTAGTCCGCGTCCGGTTCGAACTCCACGGTGACCTGCGTGACGCCCAGCTGCGAGGTGGAGCGGATGCGGCGCACCTGCGGCAGCCCCGCCAGCGCCACCTCCATGGGGATGGCCACCGCCGTCTCCAGCTCCTCGGCGCCCATGGCCGCGTTCTGCACGATGATGTTGAAGATGGGCGCGGACAGGTCCGGGAAGACGTCCTGGCGCAGGTTCTTGAGCGCCACCGCGCCGAACGCCGCCAGCGCCAGGACGATCACCACCGTCAGGCCGGGCCGGGCGAACGACGCGCCCAGGATGCGCCCCGGCAATGACGCGCGCGGATCAGTGGCCATGTTCGTCGCCCCCGCCGCCCTTGGACTTCTCCACCTCGGCCTTGAGCAGGAACGCGCCTTCCACCACCACCTGCTCCCCGACGGCGAGCCCCGACAGCACCTCCACCTGAGAGCCCACGCTGCGCCCCCGGCCCACCTCGCGCTGCTCGAAGACGCCGGCCTCCTGGGTCGGCACGAAGGCCACCCAGCCGTTCTCCAGTCGCTGGAGCGCGGCGGCCGGCACCGCGGTGAGCGTGGCGCCCGGATCGCCCAGCGGTACGGACGCGGTCGCGGACATGCCGGGCCGCAGGAGCCCCTTGTCGTTGGTCAGCTCCAACCGCACGGGGATGGTCCGGCTGGAGGGGTCCACGCGCTGCCCCACGTGGCCCACCTTCGCGGTGAACTCCTGGCCCGGGAATGCGGCGAAGGTGACGCGCGCCTCGACGCCGGGCTTCAGCCGCACCGCGTCCCGTTCAAAGGCATGCACGATGAGCCACAGCGATGACAGGTCGCCAATGCGGAAGAGGGGCTGCGCCGGATCCGCCATCTGCCCCAGCCGCGCCGCGCGTTCGATGATGGTGCCGTCGATGGGGGCCTTGAGCACGAAGCCCGGTGTCCCGTCGGTCGCGTTCGTGCTCGCGCCCAGCGAGGTCAACGAGGCCTTCGCCGCGGCGACCTCCGCCTCCGACGCGGCGGCCTCCGCTTCGGCGGCCTGCACGTCCTTACGCGCGACGATGCGCTCGTCGGCCAGGGAGCGCTTGCGGTCGGCGGCCTGTCGCGCGGCGGTGGCGCGGGCCTGCGCGGCCTGGAGCTCCGCGCGGGCGCGGCCCAGCTCCGGGCTCTGGAGTTCCGCCAAACGCTGGCCCTGCTTCACCGCCTGTCCCGTGGTGACGAGGACGGTGGCCACGCGCGCGGGCACGGGCGTGGACACCTCCGCGTAGGCGTCCTCGCTGAAGGTCAGCTCCCCCAGCGCGGTGACGCTCTCGCCACCGGGGCGCGCTTCCACCTTCGCGGTGGTGACGCGCAGGTCCCGGAGCATCTCCTGGGGGACGTGCACGTGGGTCTCGTCCCCGTCCTCGACGTGGGGTTTCCCGTCCGACGCCTCGTCGTGCCCGTGTTCGTCGTGGGCGTCGTCGTGGCCGGCCTTCGAGTTCTTGCAGGCGGTGAGGCCCAGCAGGGCGGTCAGCAGCAGGAGGGCGAGCTTCATGGCGAGACTCCCATTTCGACGGCGTACCGCACGCGAGCGAGCCCGACCTGGAGGAGGCTGTCGAGCCACGCGGCCCGCGTCTCCATCACGTCGCGGCGGATGAGGATGAACCCGGCGAGATCCAGCTCCCCGGCGTCGTAGGAGCGACGGGCGAGCGCTTCGTTGTCGGTGAGCAGCGGCAGCGCTTCCTGCTCGAACATCTCCAGGGCCTCCACGCGCGAGGTGAAGCGAGCCCCCGCGGCGTTGATCTGGTTCGACACGACCTGGCGCGCGGCCTTGAGGGCGTCCCGGGCACGCGCCACCTCCGCCTCTCCGGAGATGCGCGCCTCCTGCCCCCTGGCGAAGAGGGGCAGCGGCACGCTGAGCGTTCCCAGCAGCGCCGTTTCGTCCGCCTCGCGCTGGTAGCGCACGCCCAGGGACACGTCCGGCAGCGCTTCGCGTCGGCCCAGGGTGGCGGTGGCCTGGGCGTGGGCCTCTTCCTCCTCCATCGCCGTGAGGTCCGAGCGCTCCAGCGTCTTGCCCCCGGGGCCGCGAACCGGCGCCAGCGCCAGCGCCCGCAGGTCGCCCTGGATGCTGGAGGCCTCCGTGAAGCTCATGCCCAGCTGAGCACGCAGCTCCGCCAGCAGCGCCTCCACCTCTCCTTCGGCGCCCGCGGCTTCCACCCTCGCCCGGGCCCGGGCCACCCGCGCCACGTTGACGTCCAGGATGGGCACGTCTCCGGCATCGAAGCGGTGCCCGGTGGCGAGAACGGTGTCATCCGCTGCCTTCAGGGCGGCGTTCGCCAGCTTCAGCCGCTCCTCGGCGTGCAGCACGCGCAGGAAGGCGCTGGCCACCTCGCCCACCACGAGCCGCTCCGCATCGCGCAACAGGGCCTCCTCGCGACCGAGTCCGGCCCGAGCGGCATCGCGGCGCAGGCCCTGCTGGCCGCCCAGCTCGAAGGGCTGCGAGAGCCCGACCGCGACATCCGTCCCCCGCGCTCCGGTGGCGAGCCGGCGCGGGCCCGCCTGGAGGTCGAGCTGGGGATTGTCGTGCAAGAGGGGCGCGGCGCCCGCCACGGCGCCCCGGGCGGCCTGGACGCGTGCCCGGGCCTCCACCAGGGCCGGCGCCCGCTCACGGGCCAGGGCCAGGACGGCTTCGAACGTCAGGTCATCAGTGGAGACGACCCGCGCATACCTGGGCGCGTGCGGCGCCGCGCCGACAGGGGGCGAACAGAACAGGGCGGCGGCCAGCCCGAAGGCGGCCGTCGCGGAACGGATGGGCACGGAGGTGGACCTCTCGGAGGGCGGGCGCCCGGCGCCAGCGATCCCGGACAGGGGCCGGGCACACCGGTGACGGAGCGCGTGCGAACGACGACGGACGCGGGCCTACGCGAGAGGGACTATGGGGACGTGCAGGATGTCATCCGCGTCGGCGGACGACGGCTCGGAGTCTTCGAGCGTGATGCGCGGGGCCCGGAGCAGGAGGCTCACGAGGCCCGGCAGGGGCGAGGCGACAGCGAGGGGCCGCACATGGCTGCAACAGGCGCAGTCCACGCAGGTGGGCGCGCACCCGCCCTGGGCTTCGTCATCCGGGCAGCCCGTGACGCAGGCCTCCTCGGGCCCCGGTCCGAAGGCATGCGCGAGGCCGCCTCCCACCGGAGCGAGCAGCAACAGCCAGATGAAGAGCCAGAGGCGGAGCACCGGGGCGGACTTCTAGCACGCCCCTTCACTCGGACGCACGCAGGCAGGCGTTGGACCGCTTCAGCCGCCGATGCCCTTGCGCAGCCGGTTCCAGTCGAAGTTCTCCGCCGGGTCGTCCTTGCGGCCCTTGGGCACCGCGACGTCCTTGTGCCCGAGGATGTTGTTCGCGGGCACCTTGTACTCCTGCTTCAGGTAGCCCACGAGCTGCGTCAGCGCCTTGTACTGCGCGTCGGTGAAGGGCGTCTTGCCGCTGCCGTCGTTGACGATCTCGATGCCGATGGAGCGCGCGTTCACGTCCGTGGGCACGCCGTGCAGCTCCGCCTTGCCCGCGTGCCAGGCGCGCTTCTCATCCCCGACGATCTGGTAGATCTTCCCATCCGTGTCGAGCATGTAGTTCGCCGACACCTTGCTCTGCGGGTTGCGCATCCACGCCAGGTCACCCCTGCCGTTGTTGGAGCCGGTGTGGTGCAGGACGATGGTGTCGATGTCCGTGCCGTTGCGCGAGTCCGCGTTGGGCGACGGCGCGCTGATGACCGCGGGCTTGGTGAACTTCCCCGGCTGCGTGGGCGGGGTCTGCACCGGCGGCTTCCCGAGCGCCTTCTTCAGCGCCGCCGCCGTCTGCTCCCCGTAGAAGCCGGTGGTGGGCAGCTTGTTGGCGGCCTGGAACTTCTTCACCGCCCCTTCGGTCAGCGACCCGAACGTGCCCGGGCCCGTGGCCGCCTGCGCCTTCGTCAGGTAGCCCAGCTTCACCAGCCCGTCCTGGAGCTGCTTCACCTTGGGGCCGGAGTCGCCCTTGCCCAGTCCGGCGGGCGGCGCCGTGATGGCGGTGGACACGGCCGACACCCGCGTGGAGGCGGCGGAGGTGACACGCGAAGAGGTCGGTCGGATGGCCATGGTGGAAAATCCCGGTAAGGTTGGACAGCTTTTGCTTTCGCGATTATCGCCGCGAACGGCCGGGAGTTGTGTGAAACCGCCCCCTTGATGGAACAGCCCCGACCCCCGGTGTTGGGATCGGGCATCGGGGCTGCGGGGGAGCGGCCTCTTCCTACGGCTGGAAGAAGCCAGGCGGGAACGCGTTCGCCGGCTCGGTGTCGACGAAGGTCTTGTCGTCGAGCGTCACGGGCGTGCCCGTCTCATTGGTCTGGTTCTGGACGAGGTCGCGGACGAAGGCCGTGAACTCGGTGCCGGTGGGGCCGGCGTCCGGGGTGCCGGAGTCGGGCGTGCCGGAGTCCGGCGTGGTGCCGCCATCCGGCTTCGGATCATCATCGTCGTCGCTGCATCCCGTGTAGGCCAGGGTGGCGCCCAGCGCGAGGAGGCAGGCCATGGCTCTCAGGCTGCGCATGGCATCACGTCCCGTCGCCGTTGGCGCCCGCGTTGGGCACCGTCAGATAGGGGAACACGGCGTCGAACTGCGAGGAGTCCTGCAGCACGGCGTCGTGGAACGCGGTGTTGCGCGAGGGGGCCTGGACGTCGTCGGCCAGCAGGTAGCCCATGGACACGCGCAGCTCGATGTCCACCACGTCGTCGCCGGGGCGCCGTCCGTTGGGGAAGCCCGCCGGGTCGCAGCCCGCGAGGCCGGTGTCGAGCTTGCCGTTGAGGAAGCAGCCGGCGGCGCCCAGGTTGTTCTGCGCTCCCTTGGCCTTGGTGGGCAGCGCCATGTTCAGGCGCTGCATCTCCGCCGTGGAGCCGTTGGCGTTGACGCCGGTGACGCCGGTGAGGAACGCCGCCACCAGGTCCGCGCGCGGGAAGACGGTGGGCGCCTTGGTGCCGAAGAGGGCCTCCAGCAGGG
>NZ_RAWA01000354.1 GCF_003611675.1 Corallococcus sp. CA053C
CCCCCGCATCCACGTCGGGCGTGCCGGAGTCCAACGGCATGCCGGAGTCCAACGGCGTGCCGGAGTCCAACGGCGTGCCGGAGTCCACGGACATGCCGGCGTCCGTGGTCGTCCCCGCATCCGGGGTGGCGTCGTTGGAGCAGCCGGTCAGGGTCAGGGCCAGGGCCAGGGTCAGGAGCCAGCGGGACGGGGGCGACATGGGGGCCTTCTCCTCTTCACGGCGCCACGGAAGTGGGCACGCGGCCGTATACGCAATGACGGAGACGGCTAGGCTGCACAGCCCATGCCCATCACGCGTCTGGAGATTGCCGGATATCGCTCCGTGCGTCAGCTCCACCTGGAGCTGGGCCCGGTGAACGTGGTGGTGGGGCCCAACGGCAGCGGCAAGACGAACCTGTACCGCGCGCTGTACCTCCTGGCGGTGTCGGCGGAAGGCCGACTGGCGCGCACGCTGGCGGAGGAGGGCGGCACCCCGAGCGTGATGTGGGCGGGCCCCCGCGACCCCAAGAAGCCGGTGCGGCTGAAGGTGGCGGTGGACCTGGACGACCTCGCCTACGAGCTGCAATGCGGCCCGATCCCCGAGTCGGACACGGCCTTCCGGTTGGATCCGGAGGTGAAGGAGGAGCACCTCTGGGCGTACTCAGGAGGCCGGCGCGGGGTGCTGATGGAGCGCAAGGGCCGCACGGCGTTCCTGCGCGACGCGGACGGCACGAGGGTGACGTTCCCCACGGAGCTGTGGAGCTCCGAGTCGGTGTTGGATCAGCTCGCGGAGCCGCACCGCTTCCCCCGGCTGATGGAGGTCCAGCGGACCCTGACGGCGTGGCGCTTCTACCACCACTTCCGCACGGATCCGGACGCGCCCCTGAGGCATCCCCAGGTGGGCGTGCGCACGCCGGTGCTCGCGCACGACGGGAGGGACCTGGCGGCGGCGCTCCAGACCATCCTGGAGGTGGGGGACGACGCCGGACTGGCGCAGGGCATCGACGACGCCTTCCCGGGCACGCGTCTGGAGGTGCACGCGGACGAGGGGCGCTTCAGCCTGTTCCTGCGCATGCCCGGCCTGTCCAGGCCCATGGCGGCGACGGAGCTGTCGGACGGGACGTTGCGCTACCTGTGCCTGCTGGCGGCGCTGCTCAGCCCCCGTCCGCCTCCGTTCCTCGCGCTGAACGAGCCGGAGACGAGCCTGCACCCGGAGCTGCTCAAGCCCCTGGGCCGGCTCATCGTGAACGCGGCGAAATACAGCCAGGTCTGGGTGACGACGCACGCGGAGGAACTCTCGCGCACCATCTCCCAGCAATCGGGTGCCGAGCCCGTGCACCTCGTGAAGCACGACGGCGCGACGACGGTGCGCAAGGCCGGAGCGCGGGACGACGACGAGGACCCGTCGTGACCCCCGGCCTCTACCTGACGCACAAGCCCGTGGGCCCCACGAGCTTCTCCGTGGTGCGCGCCTTCCAGGAGGAGGCCCAGGCCACGCGTCCCGGCCGGCGCACGGCCCTGGTGCACGGCGGCACGTTGGACCCCTTCGCGGAGGGGCTGCTGCTGATGCTGGTGGGCCCGGCCACGCACCTGTTCGACCTGCTGCACGCCGTGCCCAAGACGTACGTGGCCCGCGTGGAGTGGGGCACGGAGATGGACACGGGCGACCTGCACGGCCGCCCCGTGCACCAGGGGGACACCGGCGCGCTGACCCCGGCCCTGCTGGACGCGGCGCTGGAGCCGTTCCTCGGGTGGACAGCGCAGGTGCCCCCGGCCACCAGCGCGAAGAAGGTGGACGGTGAGCCCGCCTACCGCAAGGCGCACCGGGGCGAGGCCGTGGACCTGCCCCCCTCGCGCGTCTACCTGCACGCCGCGCGCTGGCGCTCGCACGACCTGCCCCGCGCGAGCGTCCTGGAGCTGACCTGTCGCGGCGGCTACTACGTGCGCTCCCTGGCCCGCGACCTGGGCCGGAAGCTCGGCTGCGGCGCGCACCTCTCCGCGCTCCACCGCACGGCCATTGGCCCATGGAAGGACCCCGGCCCGGGCCAGCGCGTGGAGCTGCACGGCCACGATGTGCTCCCCTGGGCGCGCGTCCGCGAGCTCACCGACCAGGACGTGGGAGCCCTGCGCCGCGACCAGTCCATCCCAATCGCGCCCCTCCAGCCTCCCGGGTGGCGTCTCCCCCCGGGCTTCCCGGATCCCCAGGCCCCGGTGCGAGGCTTCCATCAGGGAAGGTTGACCTTCCTGCTCACCGAGCGCGACGGCGCGCTGTGGCCCGAGACAGAGCTGCGCGGCGGCGTCTAGAAGTCCGCCCCATGGCCGCTCCTGACATCCAGACCACCGAGCTGACCCCGAAATTGTGGCCCGCGCTGGAGCAGCTCTTCGGCCGCAACGGCGCATGCGGGGGTTGCTGGTGCATGTTCTGGCGCATCCCCGAAGGCGAGCGCTACGACGACGTGCGGGGCCCCGAAGCGAAGCGCCGCTTCAAGGCCCTGGTCGAAAGCGGCGAAGCCAAGGGCGTCCTCGCCTTCGTGGACGGAGTCCCCGTGGGCTGGGCCACCTACGGCCCCCGCCGCGCCTTCCCACGCCTGGACCGGGCCCCCAGCTTCAAGTGCGACGACTCGGACGCCGTCGCCTCCGTGCCTTGCTTCTTCATCCACCGGGACTGGCGAGGGCAGGGCGTGGCCACGGTGCTGCTCGCCGCGGTGGAAGTCGCGCTGCGTCGCGAAGGGCACCGCACCCTGGAGGCCTATCCGGTGAAACCGCCGGCCGGGGGAGGGCGTATCAGCAATGGGAGCGCGTACACGGGCACGCTGCCCTTCTTCCTCAAGCGCGGCTACGCGCTCGCCGCCGAACGGCCCGCCGGCAAGCAGCGCGTGCGCAAGGCGCTCAAGCCAGCTCCGCGCAAGAGTCCCCGGCCCTGATGACCGCCGTCACCACCCGGGGGTGGGGGGGCTGGTGACAGTCATCACCGGTGGTGACAGTTGTCACCACCCCCAAGCGTCCGTCGCTGTCGCGTAACCCATTGGAATCACGATGGAACGACACGTCGGGGCAAGTGGCACGACACGCGCAATAGGTCCCGGCATGACCGCTTCCGCAAAGGAAGCCGCTCCTCCCGGAGATCTAAAATGTCCAACGCCAAGATCGCTTCCGCCGTCATCACGAAGGCCGCCGTCTCCAGCCGTCCTGCCGTCCACCATCACCACCACCTCGGCCACTCCAAGCTGCACGGCAAGGAGGCCGCGCAGCTCGGTCAGGTGAAGGCGCAGCTGGCGGACATGAAGGCGCAGCTGGCGTCGCTGAAGGACGCGGTGAAGAACGGTGACAACTTCTCCGCCGGCAGCCGCGGCTGCTGGACCCCGACGACCTCCCAGTGGACCCCCAAGGACCTGGGCGCGATGGTGGAGCTGAACAAGCTCAACCAGACCTCCGGCTCCATCGGCGCCGGGCAGATGGCGGACACCATCGAGCGCGCCGTCGGGGACCTGGACGGCCAGGCCGCCTCCAGCGAGTACCGCACCGTCGCGGACTGGGCCATGAACAACCGCGAGCGCCTCACGCCGGAGGCGAAGCAGGTCGTGGACATCTATTCCAAGTACGCGGCCATGTCCCAGGCGCGCGGCGAGTCCGGCATCCCCCAGGACGACTTCAAGAAGATGCTCGGGGAGATGCGCGACGTGGGTGACGCCAGCGCGAAGAAGGCGCTCGCGCACCTCGACCGCAAGGGCGGCACGGTGTCCGGCGAGGACATGGCCCGCGCCATCAAGACGGGCACCGCGGACCACGACGGCCAGGCCGCCGGCGCGGAGGCCAAGGAGTTCGAGAAGTGGGCCTCCAAGAACGAGAGCCGCCTGAGCCCCGAGGCGAAGGAAGTGCTGGACGTCTACCGCAAGCACACGAAGGCGGCGCAGGCCCAGGGCCGCACCGGCCTGACGGACACGGAGTCCGCGGCCATGAACCGCGAGATGCGCAAGGTGGGCGCCGGTGACGTGAGCGCCCGCAAGGCCACGGAGAAGCTGGACAAGGAGAACGGCCCCATCTCCGGCGAGGACCTGACCAAGGCCATCCGCGAGGGCATCTCCGACACGGACGGGCACTCCACCACCTCCGAGCTGAAGGAGTTCGAGAAGTGGGCCGCGAAGAACGAGAGCCGCCTGACGCCCGAGGCGAAGAACGTCCTGAAGACCTACCAGGCCGCCGCGAAGAAGGCCGGCCCGGAGGGCATGACGACGAAGGAGACGGACTCCATGTTCAAGGCCATGGACCGCTTCCAGACCTTCCGCGACAGCTCCATGCGCAACGCGCTCCAGGGCCTGGACAACAAGAACGGGCAGATCAACGGCAAGGACCTGACGGCCGCCATCAAGAAGGGCGCCGCGGACCATGACGGCCAGGCGGCGGGCGTGGAGTTCACCGACGCGATGAAGTGGGCGCGCCAGAACTACGACCGCCTCACGCCGGACGCGAAGAAGGTCGTGGAGACCTACGAGAAGTACGCCTCCCGCGCGCAGGCCCACGGCTCCACGGGCATGGCCCAGGGCGACTTCAACAAGATGATCAAGGAGATGGAGTTCGTCAGCAACCCGCCGCGCCCGCGCCCGATGTTCTTCGCGGCCTGATCAGCACCGCGGTACCGCGACTCGGGGGGAGTCGCGGCTTGAACGGGGGGAGCTGAACGGGGGGATTCGCAGGGGGGAACTACAGCCACACGCATCCACGGAGTTCCCGCCGGAGGTAGCCCGGCGGTGAACCCAGAGGTGCCCCGGACCTTCGGGGGAGGGTCCGGGGCCCTTTCATTTTCTACGGCTGC
Source organism: Corallococcus sp. CA053C (assembly GCF_003611675.1). Lineage (GTDB taxonomy): Bacteria > Myxococcota > Myxococcia > Myxococcales > Myxococcaceae > Corallococcus. Next base: position 4,793 of record NZ_RAWA01000354.1, read on the forward strand.
GTCGCCTTGGACTTCGCGACGGTGGCCTTGGCTTCCTTCACCACGTTCTCCACGGTGAAGCCGAACTTCTGCTGCAGCGCCTTGATGGGCGCCGAAGCGCCGAAGCTGCGCATGCCGATGACGCTGCCGGTGTGGCCCACCCAGCGCTCCCAGCCGAACGCCGCGCCCTTCTCCACCGCGACGCGCGCCTTGAGGGACGCGGGCAGCACGCGCTCCTGGTACTCGGCGGGCTGCTGCTCGAACAGCTCCCACGACGGCATGCTCACCACGCGTGCCTTCACGCCCTCGGCCTGGAGCTTCTCCGCGGCCTCCACCACCAGCGACACCTCCGTGCCGGTGCCGATGAGGATGACGTCCGGCTTGCCGCCTTCGGCCTCCTGCAGGATGTACGCGCCCTGCGAAAGCCCGGAGGCCGGAGCGAACTTCGTGCGGTCCAGCGTGGGCACCGGCTGCCGCGACAGCACGAGCACCACCGGGTGGTGCTGCTGCTTCGCGATGTAGCGCCAGGCCTCCGTCACCTCGTTCGCGTCACCGGGGCGCAGCACGATGTTGCCGGGGATGGCGCGCAGCGACACCAGCTGCTCCACCGGCTGGTGCGTGGGGCCGTCCTCGCCCAGGCCAATGGAGTCGTGCGTGAAGATGTGGATGGAGGGGATCTCCATCAGCGACGACAGCCGCATCGCCGGGCGCTCGTAGTCACTGAAGATGAGGAACGTGGCGCCGTACGCGCGCACCTTGCTCAGGTTGAGGCCGTTGACGATGGAGCCCATCGCGTGCTCGCGCACGCCGAAGTGGATGTTGCGGCCCGAGTGCTCGCCCGGCTTCATGGACGTGGACGCGGACAGGTACGTCTTCGTGGACGGGTTCAGGTCCGCGGAGCCGCCCACCAGCCACGGGTAGTTCTTCGCGAGCGCGTTGAGCACCTTGCCGCCCGACTCGCGCGTGGCCATGCCCTTCGCGTCCGCGGGGAACACCGGCAGCTCCTTGTCCCAGCCGTCCGGCAGCTCGCGCTTGAGCATGCGCTCCAGCTCGTGCGCCAGCTCCGGGTGCTGCTTGCGGTAGTCGGCGAAGGACTTCTCCCACGCCTCGCGCAGCTGCTTGCCGCGCGCGCCCATGCGCTCCTGGAAGCGCTCGCGCACGCCGTCGGGCACGAGGAACTGCGCGTCCTCGGGCCAGCCGTAGTTGCGCTTGGCGCCCTTGAGCTCCTCGGCGCCCAGGGGCTCGCCGTGGGCGCTGGCGGAGCCCTGCTTCTTGGGCGCGCCATAGCCGATGAAGGAATTGACGACGATGAGGGTGGGCTTGCCGCGCGCTTCCTTGAAGGTGCGGAAGGCCTTGCCCAGCGCGTCCAGGTCGTTGGCGTCCGTCACCTGGAGGACGCGCCAGCCGTAGGCCTCGAAGCGGCGACCCACGTCCTCGGTGAAGGCCAGGTCGGTGCTGCCGTCGATGGAGATGTGGTTGCTGTCGTAGATCCAGCAGAGGTTGGGCAGCTGGAGGTGGCCGGCGAGCGACGCGGCCTCGGACGCGACGCCCTCCATCATGTCGCCGTCGCCGCAGATGGCGTAGACGTCATGGGTGAACAGGTCGAAGCCGGGCTTGTTGAAGTGCCCCGCGAGCCAGCGGCTGGCGAGCGCCATGCCCACGCTGTTGGCGACGCCCTGGCCCAGCGGGCCGGTGGTGGTCTCCACGCCGGTGGTCCAGCGGTACTCGGGGTGGCCGGGCGTGGCGGAGTCCAGCTGGCGGAACTTCTGGATGTCCTCCAGCGACACGGCGGGCGCGTCCGTCACGTCGTACTCGCGGTCCACGCGCTTGACGCCCGCCAGGTGCAGCAGGCTGTAGAGCAGCATGGACGCGTGGCCGTTGGAGAGGATGAAGCGGTCGCGGTCCGGCCAGATGGGGTGGGACGGGTCGTACCGCAGCTCCTGCTGCCACAGCTGGTAGGCCACGGGAGCCAGCGCCATGGGGGCGCCCGGGTGGCCCGAGTGGGCCTTCTCCACCGCGTCGATGGACAGCGTGCGGATGGTGTTGATTGCCTGGGTATCGATCTTCTCGGTCGTCATGCAGTCTCCCGCGCCGGGGTGCGTCGCGGGCGCACCATGCCGCAACCGGGCGCGGTGCGCCGCACGAAACACACCCGCCGCCAGGTGGGCTGGCCGGCAGGGGACACTGGACTTCCCGGGAATGCCCCAGGCTACCGCCGCACCGCCGCCCCGCGAGGAGTCTTCCCGCGCGTCAGGTGGCTCACCGCCTCACCCAGCCCCTCCACGGTGAGCGCGAACATCGGGAACACGTTGGCGATCATCGCGATGGTGCCCGAGCGCCATGACCCACGGGGCTCCGGGTTGAGCCACACGTTGCGCTCGAAGTGCTGGGCCAGTTGCATCAGCCACGTCATCCCCTCCAGTCCCTCCTGGCGGTACTGGCCATTGGCATCCGTGCGGATGCCCAGCTCATACGGCGCCATGGACGCATCGCCCACCATCACCAGCTTGTGGTGCCGGCCTACCTGCGCGGTGAGCTCCGGAACGGTGAGCCCGCCCGTCAGCTGGGGCGTGGCGTAGAGCTTCCCGTAGACGCAGTTGTGGAAGTAGTAGGTCCGCAGCTCCTTGAAGTGGGACGCCTGGCTGGCGACGCTGAACAGCCGGCTCACCAGATGCGCGTACGGGTCCATGGACCCGCCCACGTCCATGCACAGCACCACGCGGGTGTTGGGCCTGCGCGGCGGCCGAGTCACCACCTCCAGCTCGCCCGCGTTCTTCGCGGTGGCGGAGATGCTCTCCTCGATGTCCAGTTCCTCCAGCGCGCCCTCGCGCACGAAGGCCCGCAGCTTGCGCAGCGCCACGGCCATCTGCCGCGTGTCCAGCACCACGTCGTCGCGGTAGCCCGCGTACTTGCGAGCGCCGGCCTGCCACAGCGCCTGCCCCTGCCGTCCGCCCGTGCCGCCAATGCGCACGCCCTGCCGCGCCATGCCGTTGTTGCCAAAGGCAGACGCGCCGCCCGTGCCCACCCAGCGCGAGCCGCCGTCGTGGCGCTCGGTCTGCTCCTTCAGGCGCTGCTCCAATTGCTTGCGCAGCTCCTCCGGGTCCCACTGCTCCAGGAGGGCCAGCTCCTCCGGGCTCAGGTCGCGCCGCTCCTTCGCCTCCTCCAGCCAGGAGAGCAGCTCCTCGGTGAGCTTGAGCGCGTCGGACGCGACGCCCTGGAAGTGCGAGAGGAACGCCTGATCAAACGCATCCAGCTGCGTCTCCGAGTGCACCAGGAGCGCGCGCGCCACGTGGTAGAAGCCATCCAGGCTGCTGTCATGCAGCCCGGCCTTCAGCGCCCCGGCGAGGGCGAGCGCCTCCTGGGCGCCCACCTTCACCCCGCGCTTTCGCAGCTCGTAGAAGAACGGCAGGAACATGGCCCGTGTCCTTCCCTGCTACGCGCGAGACTTGCGGCCGCGTCCGAACGCTTCCGCCACCGCCACCAGGTCCTGCTCCTTCTTGAGCAGCGCGCCCAGGAACGGCAGCTGCTCCTCCAGCTTCAATTCCATCACGCCGTTGGCCTTGAGCACGGAGATCCAGTCGATGAGCTCGCTCGTCGAGGGCCGCTTGCGCAGCCGCGTCATCGCCCGCAGCTCGTAGAAGACCTTGAGGGCCTGCTCGGACAGCGACGCGTCCAGCCCCGGGTGGTGCACGTCCACGATGCGCTGCATGAGGTCGCGCTCCGGGAAGTCGATGAAGTGGAACACACACCGGCGCAGGAACGCGTCCGGCAGCTCCTTCTCGTTGTTGCTGGTGATGAGCACCACGGGGCGGTTCTTCGCCACCACCTCGTCGTTCGTCTCGGAGATGCGGAAGCGCATCCGGTCCAGTTCGTGGAGCAGGTCGTTGGGGAACTCCAGGTCGGCCTTGTCCACCTCGTCGATGAGCAGCACCACGCGCTCCGGGGAGGCGAAGGCTTCGCCCAGCGGCCCCAGGCGGATGTATCGCCGGATGTCGCGCACGTCCCCGTCGCCGAAGCGCGAGTCATACAGGCGCTGCACCGTGTCGTAGACATACAGGCCATCCTGGGCGCGCGTGGTGCTCTTGACGTGCCAGGTGAGCAGCTTCAATCCCAGTCCCTGGGCAATCGCCTCCGCGAGGAGCGTCTTGCCGGTGCCGGGCTCGCCCTTGACCAACAGGGGGCGCTGGAGCGTGAGGGCGCAGTTGACGGCGGCCTGCAGGCCCTCGCTCGTGAGGTAGGAGTCGGTGCCGCGGAAACGGACGGGGGTGGGAACCGGGGTCATGACGGGTTCCTTTAACATCCTGAGCAATGTTTCCATCCCGCCGTGGACGGTTGGGTGTATATCCTGCCCCACATGGCCCCACTTTCCCTTGAAACCGAACTGCGCGACATGGTCCGGCGTGAGTTGCAACAGCAACTCGCTCCCTTTCAGAAGGCCGTGGCCCGTATGGCCAAGGGGCTGGAAGCCCTGGATGTCCTGCGTGAGGTGACGCAGCGTCTGGCGCCCCTCTCCAGCCGCCTCGGTGCGGTGGCCGGCGTGCGCACGCCCACGCTGGCGCCGGAGCCGGTGGCCCGCCGCCGCCCGGGTCGTCCGCCGTCCGCGAAGACCGTCGCGAAGAACGCCGCGAAGAACGCCGCGGCGCTCGTGAAGGCGCCCGCCGCGAAGCTCGCGCCGGTGAAGGCGCCCGTGAAGGCGCCCGCCGGCAAGGCCGCTGCTCCCGCCGCCAAGGCGCCCGCCACCCGCGGCCCCGGCCGTCCTCCGGCCGTGCGCGCTCCGGCTGCTGAAGACAACCAGGCCTGCGCGGTCATCGGGTGCAAGCGTCAGAGCCGCTCCAAGGGCTACTGCTCGGCGCACTACCAGAAGCTGCGCCTGCTCATCCGCACGGGCCGCCGTCCGGACGCGTGGGTGGATGGCGCGCGGTCGCAGTCGGTGCAGGACGTGAAGCTGCCCCGTGGCCGCGCCGGCAGCCAGGCCCTGAAGGAAGCGGCGAAGCCGCCCGCTCCCGTCGCGGCGCCCCCCAAGCCCAAGGCCTGGGTCCGCAAGAAGGGCGCGGGCGGTGGCATGGTGTCGCTGAACTGACGGCGTACGTCGTCCCCCGGACGTCCCGCGTGGTGGGTCGCCCCCAGCGGCCCGCCATGCGTCCGACACGCGGTGCTTCCTTCGATTGACAGGGAGCCCCCGGCGGTGTGATTCCGGGCCGCATGAGCGAGCAATATCCAGTCACCGTCGCGGTCCGTCGCCCCGACGGTCAGGTCGAGCAGGTCCGGGTGGGCACGGCGTACAGGAACGGCGAGGGCTTCACGCTGCAACTGGGCGAGCTGTCCATGAGCGCCACGCCCATGGCAGCGGCCCCGGCGGCCCGTCGCGCCGCCCCCGCCGCGGGTGCGCCGGCCGGTGGTGGCGACGGCATGACCCTTCCCAACTACGGCCGCAGCAAGGGCGCGCCCGTCTACGGCGCCAGCCTCCAGGACCTGGAGTTCTACGCCAACGGCGCGCGGCGCTCGCTGGCGGACCCCAGCAAGTCGCGCTGGCACGACAAGGAGCGCCAGCTCCTGGCCTCCATCGAGGCGGAGATCGCCCGTCAGCGCGGTGAGGGCGG
>NZ_RAWA01000355.1 GCF_003611675.1 Corallococcus sp. CA053C
ACCGGGCAGACAGGGGCTCGGGGCTCCGGTGGTGCGACAGTGCCCGGGCCGTTGGTGCACCGCGGCATGCGTCGGTCCTGGACAGGCCCCGGGCGAAGGGCTTTAGGACAGGGCCTCTCTGGAGGTCACGGCATGTTCCCCTCGTTCTCCCCTTGGCTGCACCGGAGCCTGCTGGCGGGCACCGCGCTGCTGCTGGCGCCGCTGGGCTGTGCCACGTCGACCCAGTCGGCCGCGCGTGACGAGGCCATCCTGCGCATGGATGCGCCGCCCCAGGTGAAGCCGAAGTGGGGGCTGGTCATCCACGGCGGCGCGGGCGTGATTTCGCGCGAGAACCTGTCCCCGGAGCGCGAGGCGGCGATGCGCGCCGTGCTCACCCAGGCGCTCCAGGCGGGCCACGCGGTGCTGGCGAAGGGAGGCAAGAGCCTGGACGCGGTGACGGCCGCCATCCACGTGCTGGAGGACTCGCCGTACTTCAACGCCGGCAAGGGCGCGGTGTTCAACCACGACGGCGTGAACGAACTGGACGCGGCCGTGATGGACGGCAAGACGCGCGCGGCCGGAGCGGTGGCCGGCGTGCGCCACATCCAGAACCCCATCGACCTGGCGCGGCTGGTGATGGAGAAGTCCCCCCACGTGATGATGGTGGGGGACGGCGCGGAGGCGTTCGCGCAGTCGCAGGGCATGCCCCTGGTGGACGCGAAGTACTTCTACACGGAGGAGCGCTGGCAGGGGCTCCAGCGGGCCCTGGCGGAGGAGAAGGCGAAGACCGCTCAGCCCGCGACGCCGGCCACTCCGCCCGCGACGCCCGAGCAGCAGCAGCCCGTGACGCCGGGAACACCGGCTGCTCCGCCCATGACGCCGGGAACGCAGGCCGCTCCTCCCGTCGCTCCGGGAACACAGGCTGCTCCTCCCGCGACACCGGGAAAGCAGGCCGCTCCGCCCGCCGCTCCGGGCACATCGGCCACTCCGCCCGTGACGCCGGGAACACCGGCTGCTCCTCCCGCAACGCCGGGAAAGCAGTCCGCTCCGCCCACCGCTCCAGGAACACAGGCCGCTCCTCCCGCGAAGCCGGGCACACCGGCCACTCCTCCCACGACGCCGGGAACACCGGCCGCTCCTCCCGCGAAGCCGGGAACACAGGCCGCCGCGCCGCTGACGCCGGGCGTGGATCCGATTACGGGGGACCACAAGTTCGGCACCGTGGGCGCGGTGGCCCTGGACCAGGAGGGCCACCTCGCGGCGGGCACGTCCACGGGAGGCATGACGAACAAGCGCTTCGGCCGGGTGGGGGACTCGCCCATCATCGGCGCGGGCACCTATGCGGACGAGCGCTGCGCGGTGTCCGCCACCGGCCACGGTGAGTTCTTCATCCGCTACACGGTGGCGCGCGACATCTGCGCCCGCGTGGAATACCAGGACCTGCCCCTGCCGGAGGCCGCCAACTTCGTCATCCACGACGTGCTGGTGAAGGCGGGCGGCGAGGGCGGCGTCATCGCCATGGACCGCGAGGGCCACGTGGCCATGCCCTTCAACTCCAGCGGCATGTACCGCGGCTACATCGGCGAGGACGGCACGCCGACCGTCGCCATCTTCCAGCAACCGTGAAGGAGCACCCGGGCCCGCGAGGCCCGGGCACCACCCTCGCGCGCTACAGCTTGATCACCGACACGTCATCCATGTGGATGAAGTTGGCGGTGTTGCCGGTGAGGGCCCGCGTGTGGAAGCCGAACTCCAGGAAGCCGCCCGTCACGGACACGGCGGGCGTCTCCACCTGGGTCCAGTCGCCGTACGTGCCCAGCGCGTTGAACGCGAACGTGCACTCGACGCACGCCTTCACCTGGAAGCGCGCCATGTCGAACGTGCCGCCCTTCCGCACCCACGCGCGGACCTTGTAGTTGCCCGGCGCCAGTCCGGAGAGGGCCTGGTACGTCCACGTCTCGAACGGCGCGCCGCTCCAATGCGTGAGGTGGTTCGCGCTCGCGTGACCGCCGTTGTACGTCTCCGTGAAGGCCGCGCCGGAGGTGCCGTTGGGCGTCCACGTCGTCCAGCCGCTCATGCCGGACTCGAAGCCACCGTTGGTGACGGAGGGGCCACTGCCCGTGCCGCCGCCGTTGAGGATGTTGCGAGCCTGGGTGACATCCAGCGCAGCCAGCGCGGAGGCGGCCTGGGCGAGCTGCGCCTGCCGGGTCGCGTCGCCCGCGAACTGCTTGCGCTGCTGGAACAGGGTGTGGATGAGCTCCAGCTCGCTCTGCGAATACGGCACGCCCAGCTTCTGCTGGAGCGACGTGAGGAAGCCGTAGCCGAACTCGCGCGTGGGTTCGATCATCGTCCCCTCGCCGTAGTCGTTCCACGTGTTGAGCTGGAAGTGATTGATGCTGGTCGCGTTCTTCGCCAGGTCCAGCGTCTGGTTGAAGGCGGTGAGGCCGTTGTGGGCGATCTCCCACGTGGGCCCGCCCCAGCCGCCCGCCGTGTAGAACGACCGGAAGCCCGGGTACACGGAGCCGAACTTCAGGGGCGAAGGCCGGGTGTTGTAGAAGCTCGTGAGCCCGTTGATGAAGTCCGGGTAGATCCACGCGAACTCACCCTTCGCGTTGGCCCCCGCTTCGCCGGACTCGTACCAGAGCGTCAGGAAGGTCGGCTTCTGGCTCAGCGGCGAGAAGACGTTCGTCCAGTCCCCCGCGGACTGGAACGTCTGCGGCCCGAAGACGAGCAGCAGCGGCGCGTTGTCCACCTTGATGTAGTTGGACTGGTTGAAGTACCGGTCGCGCAGGTACGTCATGTCATTGCGCCCGGCGCCTGGTTTGTCGGTGATGGCGCCCGCGTCGTACGCGAGCTGGACGTTGTGGTCCTCGTACACCACCGCGAAGTCCAGCCCCACCGCCGCCGTCTGCGCGATGATGGCCTCGGTGTTGGCGCGGTTCTTCGGATAGTCGAACGCGTTGAGGGTGCCCGGCCAGTCGATGAGCACCCCGTCCACGCCTGCGTACTTCATCATCATCAGCTGGTACTCGATGACGTCCCGGTCCCCGGAGCCGTATGGCCCGATGAGCGGGTAGTAGTACGACGCAATCTGCCGCCGCCCGGATCCGTCCACCACGTCCGGGTTCTGGTTGGCCATGGTCCAGTGGATGCCCCACGCGCCGTTGCCCGACGTTGCCCGCGTCTCGAACCACGGCATCAGGTGGACGTAGACCTTCTTGCCCACCGTCTTGGTCACCTTCACCGCCGCGCCCGCGCGCTGCGTCTCCAGCTCCGGCCCCACCGCGCCGTCCGAAGGGGACGCCGGCGTGCCACAGCCCGCGCCCATCAGCCCCAAGAGCGCGCACGCCCCGAGCGAAATCCAATCATGAGGTCTCATGTGAAAAGGCTCCTGGCCGGAGGAAACACCCCGGTCAGGAGCCCGTTAACACAAGACGCCATCAGCCAGGAATCACTGTATTCCTGGAAGGTCCTGCCACCCGTCGCTACGGCTTCACGAGGAACAGCTCGCGCACCTGGAGCAGGTCCACGTCCCCGGCGAAGGCGGCGAACTTCTCGTACTGCGCGGGGGTGACGCGGGCGCGGGGCAGGAGCAGGGACTCGGAGACGGTGAGCGCGCGGCCGTCCTGCTTCTCCGCGCGGGTGTAGTGGCCGAACTCGCTGTCCACCTTCAGGCCCGCCTGCGGATCACTGAGCTTCCAGCCCTGGGGCATGGTGAGGGTGACGCTGGTGCGGCTGGCCTCCGTGTCGTCGATGTAGAGCGGCGTCGAGCGTGAGCTCACCTGCACGTAGCGCCGGCCCAGGAGCGCGGGGAAGGTGAGCGGACCCAGGGCCATGCGGTTGTCGCCCTCCATGCGCCCGAAGCGGGGCACGGTGAACGTGTAGCGCAGCACGAACGGGGCGCCCACCTCCTGCGCGTGCTCCAGCTTCACGGACGACAGCTCCGCGCCGGCGAAGTAGCGCGACACCGCGCCCTGGAGCGCCTGGTTGCGGTTCTCCGCGGAGAGCTGATCAAAGGCGTCGGCGATCTGCGCGGCGTCGAAGCCGGAGTAGGTCTCCTCGCCCTGGCCGCTGAGCTTGCCGTCGGTGCCAATCTCCAGCGTGAGCTTCACGTCCTTGCCCGCGCGCGGCTTGAGCGCGGGCGTCTTCACCTTCTCCAGCGGCTTGCCGGGCTCCGGCAGCAGGTACGCCTCGCGCTCGCCCATGGCCGCCTCGGGCAGTTCGCCGAAGGGGCCGAAGCGCACGGACGTGTCCACCCATACCGGAGCCTCCCCTGGCACCTCCACGCGCAGGGCCGCGTAGGGCAGGAGCGCGTCCGCCGGGAAGAGGTAGGGCGCGGGGTCGGTGTTGAAGGTGCGCACCGCCGCCACGCGCGACGGGATGCCCAGCGCCTCCAGGCCCGCCTTCATCACGGACAGGCGGCTGCCCCGGTCCTGCGCGACGGTGGAGGCCGCGGACTGCGCGAGGCTCGCGTCCCTTCCGGAGAAGCGCTTCATCACCGTGGCGTGCAGCGCCTTCACGGCGTCCAGGCCCTTCTTGCCTTCGGTGGCCTCGCGCGCGAACGCCTCCACCTCCGCGGTGCGCATCCACCGGTCCTGGAACGCGTCGCCGTACACGCGCGCCAGACCGTCGTTGCCCGTGTCGCCCGCGCCCACCATCACGAAGGGCAGGTACTCGTTGCCCGTGGGCGGCGCGTCCGGCTCCGGGATGAACGGCGGCACCCGGCGCGCGTCGTAGTGGAACACCTCCACGTCGCCCTTCACCTCCGGGGGCGGCGCCTTCATGCCGTGCGCGTCCACCTTCATGCCGCTGCCCTTGGGCGCGACGACGGTGTACGTGCTCCACGCGTTGGGCTGGTTGGCGATCTGGAAGTAGAAGGCGGACGCGGTGAAGCCCGGCTGCGCGGGGCCTCGCTCGCCCTCGGCCAGCAGGTACTCCACCTCCACGGAGTCCCCCACCTGCACGCCGGGGAGGCTCACGGTGTCCTTGCCCTCGAAGTTCTCCGGCTCCAGCACGCGACCGTCGGCCTTGAGCGTGCGCAGCGCCAGCACCTGCGCGCCGCGAGGGATGTTTACCTCCGCGATGTCCTGCACGCCCGACTGCTCCAGCGCCTTCTGGATGGTGTGGATGCGGTTGACGAGCGACCCGTCCGGGAACGCCTGCACCGCCGCCGCGTCCAGCACGTACGCCGCCGGGCTGCCGCCGGTGATGGGCGCCGCCTCATAGGCCTTCAGCGCTTCCTTCCCGTCGATGGCGTACGCCGCCAGCAGCTCCTTGCCCGTCTTCGCGCGCTCCACCGCGCGGCGCAGGGCCAGGTCGCTGCCGTCCAGCTTCAATGCCTGCTCGCGCAGCTTCAGCGCCTCCGCGCCCTGGCCCGCGTACTCGCGCACGTCCGCCAGTCGCTTGAGGAGCTCCGTGTTGCGCGGCCACACGGTCGCGAGCGACTGGAGCACCTTCGCCGCGTCGTCGTAGCGGCGCAGGCTGACGTAGGCGGTGGCCAGCGCCGCGGCGGCGTTGAGGTTGTTGGGGTCCTGCGCGAGCAGCTGCGCGGAGCCCTTCGCCGCGCCCTCCATGTCCCCCCGCGTGCGCAGGTGGTCCACCTTGCGCGCCTCCGCGCCGGGGCAGCCGTCCTGGGCCTTGAGCAGGTCGTCGCTGCGCGCCATCGCGTCCCGGCGCCGCGCCAGCGAGTACTGCAACCCCAGCGCCTCACACAGCCCTGGCTGGGCCTCCAGCGCTGACGCGAGCGACGTCTCCGCCAGCGCGTCCACGTCCAGCGCGAGCGCCGCGCGGGCCAGCAGCAGGTGCACCGGGAAGCCCGCGGGCTTCACCGCGTCGCGCGCCGTCTTCAGCGTGTCCAGCGCGGTGGCCGGCTGGCCGTCGTCCAGGAAGAGGTCCGCGCGCAGCAGCAGCGCGGACACGTTGCCCGGGTCCTTCGCCAGCGCCGCTTCCAAATCTCGCGTGGCCCGGCCGCGCGCCACCTTGGAGGGGATGGTGCGGTCCTGCGCGGCCTGCTCCGCGCGCAGGGTCAGCACCGCGGGCGTCGTGGCGGGCAGCTTCTCCATCAGCCGCCGCGTGCCGTCCAGGTCGCGCGACAGGCCGTCGCGCACCGCGAGGTACGCGCCCAGCAGCTCGCCGGCCTCGGACTGGAGCGCCTGGGCCAGATCCTCCGCGCTCGGGTACACGGAAGAGGCCTCGGCTTCATCCAGCGTGGCGTTCCAGGCAGGCGCGGGGCCGGTGGCGGCGGTGAGGCGCACCTGCGACGCCGTCCCGTCCGCCTTGAGCAGCGCGAAGGTGAGGCCGCCCATGGAGTTGTCACGGGACAGCTTCACCACGAAGCGGTGCTTGCCCGCGGGCAGCTCCAGCGCCCGGGCGGACACGGTGGACGCGGTGCGCGCCCAGTCGCGGCGGTCCAGCACTGGCGCGCCGTCCATCAGCACGCGGTGCGACGTCTGGCTCACCGTGCGCAGCACGTACACGCCCGCTTCGGCCACCTCCGCGTCGATGCCCAGCACGTACATGTCCCCGTGGCCGGGCTCGCCGCCCAGGTCCAGGCGTCCGTCCGGCGAGCGCAGCGTGCGCGCGTTCAGCGCACCGAACGCGCCCGTGAAGGGGCCCGCGAACGAGCCGTCCTTCTCCGGGGCCAGGGGCTCGTCGATGGCGAGCACGTGGAAGGGCGAGAAGGGGCCCACGAGCGTGGCCTCGCCCGCGCCGCCCAGGTCCTTGAGCGCCTGCGCCTGGCCCGCCGTGTCCGCGCGGAGGCTGGCCACCGCGAGCCGGGCGGCGCGCAGCAGGTAGGCCGTCTCACCCTGGGCGCCCGCGGCGAGCGCGGCGTCCACGCCCTTGAGCAGCGCGTCGTCCTCCGCGCGCGAGGTGCCCACGCGGTCCAGCACGTAGCGGGCGGCGATGGCGGCCAGCGGGTGGCGGGGCGCGCGCTTCACCAGCTCCAGCGACGCCGCGAGCGCGCGGTCGGACTGGCCCTTGCGCCGGGCGAGCAGCGCCTGTCCCTCCAGGGCGTAGGGGTCGCCCGGGTCCTTCTGCACGGCGGCGTCGAAGCGCTGCTGGGCAAGGCCCACGTCCCCCGCGACGAGGTACGCGTGGAAGCCCGCGAACGCGAGCGTGCGCGCCTCCGCGTCACCCTGTCCGGCGCGCTCGGCGGCGGACTCGAGCACGTGGGGCGCGACGACGGAGGACGGTCGGGGGCAACCGGAGAGGCCAGCGACGAGGGCGAGCGCGGTCAGGCCGCGACGGAAGGTGCGCATACGCATAGGGGGGCTGAGGGATAATGCAATCCCCCCGGCGTGGCCATATTCCCCTTGCGGTGCGTGTCCGGAGACGGCTTCCGGCTGTTGCCCTAGCGGCGCTTCGTGGGCTTGGCGGGGGCCGCCTTGACCGGCTGGCGCTTGGGCGGGGGCGGCGGCGGCACCCGCTTGGGCGGCACCACGGCCTTGACGGGCGTCGCGGAGGCCACCGTGCGCGGCGGCTGCTGCGGCGGGGCCACCACCACGGGCGTGGCCGGCGTGGTCCCCGGGGGCGCGGGGCGGTCCACGACGTAGGTGAACCCCTCGGCGCTACAGGTCCCCTCGATGCAGCCGAAGGCCGGCTGGGGGGGCTCACCGAACTGGGCCTGCCAGTCCGGGCCCAGGTTCAGCGGCTCCGCGATGGGCCGCTGGTCCTTGCCCTGGCCGAGGAAGGCCTGCAGCACGCCCTCCTCGGTGATGAACATCTCCAGCCGGGCCTCGCCCTCCGGGGCCGCGAGCCCCAGCATGCTGCCGCTGCGCTCGCCCAGTCCCCACTCCAGGGCCAGCGGCGCGCCGGCGCCACGATGCACCAGCGCGACGTAGCGGCTGTTCCGGCCCGTCAGCAGCAGCGCGGCTACGGGATCCGGCGGCGGGCCATTCAGCATTTCCATCAGGCGGCGCTTCACCGTGGGCGGAGGCGCGTCGGCGCGCACGCGCGCGGTCAGCCGCGCGACGCCCCCCACCAGCCCCAACACGTCCGCGCGCATGCGACCCACGCGCGACTTGGTGTCCTCCGACTTGGTGTCCTCCAGGGGCGGGAAGACGAGGGCCTTGTTCTCGAAGACAGCAGGCCTGCCGGCCACCACCATCTTCAGCGCATCCGGTCCTTCGCCTGCGACCACGCGTTGCTTGTCCGGGGTGACGTCCTCCTTGCGCCCGGGAGCAGGCTGGCTCTGTTCCGCGCCCAGGTCTCCCAGGATGACCTCGCCCGGGGACGCCAGCGGCTTGTGGACCTTCCCACTGAGGTTCCACGCCACGCCCAGCACGACCAGCGCCGCCAACACCACCAGCGTCGCGGCCGTCCGCACCACCACGCTCGCCGCATGGCGCACCTTCTGCTTCGCCCGCTGCCAGCGCGTCAGCCGCAGGGGCGGCATGGACAGCAGGCTGCCGGGAACCAGCGGCTCCAGCTCCGCGATGAGCGCGCCCACGGACTGGTAGCGGTCATCCGGATCCGGCTTGAGGCACCGCATCACGATGGCGTCCACCCGCGGATCCAGGCCCGCGCGCTTGCGCGACGGCGGATCGAAGGTGCCCAGCGGCACCTCGCCAGTGAAGGTCTCGTAGAGGATGACGCCCAGGGAGAAGATGTCCGCCCGCGCGTCCGCGCTCTTGGCGTCCACGCGCTGCTCCGGCGCCATGTACGAGATGGTGCCCATGGACACGTGCGTGGACGTGAGCGCGTAGCGCGACGCCGCCTGCGCGTCGTCCAGGAAGGACGCCAGCCCGAAGTCCGACACCTTCGCGATGCCGCCGGCCTGCTGATCCAGCAGGATGTTCTCCGGCTTCAGGTCGCGGTGGATGACGCCCCGGCCGTGCGCGTACTCGATGGCCCGGCAGATCTCGAGCATCCGCCGCAAGAGCACCGGCGTGTCCTGCTGCGGGCTGCGCATGAGCTCGCGCAGGGACGGCCCGTCCACGAACTCCATCACCAGGTAATAGGTGCTGTCCGTCTTCCCCTTGTCGACGATGGCGACGACGTGGGGGTGGCTCAAGGTCGCCAGCGCGGCGGCTTCCTTCTGGAAGCGGGCGATGAACGACGGGTCCTTGGCCAGCTCCGTGTTGAGCAGCTTTATCGCGACCGTGCGGCCGAGGGAGAGCTGGGTGGCCTTGTGGACCTCCCCCATGCCTCCGGCACCGACGAGCTTCTCCAGGCGGTAACCGCTGATGTGGTCAGGGGTCCGGGCACGGCTGATGGCGGTAGGCTCAATCGAGGACATGGGCAGGGCGCAGGCGAGCGAGGGTAACAGAAACGGGGCGTCGCGTTACCGCCCCGATCATCCCTGTTCCAACCTCCCCGTCCGCAAAGCGGCCGGGCGGCCCTGACCCAGGTGGGCTCAGGTATCCCCGGAGGCCGGGCGCATCACGCTGGTGAGGTTGGTGCGCACCTGCGACAGCGAGGAGCGCATGGTCGCGTGCCGCACCGACGCGCCAATGGCCCGCGCCAGCGACTTGAGCAGGGACACCTCTTCCGGGCGCCACACGCGCGCCTGGTGGCAGTCCTCGAACGCCACGTACCCCCACCACTGCTTGGCCGGGATGATGGGGCAGAGCAGGACGGACTGGACGCCCTGGCGCTCCAGCAGCTCGCGCATCAGCGGCGGCGCCTCGCGGGAGGCACAGGACACCACCATCCCCGCCTCCAGCATGTCCATCCACGCCATCGCGTAGTCGCGCAGCGCCAGCGAGCGCAGCATGGGGTGCGCGTAGGGGGACGCCACCCCCGGCTCCGCCCACGCGTGGCGCAGGTCGGTGATGAACCGGCCCGCCAGGTTCGTGGTGCGGTTCTCGAAGATGCAGGCGCGATCCACCTTCAGGGTCCGGGCCACCATGCCCAGGGACTCGCCGCCCGTCGCCGCGCACAGACCCTTGTCCAGCAGCAACCGGGACGCTTCGGACACCTTCGTGAACGCTTCCACCATGACCGTCTCGCTTGAAGGGGGGGAGGGGGACGCCCCTTCTTGTCGTGGATGAACAGGCATCCACCTAATGCGTATTAAGCAGGATTCTTCCCTGCCTGTCAAATGGTGGCTCCGCTGAAATTCCAAGAAGACGGGGTGGATGGAGCGTCCGGTCCTGAAACGACAACAGGGGCGCCCCGGGAAGAGGGCGCCCCTGTCGGGCACTCGGTCCTGTCCGCCCCTTGGAGATGACGGGCAGGTGGTGCGGCGGCGGAACTACTCCGCGGCCTTCTCGGTGGTGGCCTTCTTCTCGGTGGTGGTCTTCTTGGAGGCCTTCTTGCCGGCCGCCTTGGTCTCCGTCTTGGTCTCGGTCTTCGCCTCGGTCTTCACTTCACCGGTCGCGGGAGCGGGGGCAGCGGCCTCGGTCTTCGCC
>NZ_RAWA01000356.1 GCF_003611675.1 Corallococcus sp. CA053C
CTCCCCGAGCAGTCCCTTGAGCACGACGCGCCCGTCCAGCGGCTGCAGCTCCACCGTCATTGCCCCTCCGGGAGGGCCTCGGCCATCCGCCGCGCGACCTCGACCAGCTCCGCGTCGCCGTAGTTGGAGAACCCGATGCGCAGCCCTGGGACGGCGCCGCCGTCGAAGGCGAACTGCCGGCCGGCCTGGAAGGCGACCCCGCGCTCGAGGCCGCGCCGCGCCCAGGCGTCCACGTCCAGCCCCTCTCGCGTGCGGGCCCACAGGGCGAGGCCGCCCGTGGGCGGGTCGAAGGTGAGCGCGGCGCCGAGGTGCTCCGAGAGCGCGTTCGCGAGCACGTCGCGACGGTGGCGGTAGAGGGGGTGCATGCGGTTGAGGTGGCGCTCGATCTCGCCGTCCTCGAGGAGCTCCGCCATCGCCCGCTCGAGCGCGGGGTCACCGTGGCGGTCGAGCGCGTCGCGGGCGGAGCGCAGCTGCGCCACGAGCGGCGCGGGCGCGTGGACGAAGCCGAGGCGGAGCCCGGGGCTGAAGATTTTCGAGAGGGAGCCCACCAGCACCACCACGCCCGCGCGGTCCTCCGCGGCGAGCGGCGGGGGCAGCGCTCCTTCGAACTGGAACTCGGCGTCGTGCTCGGACTCCAGCACGGCGAACCGGTGGCGCGCCGCGAGGGCGAGCAGCCGCGCCCGGCGCTCCGGCGAGAGCGCGACCACCGAGGGGTACTGGCGCACCGGGGTGGTGAGCACCGCGCGCAGCCGCTCCGTCGAGAGGAGCCGCTCGAGGGTGTCCACGTCCAGCCCCTGCGCGTCCACCGGCACCGGCAGGCAGCGCGCGCCGGCGCGAGCGCAGGCCTCCCACGCGTCCCGCGCGCCGAGCGCCTCGACCGCCACCGCGTCGCCTGGCCCGAGCAGGGCGTGGGCAACGAGGGCCAGCGGCAGCTGCCCGCCGCGGGTGACCACCAGGCGCTCCGGCGCGGCGGCGACGCCGCGGGCCGCGCGCAGCGTGCGCGCGAGCGCCTCGCGCAGGGTGGGGTGGCCCTGCGGGTCGTCCACCGCGAGCGTGCCGCGCGGGTTCACGGTGAGCGCGCGGCGGTAGGCCCGCGCGAGCGCGGCGCCAGGCAGGAGGCGCGGGTCGGGGTTGCCGGTGGCGACGCGGAGCAGATTGCGGGCGGCGTCGGGCACCGCGGGGTCTGGGGGCCGGCGGAGGTCGAAGCCCATGCCGGCGCCCGTGAGCTCCGCCGCGGGTCCGGGCGGAGTCTCGGAGGCGCCCGGAAGGCGCCGCGGCGGCGTGGGTGCGACGGTGCTCCCCTCGCCCGGCGCCGCCACCAGCCATCCCTCGTCGGCGAGCTCGCGGTACGCGGCCATCACCGTGTTGCGGGACACGCCCAGTCCCTGCGCGAGCGTGCGGTAGCCCGGGAGCGCGTCGCCGGGCCGGAACCGGCCGCGGTGAATCTCGGACATGAGCGCATGCGCAATCTGCAGGTAGACCGGGCGGTTGGAGCGCGGGTCGAGGGTGATGGTGGGGATGCCGGGGGCCACGGCTGCTCCGGTCGCTGGCGGCGTGGCCACACGATACGTCGCGGGCGGCCGCTTCGCTCGCGGTGGAGTGAAGGTGAGCCAGCCTCCTACCCCCGCTCAGGGGTGGCCCAGCCGACTTGTCGCGAGTGCACCTCCCCCGTGCCGCGGGCCAGGGGAATAGTCGGCCATGATGTTCCTCTCCACCGGAGTCTCCATGCCTCGCGCCTCGCCCCGCACCTGCCGTGCACTCCTTCTGGTCTCGCTCGTGGCGCTTGCCGCGTGCGGTGGCGGGCCCACCGACGGGGACGGCGATGGAGACGCAGACGGCGGCCGGGGAGTCGCCGGGGACGGAGGAGACGGTGGTGGAGCAGGCGGCGGCGACGGGGGTGGACGAGACGGCGGAGGAGGAGACGGCGGCGGCGGAGGAGACGACGGCGGCGTGGCAGCGCCATCCGTGCCCACGAACCTCGTCGCGCGGGCCACGAGCTCCCAGGGCGTGGAGCTCAGCTGGATGCCGCCGTCCGGAGCCTTCACCGGCTTCGAGGTCGAGCGCTCCGTTGCGAGCGGCGGGCCCTTCGCGCTCATCGCGAGCCCACCTGCCTCGGCCCTGGGCTACGGCGATATGGGCCTCGCCACCGGGAGCACCTACTTCTACCGGGTGCGCGCGGTGAATGGCGCCAGCGCGTCGGCGTTCACCTCCGTCGTGGGTGTGAGCACGGCCGCGGCGGTGCCGCCCAACGCGCCGACCGGCCTCACCGGCGTGCAGGAGGTGGTGGCGTCCGCCGGCGTGGCGCGGCTCTCCTGGACCGACGCCGCGACCGACGAGACCGCCTACGAGGTGCAGTACTCCAGCGAGTTCATCACCTGGGGCTCGACCGTCACGCTCCCCGCGGGCTCGACCGGCTGGGTACACGAGAGCCCGGTCTTCGGCACCAACAACTACCGCGTGCGGGCCGTGGGGGTCGCGGGCGCCTCCGCCTGGGTGCAGGTCTCCGTCTACAACGGCCCCATCGTCATCGGCACGCTCTGCCCGTCCACGGAGGGCACGTCGGCTTCCGCGCTGTCGCAGACCTCGCTCCGGCTCGGCTGGACCTGGAACATCTGCGGCGGCGTCGCCATCGAGCGCGCGCCGTCCGCCACCGGCCCCTGGGCCGAGGTGGCCCGCTTGGGCAACTTCGTCTTCGGCGGGCCGCCCAACGGTACGTGGGATGACACGGGCCTCGTGCCGGGCACCCTCTACCACTACCGGTTCCGCACGCTCCCCCTCTTCGCCCCCACGCCCTCCGGGCCGCCGTGGTCGCCCTCGGGCTACACGGCGCCAGTCTCGGCGACGACGGTGCCGCCTGTCGTCATCGCCACGCCCACCGGGCTCACCGCGACGGTCACCTCCGCCACGAGCGTGAGCCTCGCCTGGACCGACGTGGCCCAGGACGAGACGGGGTACTCCGTGGAGTACGCCACCGGGGCGGCGGGGCCCTTCACCGAGGCCTTCCGCCTCGGCGCCAACATGACCATGACGAGCGTGAGCGGCCTCACGCCCGCGACGGCCTATTGGATGCGCGTGCGCGCGGTGAAGGGGACGACGAGCTCCGCGCCCTCCAACGCAGTCTCGTTCACCACCGCGACCCGCGCCGTGCTGCGCACCACCGGTGACGCCACCGTGATGGAGAGCACCGCGCTGCTCGCCAACCAGAACGTGACCCTGCCCTCCGGACCGAATGATGTGGGCTGCTTCTTCACCTGGACCATCGGCCCGGGCGGGCAGGCCCTCTTCCACAACTGTGGTGGCTCGGCGCTCCGGTTCGACACGGCGGCGCTCTCGGGGAGGAACGTGCTCGTGGCGGCGCTCGTGATGTACCCCTGTGCCCTCGCCCCACACCCCGTGTCCGACGCGCGCTACCTGGTCCGGGCGCTCGCCGGGTCCTGGAGCCCGTCCACGGTGACCTTCAACACGCTGCCGCAGGTCTACACGGCAGGCTCGTGGTGGCTGCCGGCGCCGACGGCCGGCGGCGCGCAGGCCTGGGACGTGACGACGGTCGTGAAGAACTGGGCGAGCGGGACCTGGCCCTCGAACGGCCTCTACGTGGGGCAGTCCCCCATCACGGACCGCGTGCCGAACTGGGGCGGGCAGAACTGGGACAACCAGAACCAGGTCACGAGCTACTGCAGCCTCGAGCAGACGGGCGGCTCCATCGACTACGTCCCGGCCCTGCACGTGGACTACCGGTAGGGGGATGGCCCCCGGCGCCGACGCTTGCTCACGGCATGGAGGAGTCGACCGTGCCCGTCAGTCCCTCCACGTGTCCGCCGAGGGGCTCGAAATACAGCGTGAACGAGCGGCGCTCGCGGTGGAGGCGCGTCCGCATCTCGAGCGATGCCGGTGACGGGGCCGGACGCCGCGCCGGTGTGCGTCGTGGCCTCGCTGCTGGTGCTGGTGGCGGGCTGGGCCCTGTGGCGCCTGTTCACCCGGCTGGAGCTGCCGCCCCCACTCCAGTTCAGGGGCAATTGGCAGGCGGAGCCACTTCTCCCTTGGCGCCGCCAAACCACGGCTCATCAGAACTACTGCACGCGGCTGTTGTTTGCGATCTGCGCGTTAATCCAAGAACGGTAGTTGGAGACCCGAGTATAGACGCCGGGAGAGCCCGCCCTCGCGCAGCCTATGCCGAAGCTCGTGATTCCGTAGAGCGTGTATCCGGGAAGGGCCTTCGCGACCAGCGGCCCTCCGCTGTCTCCCTGGCAGCTATCCTTACCGCCTTGCGCGTACCCAGCCCCGAGCATCGCCTCTGGAAAGATGGTGATGCCTTGTGAACTGTACTGTCTTGCCAGGGCCGCAGAGCCCACGATGGGAACCCCCACCTGCAGCAAGACGTTGGAATAGGCCGCCCCCCCCTCGCTGGTCAGGCCCCATCCCGCGGCGATCATCATCGTGTTTTCCGCCGGGACCGACGCCTCCCCAGGCACGAGCCCCACAGGGTTGCGCGGGGGTTCAGCCAACGAGGGCTGAGAGACAAGGGTGGGGCGCATGGAAGAACTCTGGCCGCACGAAGGCGAGCCCGCCGAGACCGTGTCCCACGGGAGACACACAGGCTGGACTGTGGCGCTGAACTTGATGGGCTTGGCGAGCACGACGACAGCGATATCATTCACCGTCGTGTCCGGGTTGTACGCCGGATGGTAGACAGTCTTTGTCGCGGAGACCACCTGCTGCGTGGACGACGGGGAAGCTAAATCATGAGCCCCCGCGACGGCAGTCAGTCTGGATGTTCCGTCGTAGATGCAATGGGCTGCAGTGAGCACGATATCGCTCTCCGCCCGGTTGCCAACCCTGATGAGAGAACCACCGCAGAAGTGACTTCCGTATTGCTGCAGGCTGATAATCCACGGATGGCTACCAGGACGTGCCTCGTTCCCTCCCACAATCGCCTGGTCCATGCGGCCCGTCGCATCGACTTCCGCTCTCTCCAACTCCGAGCCACCACATCCCAGCAGGCTGACCGCGACAACCACTCCACTCACGAAGCGCAATGCGCCCTCCTTTTCATGCGACATATATAATTAGCAAGTCGCATGCCATGTTTTATCGAGGGAGCTCCAGCGCGCATTCGGCTCACGGCGCGCTGTTGACACGTCAGCGTGCGCTCGGAGCGACGGGCTGACGCGTCAGTCGTCCATTCGCGCACTCCACGCCCGAAGAGTCCAGGACGGCGAGGTATTGGCGCCGTCAGGGGCCGGGTCAACGGACCGCATCCGGGTCGGCCAAACGGATCGCGACTCCTGATCGCTCAGGGCTGGTCGAGCTGATCGGGACAGCGATCCGAGGAGGTGACCCACGAGCGACCCGACAGGGCGGCCCATGACACCTCGCCGGAGGCGGCCATCACCGCGAAGGTGGCAATTCTTTGCATCAACGAGGTGGGACGGGGGCTCATGCTCGTGGCTCCTCATCAAGTGGGTGCGTCCCAGTGTCCCCAGGGTTTCCTGTCAAATCAAGGAAGACGAGATTGCGTCAAGAATGTTTCCAGTGAGTCCCTCCTTCACACAGCCCCGCTGAAGCATACGGACATTCAGCGGCCCGGGTTGAAGCGTTGCCAGCCGGCCGCTGTTCCATCTCAAAGGGAGAATTCCATGCGTCTGCCATTCGCAGGTCCGCGAGCCGGTTGGCTCGTGCTCGCCGCGTTCATCAGTTGTTCCCCTCCGCCGCCTGAGGAGAGCGGACCGCCCGCATCTGGCGCCCCCGCGACCTCGCGCGCGGGTCTGACTTCACCGCAGCCGCAATTGCTTGCATCCGCAAGCAACGCGCCCTCGGATGGGCTGGCCTTCGTGACCCTCACCGTCACGCCGCGCGACGCGAACGGTGACCCCCTGGGAACGGGGCTCCATGTGGAGGTGCTGAGCAGTGACGGACTCGTCACGCTGGGCGGCACGGGGAGCTCGGCCTGCACCGTGAATGCTCCGGGTGCGGCGTGTCTGACGGCCGTGGACTCAGGGGCGGGGAGCTATGTCGTCACCGCGCGGAGCTCCACGCCGCTGACCGTACCCACGACCTTCTCCGCCACCGTCACGGACGCGAACGGCACCACGACGCTGCCGGACACGACGACCGTCACGTTCGACTCGGCGCTGTTTGATGGCGGCGCGGGGTGCACCGGCGCGTGCGGCACCACCGTCACCACCGGCAACGTCACCATCACCTCCGGCCACGCGGGCGGCCGGAACCTCTACATCACCGGCGGCACCGTCACCTTCGACGCCACGACGGTGGGGCAGACCTTCGGTGACGTCTTCATCACGGGCGGCACCGTGACGCACCTCCAGGGCACCAACGCCGCCATGTTCAAGCTCGACGTGCTCACGGGCTCGTGGAACCACCTGGGCGGCACGATCAACACCACCAACAAGGGCTACGGCATGACCTGCCGCCCGGATGGCTCCTGCGGCGGCGTGGGGCAGGTCAGCTACGGCCCCAATGGTGTGCCGGCATCGACGCTCGCGGGCACCAGCAAGCTGTACGGCGCCAGCCACGGCGGCATGGGCTCCGGCAACTACCGCATGAACATCTCGCAGGCCAACAACAACCAGGCGGGCAACGCGGGGACGACCTACGGCGACTACCGCGATCCGAAGTACCCCGGTGCCACCAACGACACCTATTCGGGCTCCCACGGAGGAGGCGTGGTGCGCATCACGTCGACGGGCCCTTGCGTGCTGGCGGGTACCGCCACCCTCGCCGCGTCCGCTTCGTTCAATGCCGCGGGCGGCTCCATCAACCTCCGGTGCGGAGCCATCGTCTCCACGGGCTGGACGGGGAGCATCAGCGCGGACGGAGGCGCTGGCGCGGGGAACTCGTCCATCCCGCTGGGCGCGGGTGGCGGTGGCCGCATCGCGCTGGTCAGCACCGGTGACGCCGCGACCCTGACGGGCACGGTGAGCTACCCGCCCACGAACCTCACCGCCCGGGTCCACGCCTTCGGTGGTGCACCCGCCAACTCCAGCTACGTGGTGGGCGCCGGTGGCGCGGGCACCGTCTACCTCAAGCACAGCGGGCTGACCTACGGCGACCTCATCATCGCGAACAACTCGCCCGCGCATTACCAGAACGAGGGCACCACCCGGCTCCCCGCGCTGGCCGGCACCGTCACGGCGAACGTCACCGCGGGCGCCACCGCCATTCCGGTCTCCGTCGCCAGCACGATGTTCAACGCGACCTACTACGAGAACGCGGGCGCACCGCTGAACTACAACCCCGCGCTCACCCAGAACACGACCCCGTCCACCATCGCCTCCTACAACGGCGTGTTCGCGGGCGGCTGGCTGCGGCCGGACATCACCGCCGCGGGCGGGGCGTTGCTCGACCCGTCGAACCTGGTGAGCCTCACCACCAACGCGGTGGGCAACCTGACGACGAGCGCCGTGCCCTCCGACGTCGCGGCCGGTGCGTTCTTCCGCAGCGTGGACGTGCTGGACCACCTGGACGTGCTCGGCAACGCGATGCTGGAGACCAACGGCGACATCCACGTCCTGTCGGGCAACACGACGAACTCCGGCGCGGCGACGATGACCGTGAACGGCCTGGTGCTCTTCGACACGACGAGCGGCAGGACGGGCCGCATCGAGTACGCGGGCGGCGCGGTGAACGTCGTGCAGGCCACCCAGGCCCTGCCCGCGTTGGGAGGCGGCACGCTTGTCGCGGACAACGTGACGGTGTCGGCGGGCTCCATCACGGTGCCCGCCATCGTCGCGTCCGGTGATGTGACCGTGAGTGGCGGCACGCTGGTCACCAACTCCCTCAAGGCGGCGCGCTACACGCAGTCCGCGGGCACGCTCAAGCACTACCTGCCGCTGTTCAGGACCTCGCCGGCCGCCGCGCAGGTGTCCAGCCTCAACGTGACGCTCGCGGAGACCTTCAGCCTCACCGGCGGTGCTGTCGATGTCGCGGGGCTGGGCTACCCGGTCGCGATGGATGCCCAGGGCGCGCCGTCGACCATCTGGGGCTTTGGGGCGACAGGCCCCGCGAACGCGGCCAGTCCGGCGGGAGGCTACGGCGCGGGTCATGGCGGCGTCGGTGGCGGGTACGCGGCCGGCGCGGTTCGGGGCATGGTCTACGACGACTACCGCGACCCCCGGTATCCGGGCGGCGCGGCGACGACCGTTGGCGGCTCGCCGTCGTACCTGGGCTTCCGCAGCCCTGGTGGCGGTGTCTTCCGGCTCAATGCCACCGGGGTCTGCACGCTGGGCGGGACGTCCCTCATCAAGGCGGGCGCGGTGACCACGGGCTCCCAGTACGGCGCGGCGGGAGGCTCCATCTCCCTGCGCTGCGGAGGCTTCGACACCACGGGCTGGAACGGCACCGTCTCCGCCAACGGAGCGAACGCCTATTTCTCCAGCTCGAGCGGCGGCACGCGCGCGGGTGGTGGTGGCCGCATCGCGCTGGTGAGCACGGGAGACGCTTCCAGCTTCGTCGGGGCCGTGAGCTATCCGTTCCCCACGAGCAGCGCGCAGCTCCAGGCGCGCGGCGGCACCGGCATCAACGTCACGTACACCGACGGTGGCGCGGGCACGGTGTTCCTCAAGCACAGCGGCGTGAACCACGGCCAGCTGCTCATCAACAACAACAACCAGACGCACTACGCCACGGGCGGCTACACCCCGTTCGTCTCCCTCGCGGGCACGGTCAGCAGCGCGGCCAACGCCGGTGACACGGCGCTCAGCGTGAACATCACCAGCACGCCGCTCCACAACTCGGCCGCCTTCAACCAGCTCCTCGCGGGCATGTGGCTGCGGCCCGACACCAGCGTGAGCAGCGGCACGCTGCCCGCGGACAACCTGGTCACGGTCACCGGCAACACCTTCGTCAGCACCACGCAGTCGCAGCTGACGACGTCACCCCTCCTGGCCCCGGTGCCGGCGGGCGCGAGCTTCAAGAGCGCCGACCTCTTCGACGTCTACAACGTCGTGGGGGGCGCCATCACCCAGACGAACGGCGACCTGTACGTCGTTCCGTAGTCCCGGGCAGTCCACCGCCGCCCTCCGCGAGGCGCACGTCCTCGCGGAGGGCGCCGGAGCGCTGCAGGGCTTGATGAGCCCCTGGCGACCTGCTCAGCCCGCGGGCGTCTCCTCGAAGGCGAAGGCGAAGGTGAAGGCGTCGAACACCTTGTTGGTGCCCAGCCAGATGTACTTGTTCCGGCCCTCCTCCACGTGCGTCTGGACGTGGTGGGCGTGGCGCTGGCGCAGCCGGCTGTTGACGCCGTCACAGGCGACGATGAGGTCCGCGTCCGCGAGCGCGGAGAGGTCCGTGACTTCGTGCTGGAAGCGGACGTCCACCCTCAGCCCCTTCGCCCGCCGGATGAGGATGTCCAGCAGCCGGTCGCGCCCCAGCGCGAACCCGTAGCCGCCGATGTGCGTCGCGTACTGGCCCCGCAGGTGCACCTCCTGCGTGTCCCAGCGCGCCGCGGCCTGGGCAATCCGCTGCGCGCTCACCGGGTCGTTCCGGTAGAGGTCGTCCAGCAGGTCGTCCCAGAACACCACGCCCCAGCCATACGTCACGCCCGCGGGGTTGCGTTCGACGACGGTGACGTCGTGCTTCGGATTGGACAGCTTCGCCAGGATTGAGAAATAAAGTCCCGCCGGACCTCCGCCAACACAGACCATCTTCATCGCATCCCCCAGCGTTCGAGCGGCCCGATGCTACCGGGCACGCCTCGTGCGCCGCCCCTGGCCGGAAGCGCTGTCTGTCGTTACCCTATAGGGCTGCGGGGTGGGCACACCGACGTGGCACTCGGCCCTCCGGCACTCGTCAGCAGCCCTCCTCTGCCTCTCTGCTCTCGCCCGTGCCCTTCAACACTGCCCCTATCCTTCTTATGCGTTATGCGTAGCGCTGGCCGGTGTGCGCCATGATGGCGGGAAGACTCTTTCCCGCTCGGATGGCGGTGGTGATGAGCCCGCTTCGAAGCGAGTGGCCAGCTACGGAACTGGGGTTGATGCCACCTGCGGACGCTGACCTCGGGACGATGCGAGTGACGGTGCCTGCGTCGAGGCGCCGCGGGGAAACGTGACCGTGGCGGTTGACGGCCCGGAACAGCGGGCCGCTGGTGATCGCCGCGGTGGCGAGCCAGTGCTGCCGCGTCCGCACGGGACAGGTGGCGGGGAGCGCGCCATCTTGGAGCACCTGGGACTGCCCACGCTGGCTGGGAGACGGGCCCCAGCACGGGGGCCACCCCAGAACGCGGGGTGTTGAGTCAGTAGCAGCAGTGGCCCCCATGCCCAAGCCGCCTGC
>NZ_RAWA01000357.1 GCF_003611675.1 Corallococcus sp. CA053C
GGATTCACAATTCGGGCTCGCGGTGACGCCTCGGGTGGCCGTGAAGGTGGAGCCCCTGTCGTGGCTCACGCTGCGCGGCGGCTACGGGTGGGGCTACCGCGCGCCGTCCTTCCAGGACCTGCTCATCGACTTCGAGAACCCCTCGGTGGGCTACACCGTGCGCGGCAACCCGGACCTCAAGCCGGAGCGCTCCCGCAGCTTCAGCTTCAACCTGGAGGCGCGGCCCCTGCGCGACTCGATGGTGTGGGCGGGCGTGTTCCATCACTCGCTGCGCGACATGATCGCCGCGTCGCTCCAGTCCGAAGGCGAAGCGCTGCGCTACTCGTACGTCAACATCGCCCGGGCGCGCGTGCGCGGCGGTGAGCTGGGCGTGCGCCAGTCGCTGCCCGGCCGCGTCCAGGTGGAGCTGGGCTACACGCTCACCGATGGCACGGATCAGGACCTGGAGCGCGCGCTGGAAGGCCAGGCGCGGCACCGGTTCACCGCGCAGGCCACCTGGCGTCACCGCGCGTGGGGCCTGGAGGCCCTGGTGCGCGGCGTGCTCACGGGCGAGCGGCCCTTCTATCCAGATACCAACGGAGACGGTGAGGCGGATCCCTACCGTGCCAGCCGCACCGTCTCCCTGGATGCCCGCATCGCCTGGCTCATGCCAGCGGGCGGGCTCCAGCTTTTCGTCGTGGGCAGCAACCTCACCGACTCGGGCAATCCCAACGACCTGCCCATTCCACCCCGCACGCTCCAGGCCGGTGTGTCCACCCGGTTCTGAGCTTCCCTTCCACCATCTGTCTTTTCCGAAGGAGTCCGCATGTTCCCCATTCCGTTCCGCCCCGGTTTCCTGAGTCGCGCCTGCGCGGCGCTGCTCGTCGCGGGCCTGAGCGCCGCCTGCGGTGACGACCTCCAACCCCAGCCGGGCCCCGAGGAAGAGGAGGACCCCGTCGTCCATCCGGAGGACAGCGCCAACCTGAAGCATCAAGACAATGGCGACGGCTCGTTCACCTCTGTCGTCAACGCCACGGAGCCGACGCTGTGGGTGGGCCTGGACCTGGACACGGGCAAGGAGGTGAGCGCGGCCGAGGACACGGCCTGGGACCTGGCCTTCCAGCGCTTCGTGGTGAAGTCGCGCGGGGGCGTCAGCGGGACGGGCAGCGTGCAGGTGGCCGTCCTCGCGGGCACGTCCTTCGGACAGCTCACCCAGGCGCCGGCGACGGGCTGGACCACGGATGCCGCGGACGGGGACGACGTGGACACCACGCCGGACACGGTCTTCAACGCATCCGGTGGCTGGTACCTCTACGACCTCCAGTTCCACACGCTCACGCCGCGCCCGCAGCTCTACGTCGTCCGCTCCGACCAGGGGGCGTACTTCAAGGTGGAGCTGCTGTCGTACTACGACGCCGCCGGCACCCCCGCGAACGTGAAGTTGCATTGGGCGAAGGTCACGGCTCCGGTGGGAGGGCAGCCGTGATGACGACCCCGGTGGACCCGTCCGGAAGCACGACCGCCGCGCTGCGAGAGCGCTGGCAGGCCCTGCGGGAATCGCAACCGCGCCTGCGCATCCGCGACGCGGCGGAGCAGTTGGGGGTGAGTGAGGCGGAGCTGCTCGTCACCGGACTGAGCGGGGAGCTGGTGCGGCTGGAGCCGCGCTTCGACGTGCTTCTGCCCCGGCTGGAGTCGCTGGGGCGGGTGATGGCCCTGACGCGCAACGCGTCCGCGGTGCACGAGAAGAAGGGCGTCTACCGCAAGGTGGAGGTGCACGGCGCGATGGCGCTGGTGCTGGACGAGGACATCGACCTGCGGCTGTTCCTGTCGCGCTGGTGCTTCGTGTTCGCGCTGCGCGAGGACGTCTCCGGCGAGGTGCGCCGCAGCCTCCAGGTGTTCGACGCGGCGGGCATCGCCGTGCACAAGATCTACCTCCAGCCCGACGCTGACGTCGCCGCCTACGAGGCGCTGGTGACGGAGCTGACATACGCGGATCCGCCCGCCGTGTTGAACGTGGTGTCGGTGGCCGTGCAGTCCGTGCCCCTGCCGGATTCGGAGATCGACGCGGCGGGCCTGGTGGACGGCTGGCGCGCGCTCCAGGACACGCACGAGTTCTTCGCGCTGCTCAAGCGCTTCAAGGTGGCACGCACGCAGGCGCTGCGGCTCGCCGGCCCTGACCTCGCGCTGCCGGTGGCGCCGGACGCGCTGGGCTGGACGCTGGAGCGGGCCGCGTCGTCGGCGATGCCCATCATGATCTTCGTGGGCAACCCCGGGGCGATTCAGATCCACACCGGTCCGGTGCGCACGGTGCGGCCCATGGGGCCGTGGATGAACGTGTTGGACCCGGGCTTCAACCTCCACGTGCGCGCGGATCAGGTGAACTCCGCCTGGGTGGTGCGCAAGCCCACGCGCGACGGCACCGTCACCTCGCTGGAGCTGTTCGACCGGGCGGGGGAGAACATCGGGCTGCTGTTCGGCAAGCGGAAGCCGGGGGAACTGGAGGCTCCGGCGTGGCGGGCGTTGATGGAAGAGCTTGGCCGGACCCTGCCCGCGGTGGAGGTGGCGTCATGAGGCGCATGGCTTCACGGTGGGGCCTGTTCGCGGCCCTGTTCGTCGTGGCCGCGCACGCGGCGTCTCCCGAACCGAAGACCGAGCCAAAGCCCGAGCCGAAGAAGACCGCGCCGAAGCTCATCACGGTGGGACCGGCCGTCACGCAGACGGTGTTCGCGCTGGGCGCGGGGGACCGGGTGGTGGGCGTGGACGACTCCAGCGCTGCGCTGCCGGAGGCCTCGAAGGTGCGCACCGTGGGCTACCAGCGCGCGCTGTCGGCGGAAGGCGTGCTGTCATTGGGCGCGGGCCTGCTCTTGGGGTCGGCGGAGGCCGGACCTCCGGCGGTGCTGGAGCAGTTGAAGCAGGCGGGCATGCGGGTGGAGACGTTCGCCAACGAGCCCACGGTGGAGGCGGCGCGCTCGCGCATCCAGCTGATCGCGGAGCGACTGGGCACGGCCGAGCAGGGGCGGGCGCTGGTGGCGAGGCTGGATGAAGACCTCGCGCGGGCGGCGGGCCGCGTGGCGTCGGTGAAGGGCACGAAGCCGCCGCGCATCCTCGCGGTGTACGCGCGGGGCGCGGGCGCGATGATGGTGGCGGGGTCCGGTACGGTGGCGGACACGCTGATCCGCCTGTCGGGGGCGGTGAACGCCGCCGCGGGGATGCAGGGCTACAAGCCGCTCAGCGCGGAGGCCGTGGTGGCGGCGGCGCCGGACTTCGTGTTGCTGCCCGCGGGCTCGGTGGCGACGGTGGGCGGCGCGGAGGGCCTGGCGAAGCAGCCCGGTCTGTCGCAGGTGAAGGGCTGGCGCCTCGTCACCGTGGAGGACGTGGACTTCATGGGCCTGGGGCCGGGGCTGGGCAGGGCCGTGGGCCGCCTCCAGGATGGGGTCGGGCCCGCGGCGAAGGGCGGCGGGAAGTGAGCGCGTCGGAGGCCATGCCCGTGCCCGCCGCGCGGCCGGTGCCCTCACGGCTTCCGGGCAGCAGGCCCTGGGTGACGCTGGCAGGGGTGTTGGCGCTGGTGGTGCTCGCCTCGCTGGCGATTGGCTCGGTGCCGGTGCCTCCGTTCGCCATCCTCGGCAGTCTCTGGGAGGCGCTGGGATTCGGCGAAGCGTCCCAACGGCTGGAGCCGATGCAGCGCGCGGTGCTGCTGTCCGTCCGCCTGCCGCGCGTGGTGCTGGGCGTGATGGTGGGCGCGGTGCTGGCGACGACGGGCGCCGCGCTTCAAGCCCTCTTCCGCAACCCGTTGGTGGAGCCGGGCCTCCTGGGCACCTCCAGTGGCGCGGCGCTGGGCGCGGTGCTGGCCATCGTGCTGGACGTGACGCTGGGCACTCACGTGGGGGCGTTGCGCATGCTGATGGTGCCGGGCGCGGCCTTCTGCGGCGCGCTGGGTGCGACGCTGCTGGCCCAGCGGTTGGGCATGGGCGGAGGCCGCACGGACACGGCGCGCATGCTGCTGTCGGGCGTGGCGGTGAGCTCGGGGGCCTTCGCGGGCATGGGGTTGCTGACCTACGCGGCGACGGATGCGCAGCTGCGCTCCATCACCTTCTGGAGCCTGGGCAGCCTGGGCGGCGCGTCGTGGGAGACGGTGGGCGCCGCGACGGTGCCGCTGCTGCTGACCCTGGGGCTGCTGCTGCGCGAGGCGCGAGCGCTCAACCTGATGCTCCTGGGCGAGCGCGAGGCGTGGCACCTGGGCGTGGACGTGGAGCGGCTCAAGCGCCGGCTCATCCTCGCCGCCGCGCTGGGCGTGGGGGCGGCGGTGGCCTTCACGGGGATGATTGGCTTCGTGGGCCTGCTGGTGCCCGCGTTGCTGCGCATGGCGCTGGGGCCGGATCACCGGCGACTGCTGGCCGCGTCAGCGCTGTCGGGTGCGTCGCTGCTGCTGGCGGCGGACCTGCTCTCGCGCACCCTGGCCGCTCCGTCGGAGCTGCCGGTGGGGGCGCTCACCTCCGTGCTGGGCGTGCCGGCCTTCATCGCCATCCTGGCGCGCAAGGGGGCGGCATGAGCCTGGAGGCGCGCGACGTGGAGGTGTGGCGCGGACGTGGGCGCGTGGCGGGTCCGCTGTCGCTGGAGGTGAGGCCCGGCGAGGTGCTGGCCGTGGTGGGGCCCAACGGCGCGGGAAAGTCGTCGCTGCTGGCCGCGCTGTCGGGGGAGCTCCGCTGCAAGGCCGGCGACGTGTTCCTGGAAGGACGCGCCCTGCACGAATGGCCTTCGGTGGAACGCGCGCAGCGGCTGGGCGTGCTGCTCCAGGAGTCCTCGCTGGGCTTTGGCTTCACCGCGCTGGAAGTGGCGGTGCTGGGGCGCAGTCCGCACGCGCGGCGCGGCGGCGAGGCGTCCGACCTGGAGGTGGCCCGCGCGGCGCTGGACGCCACCGACACGCAGCACCTGGCCTCCCGCGCATACACCACGCTGTCGGGGGGCGAGCGGCAGCGCGTGCAGCTGGCGCGCGTGCTGGCCCAGCTTTGGACGCGCCCCGCGCGGGGCCACCGGTACCTGCTCCTGGACGAGCCGACGGCGAGCCTGGACCTCTCCCACCAGCATCTGGTGCTGGAGCGGGCGAGGGCCTTCGCACGCGAGGGCGGCGCGGTGCTCACGGTGTTGCATGACCTGAACCTGGCCGCGCGCTACGCGGACCGGATCACCGTGCTCGACCAGGGCCGGTGCGTGGAGACGGGCACCCCGGCGGGCGTCCTCACCCCGGACCTCATCGCGAACACCTTCGGGTTGCGCGTGGAGGTGGTGTCGCGGCCCGACCTGCCCGGGCCGCTGGTGATTCCCATGGGGCGCGCAGCGTCGCTGCCCTGAAGGCCCCTCGTCAGTTCGTCAGGGTCGCCGGCGTGTCCCTGGGCGCGAGCCGCATGGGCTGGATCCGGCCGTAGGTGAGCGAGCGCCACAGCCATTCGGCCGGACCGAAACGGAAGCGCGACAGCCATGCATGGCTGAACGGAATCTGGAGCGCGAAGACGGCCAGCGTGAGCGCCAGACACCGTGAGGGCGGCAGCTTGCCGATGAAGCCCAGCCCCCAGCCGTCATAGAGCCAGATGCTCACCACCGACTGGAGCAGGTAGTTCGTGAGCGCCATGCGGCCCACCGGCCCCAGCACCTGCATCGCCCGGCGCCACCGCTCGCGCTGGAAGAGCAAGGCGAAGGCGGCCACGTACGCCGCGGCGAGCCCCAGGTAGCCCACCTCCATGATGGCGTTCATGGCGAGCATCCAGGTGTCCTTCGCCGGATCCATCAGCCCGGCGATGCGCAGGCGTTGCACCAGCACCCCCGCGCCATTGCCCAGCACGCCCAGCACGAGCCCCCAGACGAACAGCCGCCAGTGCAGGGCGCGGTGGCGCTCCACGTCCTGCAGGAGCAGGTGCCTTCCCGCGAGCAGGCCCAGCAGGAAGCGGCCCAGGATGGTCGCCATCCAGAGCAGCCGTCGGGACTGCGGCAGCATGTGCGTGACGAAGCGCGCGTTCGCCGCCTGGGCCGTCCAGAACGAGCCGCTGGAGAGCCCGGCGAGGAGCTGTCCCTTCGCCCGCACATCGACCTCGTCGGTGGCCTTCGCCGCCTCGGCCGCAGCCTGTGCGCCGTGTAGCAGGATGGGGATGAAGTGCAGGAGGGCGGGCACGAGCAGCGGCACCGCCACCAGCAGCACCCCGGCCCACGTCAGCACCGCCCGATCCGAGCGCTGGCGGAAGAGCAGCAACACGAAGCCCAACACCGCGTAGGTGGAGAGCACGTCGCCCAACCACACCGCGAACATATGCACGAGGCCGATGCCCACCAGCACCGCCAGCCTCCGGGAGTACAGCGGGACGATGGAGGACTTCCGTGCGTCGGCGCGTGCGAGCTGGATGGAGAAGCCCAGCCCGAAGAGAAACGAGAAGAGGGTGACGAACTTCTGGTTCACGAAGAACTGGTAGAGCGAGTTGACGACGGCCTCGAACGGAGGCGCCGCGAGCGCCTGGGATTGGGCGCGCGGCAGGAGGACGTTGCCGCTGAACCAGGTGATGCTGTTGGAGACGAAGACGCCCCACAGCGCGAAGCCGCGCAGCACGTCCAGCAGGGCCACCCGTTCGGAGACATCCACCGGGCGGGCGCTGGTGCCAGGGACGGGTGCGGAGGTCGTGGCATCGGACATGCCGCCAGCAGATGCCCGCGTCCCGTCCGCGTCAACGCGCACACCCGTTCGCCGCATCCCGTCACACGCTCGGTGGGACTCGCTGTGGCCCGCCGCGAACGCGCGCGAACCTGCTTCAGGAGGTCCGGAGCGCGGAGGACGGGCGCAGGAAGGGCATGCGCCGGGGCAGCTTCCGCGCCCAGAAGGACTCCACGGAGCGGTGGAAGAGGCGCAGCAGGGGCGCTCCAGGTTGGCCCTCCAGCGCGGCCAGCTCCGAGGCGGAGCGGTCCAGCAGCGCACGGGCGCGTTGGTACTCAGAGACGGCCCAGGCACGCCCCGCGTCGGAGGCGAGCAGGGCGTCGAAGTCCGCCGGGTCGTGACCGCTGCCGCGGGCGTCGCTGGCGACGTCGGCGGGCACGTTGAAGAGGCCCTGCGCCAGGTCCTCGCGCAGGTCGCGCATCACCGAGCACCACCCCAGCGCCGCGAGCAGGGACGGCGCGTCTTCCGAACGCACCTGCGCATCCGCGACGTGCAGCATCAGGTCCACCGACAAGCGGAACGTGGCCGCGTGGTGGGCCTGGAGCGTGCTCGCGTCCCACCACTGTCCATCGCGCACGCGCTCGCGGTCCTTGCGCATCGTGCGCACCAGCTCGAACACCTGCGCGCGGGCCCGGGCATCGGTCAACTCCGCGAGCAGCACCCGTCCCAGCGTGGTCGCGGTGTCGTGGAACTCCGCGGAGGTGCGCGGTGCATCCGTCGCGCCGGTCTCCAGCCGGACGAGGAGCGCGTCGATGTGGCTCAAGGGCTCGCCATCGACAGGGCGGTCTCCATCCAGCACGTCGTCCACGAGTTGGAGGAAGCAGAACCCCACGCGGGCCCGGCGTGCCTTGCGCCAGCGGCCTACGGACTGTTGATACAGCGCGAGCGCGATGAGGCCGTAGCGCGGGTGCCGGCGCGCGAAGCGGTACAGCTCCCGCGCGCAGAGGGCCTCCACCCGCACGGCTTCGAGGAACGCCGCGTCCCGCACCCGAGGCGCCACGACGCGCCACGTGGCCCACGCCAACAGGGCCCCCGCGAGCACGTCCACCATGTGGTGCTCGTGGATGAACAGCGTGGATGCCGCGATGGCCAGCGCCCACAGCGCGAACAGCCCGCGCGCCACCGGGCCCGAACGCTCGGAGTAGGCGAGGGCCGCGGTGCAGGCGAAGGCGACATGGAGCGACGGCAGGTAGTTGCGCTCCAGGTTCATCGTGTCCGCGAGCTGGAACACCCGCATCCAACCGCCGGTGACGGCGCGCGGCGCCCAGGCCACCTCGACCGGGAACACGAGGAAGCAGAGCGCACCGATGACAGTCTCCGCGCACAGCGCCAGCGCGAAGGGGAGCATCTGTCGCCACGTCCGGAAGATGAACAGGGACAGCAGGAGCAGCGCGTCCATGCTGACGTAGACGGCGGCCCAGCCCGGGATGAACGGGATGTGCTGCTCGAAGGGCAGGTCGATGCGAAGACCGCCGGGATAGAAGCCCGTCACCCAGCTCGCGCCGCCGTAGACCGCGAGGAAGAACAGCGCGAAGCCGACCGCGAGCGCGCTCGTGCGCTTCAACTCCCCGAGCGTCGGCGTACCGAAGAGGGCCACCGTCATGGGCCCTTCTCCGGCAGCGGGCGCGGCCCCCGCCACATCGCGCACCAGATGCGCAGGAAGGACGGGCGCGGGGCGTTCGCGTCCACGTAGCGGCCCAGGTAGAGCCAGGGGACGTGCGGGTGACGGTGGTGGGCGCGGTGGTAGTGGTAGTTGAGGAACACCCAGCGCACCGGCGCGGCGACCCTCAGGTCCCACGCGCCCTCGCGCACGTCCAGGGGCGACCACGCGTGATCCGCGTACTGGAGCGAGCTCCAGTTCACCGCGAACGCCGCGTAGCACAGCGCCCACCCTGTCGGCGTCAGCTCCAACGCGTACGCGAGCCCTGCCTGCACGGCCACCATCAGCAGGACCTCGGCGCGGATGGTGGCGCCCGGTGCATCCTCCAGGCGCCCCAGGTACGCGTCCGCGCCGGTCTGCTCGCCGTAGCGCGTGCCCGGACCGCGCAGCCTCCGCAACAGGCCCGGCGCGAGCGCGAACACGAGCGCCCCCAGCGGCACGAAGGCCCAGTACGCCCCCGTGAGGATGACGTACCACTGCGCTCGCTTGAGGAAGCGGTGGTCGCCCGGGCGCAGGTAGTCGAACTGCTCGCGCTCCGTGCGGTTGTTGCGGTGGTGCGTGAGGTGGAAGGCGCGCTGCAACGTGAACGACGTCGGGAAGAACGTCGCCGCGAGCCGCCCGAGCCCGTCGTTGAGCCGCCGCGACGGATGCAGCACGCCGTGCGTCGCCTCATGCAACAGCGAGAACACCGTGTTGTTCACGTACGAGAACACCCCGGCCGCCACCAGCCGCACCGCCAGCGCTTCCACGTGCGACGCGGTCCACAGACACAGCGCCCCCGCGCCCATCGCCGCGACGAGCAGGAAGGTGTTGAGCGCGGCCGGGATGGGCGGGGTGTCCTCAGCGCGCATCGTCCGCGTCCTCGGGCAGCCCGACGGCGAAGTCGAGCAGCTGGCGCATCACCGGATCCGCGGTCGCCGTGGCGACGTTGAACCGCAGGCCGTCCAGCACGGACAGGTCGCGGCGCAGGAACGACGTGTACAGCCACCGCGACACCCCGAGCGCCACGGCCGCCGCGCCCGGAATCCGCCCCCGCCGCGCTGCGACGGCGAGCCGCACGGACACGCCCTCTGGCACCGGCGTCAGCCCCGCGAGCAGCAGCCCCTGCGCGCGGCCCAGATCGCTCCGCACCGACATCAGCGTGCCGCCATGCAGGCTGAGCGTCACGCGGATGCGATTGCCCGACAGGGCCTTCATCCACCGGTCGCTGGCCCCCGTGCCGATGACCCGCGACGTGTAGCGCAGGCGCAGCGTGAACGGATCCGGCTGCTCCAGCGTGGGTGTGTCCCACAGCTCGCGGTGGTGCACCGTGCGCAGGTGCTCCAGGTCGAACGAGTTCGCCACGAGCGGCAGCCACGGACAGCGCACCGTCACCGGCTCCCCCACGTTCCACACGTGCTCCGGGCCGCCCAGGTCGGGGGGCGCGAAGAGGGGCGTGGGGCCGTTGAAGACCAGCACCCCTCCGAAGCGCTCCTCCACCGGGAAGGCGCTCGGGCCGGGCAGGGCTGACACATCGCTCCGTCCGGGTGCGGCACGGCACCGGCCCCCTCCGTCGAAGCTCCAGTGGTGGAGCGGACAGCGCAGCAGCTCGCCCTGGACGGTGCCGTGCTTCAGGTGCGCGCCCAGATGGGGGCACCAGGCCGCGAGCGCGTGGACCTGGCCCGTCTCGCTCCGGAACACCACCAGCTCGCGCCCGCCCAGCTGGACGCCCCGTGCCTGCCCCCGCCGCAGTGACGCGGAAGGGCCCACGAGGTACCAGGAGCGGGGCCTCACGGGCCCGGGGAGGCGGTCCGGATCCACCCCGGCCGGCACGGGAACAGCCATGGCCGGGACCCTACCGGACCCGATGTCCCCAGGGCCACGGGGGGCGGGCGCCGGGGTAGCTTTACGCC
>NZ_RAWA01000358.1 GCF_003611675.1 Corallococcus sp. CA053C
GGTCCACGCCAGGTCGATCTGCCCCGACGACACCGCCGTGGCCGTCAGGCCCGAGGGCGCCGCAGGTGCGGTGGTGGCGCTGTTCACGGTGATGGAGACCGTGGCGGAGTTGGTGCTGGCGGCGGGGGCGTGGCGGTGGCAGCAGCGCATAAGAGAGGGGGACTCTTCCGCAAGCCCGTCCCGGGGTCGAGCCGCATCGCTCCGGGTTGTCGGGAATTCAGGGTCCGGGCCATCCTGGGGGCAGGTCCGGGAAGGCGACGGAGGCCGGCAGGGGGCGGTTGAGAAACGCCGGGGGCTTCCACAGGATGGGTGGGCGTGCAGGCCGTTCTCTACTTCTCCGACAAGCAGGTGCGCGAGAAGCTCTTCGCGTTCGTGGACGCGTCGCAAGGGCTGTTGCTGGTGACGGGCCTGCGCCACGGCGCCGCGATGACGCGCCCCCCGCAGGCGCGCGAGCCCTTCTCCGCGCTGGAGGACGTCTACGGCGGCGTGCTGTCCCAGGTGCTGGTGGCGGACGAGGGCACCCCGGAGGGCATGTGGCGCGATCCGCTGGGAGACCTGGGGGACCGGCTCTACCCGGATGACCGGAAGCGCGCCTACGCGGCGGCCACCGGGTACCTGCTGCTGGAGGACGGCAAGCCGCGCTCGGTGGTGCGCAAGCACGGCACCCCCGCGGAGGACCTGTGGTTCCTCCAGGAGGCCCTGAGCCGGCTCACCCCGCGCATCCCCGCGCCGGACCCGGCGAAGCGCCCCGGCACCCGCCGCCCCGAACCCGCGCCCCGTACGCCGCCGCGCTACGGACCCGCCAGCGCGCCCGGGGACGCACCGCCACGTTACGGAAGCTCCAGCGCGCGAGGCGACGCACCGCCGCGCTCCGATGACACACCTCCGCGAGGACGCCGCGCGGCGCCGCCACCCGAGTCTTCGCCAGGGCCCGAGGCGAAGGACCCGTGGGTCGTGCTGGGCATCGCGCGGGGCACGCCGAAGGACGAGGCGCGCAAGGCGTTCCGCGCGCTCATCTCTCAATACCACCCGGACAAGGTGGCGCACCTGGCGCCGGAGTTCCACGCGCTCGCGGAGCGGCGCACGCGGGAACTCCTGGAGGCGTGGGAGGCGCTGGAGAAGGACGCGCCCTGAAGGGACGTCAGCTCGCGAGCCCCGAAGCCGAGGGCTCCAGCCGGAAGCGCGCGATGAGGGGCACGTGGTCGGACAGCCCGTGGAAGCGCCCGGTGATGTCGCCGAAGGGGCGCGTCTCGTCCGCGTCCAGCCAGCTCACGCCGCCGCCGGAGAACAGGTGGTCCAGGTGCATGCGCATGTGCATGAAGCCCGCGGTGGGGAAGGCGCGCGTGAGGCTCGGGTCGATCTGCCCCACGGCCGCCTGCGCGCACGTCAGGTGCGCATCCCCCGTGAGGTAGCGGTACACCGGCGACGACGGCGGCGAATTGAAGTCCCCGCACACCACGAACGGCTCATCCTTCGCGTGCAGGTGGATGAACTCGGTGAGCTTGCGCGCTTCGTGGAGCTGGTTGACGCCGCAGCCCATCTTGTCGCGCGTGGCCCAGAACTCGCGGGCGAACGGCGTGGGCAGGCTCAAGTGCGTGTTGAAGATGTGGAACGCGCGTCCGTCGCCCCGGCGGAAGACGCGCATGTGCGCGCAGATGCGGCTCTGCTTGCGCTCCTTCAGGCCCTGCACGTGGTGGTGCGTGATGTGTTCGGGCGCGGCCACGTTGTGCGTGTCCACCTGGAGCGTGCGCGTGTTGATGAGCATCGCGAGCCCGGTGGTGTAGAGCGACAGCTCGCCCAGCTTGTAGTGGTGCGCGCGGAAGTAGAACGCCTCGTAGGGCATGTCCCGCCCCTGGAGCGCGAACGTCTCCTCCACGCGCGTCATGAAGGCCTCCAGCTGCGTCTCGCCGGGGCGCGTCGGCCGGTGGACGATGTTGCTGCGCAGCGAGGAGGTCTCCACCTCCTGGAGGCACACGACGTCGGGCAGCGGATCCAGGGTGGCGATGGCGGCCGCCACCCGTCGCTTGGGTCCCACGGTGCTCGCCAGCCCCTTCAGCATGTGGCCGAAGTAGCGGACGTTGTACGTGACGATGCGCAGTGAGGACGCGTCCATGGGCCTGTGGCCACCTCCTGGTTCTTGCGGTGAAAGGTGGGAGGCAAAGCTACGAACGTCCAGGCCCCTTCGCAGCCTCAGCGCCGGGATTCCGCCCGGCGCTGACACCATATGCCGACAAGCGGACGAAGCGCCCGTCCGCCTGCCTGCCGTTCTCCAGCGCTACGGGGCGCCGCGCCGTCCTTCGGCCCGGCCCGCGGTGAGCCAGTGGGTGAGGCCACCGCGGTAGTTGGTGGCGCCATACGCCGCGGCCACGTCCGGGTTGGCCTGGAGGTAGTACTGGGGATCGAACTCCGGCGAGCCCCGGCGACCCTCGTTGAGCCCGGCGTTCACCCAGTGCTCCATCGCCGCGCGGTAGTTGTTGCCGAAGGCGTTGCGGAGGTCCGCGTGGAGGCTCAGGTAGTAGGGCGCGCTGAACGCGGGCGAGCCCTGGCGACCCTCGGTGATGCCGTTCTGGGTCCAGTGCGCGAGGGCGGCCGGGTAGTTCGTCCCGAACGCGGCCTGGAGGTCGCCGTAGCGGGCCAGGTACTCCTTCACCTGGAACGCGGGGGAGGCGGAGCGGCCCTCGGTGCGGCCCGCGTCGATCCAGTGGCGCGAGGCGGCGCCCACGTTGCTGCCGAAGGCCGCGCTCAGGTCGCCGTTGAGGGCCAGGTAGAAGCCCGCGTCGAACGTGCGCGTGTCGCGGAAGACGCCGTAGAGCGACTGGATGCCATTGAGGTCATCCGGCTGCAGGTCGATCTTCCCGTTGTAGTACGCGTACATGACGGCGCCCGCGTCGGGCGAGTGTCCCAGCCCCAGCGAGTGCCCCAGCTCATGCAGCGCGGTGCTGCGCAGGTCGTAGTTGGTGCCGTTCACGGTCCAGCCGAACCCGTCGTTGAAGTGCACGTCGCCGGCCAGCGCCGCGCAACTGTAGGCGTTGGAGCAGCTGGGGTAGTAGGCGTGGGCCAGCGTGGAGGCGGCGAACGGGTTGCCGTCGCCGTGGTCGCCGTACTGCCACGACACGTAGAGGTCCACGGGACCGCTGCCCACCTCGGTGAAGGCCACGGGCGCGGCGGCCTGCCAGCGCTGGAGCGCGCCGATGACCGCGTTGCGCGAGTCGTTGGCGCTCAGGTCGGGCGTCCCGTTGAGGAAGGCGAAGGAGAGGTTCGTCTGCGGCCAGCTGCTCACGGCCACGAACGACGCCAGGCCCGCCGTGCGCGCGTTGAAGCCGTAGAGGTCCGGTGAGTCGCACCGCGAGCGTTGCATCAGTCCGCGCGTCGCCGCGTCCAGCGCGCCGGTGACGCGGAGCCCCTGGGCTTCCTGGAAGCGCTTGAGCGCGGCCTCCATCGCGTCATCGAAGAGGTCGGGCCGGGCGGGCTCGCGCGCCACGGCGGGGCGGAAGCCCGGGTACTTCCGTGCCAGCTCCGCGTTGGGGAAGTAGCCGTGGGCCTGGAGGTGGCGGAAGGCCGCCTCCACTTGGGGGCCCTGTGCGCCCTTGCGTGCTTCAGGGACGAGGTCCGCCGCGGAGGCCGCGGCGCCGCCCAACGTGCCCAGCAATACGACGGAACGAAGAAGCGTCTGGATGGAGCGCAACGTGTGCACCTTTCGCATGGACCCTCCCGACACCTGGGGAAGGCGCCCCCGTTGTAGCGGGAGCGTCTGACAGGCCGAAACCCGTCAAAGCCGTTGAAACAGT
Organism: Corallococcus sp. CA053C; assembly: GCF_003611675.1. Classification (GTDB taxonomy): domain Bacteria; phylum Myxococcota; class Myxococcia; order Myxococcales; family Myxococcaceae; genus Corallococcus. The sequence goes on from NZ_RAWA01000358.1 coordinate 3,789, forward strand.
GACACGGGAAAATCGTCCCCGCCTCAGCCCGCGGGCTTCACCCGCACCATCGTGTCCAGCAGGTGCTCCAGCGCGCGGTCCGGGTCGTCACAGAGGCCCACGTGCACGGGGCCCGTCTGGAGCATGGTGCTGCGCGGCGCCACCAGCCAGTGCCAGCGCTCCTTCTGCGGCAGCCGTCCGATGGGCCCCGCCTCCTTCCCGCCCACGCACACGCGGCGGAAGCTCTCCAGGTGCCCGCTCAACAGCTCCACGTCCGCGTCCGGTGACAGCGCCTTGAGCCGTGCCTCATCCAGCTCCACGCGCGCACCCAGGAAGCGGTGCTGCACGCAGAACAGGACGACGCCCACGTTGATGAACTCCTCGCGCTCCACGCGGGGCACCAGCCGGATGATGGCGTAATCAAACGAGCTGTGCGTGGGCACGCGTCGCCTCCTCGATGAACGCCGGCACCGCTTCCAACCTGCGCAACAGCCACGTCGCGTACGCCGCGCGGTGCTCCGTCGTGGAGGCGAACGCCGGCTCCTGGCCCAGCCACGCCTCCGGAATCGCGCCGACAATCCGCTCCACCACCTCCGGCGTCACCCGCTGCCGCAGCAGGTCCCCGGCCTCCGCCAACCCGTGCGCCCACGGCAGCAACACGTGGTCCTTGATGGGCGCGAATCTCCCCTGGCTGCGCTCCTCCCACCCATCCCACGAGTGGTGGAAGTACAGCGCCGCCCCGTGGTCGATGAGCCAGAGGTTGCGGTGCCACACCAGGAGGTTGGGGTTCTTCGGCGTGCGGTCCACGTTCGTGACGTACGCGTCGAACGCCACGATGGCCGATGCCACCTGCGCCTCCGGCACCGGCACCGCCAGCGGATCAAACGTCACCGAGCGCGGCAGGTAGTCCAACGCCAGGTTCAGCCCGGCGCTCGACTTGAGCAACTCGCGAATCTCACTGTCCGGCTCGTTGCGGCCCAGCGACGTGTCCAGCTCCACGAACACCAGCTCCGGCACCCGCAGCCCCAGCACGCGCGCCAGCTCTCCGGCCAGCAGCTCGGCGATGAGCGCCTTGGCGCCCTGGCCCGCACCCCTGAACTTCACGACATAGAGCCCTGCGTCGTTCGCCTCCACGATGGCGGGCAGCGAGCCCCCCTCGCGCAAGGGCGTCACGTAGCGCGTGGCGGTGATCGTCCTGAGCATCCCTCGTCCTCGGCGGTTCCCGGGCACCCCGGGGGTGGCGGCTGTACCACGGCCCCTGCCCGGCGGGGAACACACCGACCCCCGCTCCACCTTCCCCTGTCCAATTCAGTTGCGCGCAATTGAATTGCGCACTATCTATTTCCCATGTCGCCGGAAGACTTCCTCCGCCTGGACCTCCAGCTCTGCTTCCCGCTCTACGCGGCGTCCCGGGCGATGGTGCAGGCCTACACCCCGCTCTTGTCGAAGCTGGGGCTGACGTACCCGCAGTACCTGGTGATGCTGGTGCTGTGGGAGACGGACGGCGTGACGGTGAAGACGCTGGGGGAGAAGCTGTACCTGGACTCGGGCACGCTCACGCCCCTGCTCAAGCGGCTGGAGACGCTGGCCTTCGTGCGCCGCGAGCGCTCCACCGAAGACGCGCGGTCGGTGCGCGTGTCGCTTACGCCGCAGGGCCGCGCGCTGCGCCGCAAGGCCGCGTCCATCCCGGAGGCCATCGCCTGCCGCACCGGTCTGTCCTTGGAGGAGCTGTCCCGGTTGCGCCGGGACGTCCTCCGCCTGTTCGAGAACGTTTCCAAGTAGTCCCCGAAACCCAACGCAGTCCCTAGAAGGAGCACCCCATGGCCCAGGTCACCCTCGCCGAGAAGCTCTACTCCACCACCGCCACCACGCACGGCGGCCGCAACGGCCGGCTGACGCTCAACGAGAGCCCGCTGGACAACCTGGAGCTGGCGATGCCCAAGTCGCTGGGCGGCTCCGGCAAGACGACGGCCACCAACCCCGAGCAGCTCTTCGCCGCGGGCTTCTCCTCCTGCTTCGAGAGCGCGCTGCGCCTCGTGGCGGGCAAGGCCGGCAAGAAGCTGGACGAGAAGGCGGGCGTGAAGGCCACCGTCACCATCGGCAAGACGCCCGAGGGCGGCTTCGGCCTCGCGGTGGAGCTCCAGGGCATCCTGCCCGGCGTGCCCCGCGAAGAGGCGCAGAAGCTGATGGAGGCGGCCCACCAGGTGTGCCCGTACTCCAACGCCACGCGCGGCAACATCGAGGTCAAGGTCTCCGTCGCCGAGTAGTCCGTGACGCCTCCGCCCCGGGCTCCCATGCGAGAGCCCGGGACGCAAGGCGGCTACACCGTGCCCGCCTCCACGAAGCGCGCCTCGAACACGGGGCGTCAGGGGGCGGGCGGGCCCTGGTCGTTCATGCGGGGCGCCGGCAGGAAGGCCAGCAGGTTGTTCTGGATGTTCTCGCAGATGGCGTCGAGCGGCAGGTCGTTGTCGTCCGTGCCGAAGGGGTCTTCAATCTCGACGCCAATCTCTTCAATCCCAAAGAAGACATACGCCACGACGAAGGTCGCGGGGACTGTCACCCAGCCGAAGGTGTCCACCAGCGCGAAGGGCAGGGTGAAGCAGTAGAGGATGAGCGCGCGGCGCAGGTGCACCATGTATGCGAAAGGCATGGGCGTGCGGTGGATGCGCTCACAACCCCCCAGGTAGTCGATGAGCAGCTGCACGTTCTGGTCGAGCTGCATCTGGACGTACTCCGGATACAGCCCCGCGCGCCGCCCCTCGTCGAGCACCGCCGTCATCCGCCGCGCCACCATCAGGGGCACGTGCTGCGCCTGGAGCACCGCCTGCACGTCGTCCGGAGGCAGGTCCCCGGCCTTGGGGCCCAGCTGCCGTTGTCCGCGCAGCCAGGCGGAGGCCGCGAAGGGGAACACCGCGGTCCAGCGCACCAGCGGGGCGAACAGGGCGCTCCTGCCCAGGAACACCTCTGACGCACGCGCCAGGTTGCGCGTCTCGTTGACGATGCCGCCCCACAGCTTGCGGCCCTCCCAGAAGCGGTCATAGGAGGCGTTGGTGCGGAACACGAGCAGCAGGCTCAAGCTGATGCCCGCCAGCGTGTGCACCGTGGGGGCGACGCCCACGTGGCCCACGTGGCGCGAGAAGGCCACCACGCCCGCGGCCCAGACGACGCACAACAACACACGGCCGACGATCTCCTTCACCATCGAACCGCGCAGGTAGTGGAAGTAGCTCCACCAACGATGCGGGTCATACTCAACCATGTGGCCTCAGTCCTCCCGGGGGGCGCGCATGCTAACCGCACCGTGCCGCGTCGCGACGAGCGGCTTTTTGCGGAATTGCGGATGTCCGGCACTCCGGGCCGTGGCCTCCCCGCAGGTGCTTCGGCTAAGCAGGAGGTGGTCCCGCTCCCAAGGAGGCGTCCCATGCGCCGTCACGTCAGGTCCCTGCTGATGGTCTTCCTCTGCACGACGAGCGGTTGCAGCTTCCTCCGCACGGACGTGCTGCTGGACGCGCTCAACTCACCGGACCCCGCGGAGCAGCCCAAGGACGCGCCGCCCCGGGTGCCGGCGGTGGAGCGGGTGGCGGGGCTCACGCGCGCGCAGCTGATGGACGCGTACGTGGACTCCGAACGGGTGGGCGCGTGGATGGAGGCGCTGGGCGCGGCGCCGGACGTGGTGCTGGAGATGACGGCGTGTCTCAACCAGCGCGCGGGCGCGGACATGGCGGCCTGCTACGAGAACGACGCGCGCACGGGCTTCATCGACCGGGTGGTGAAGCTGCCCGCGTGGAACGTGCCGGTGCCCACGCAGTCGCTCTCCGTGGCGACGCCGTCCGAGGTGGAGGTGGACGCGGAGCGCTTCCTCTCGAATGCGATGAGCCTGGGGCCGTCGCTGGCGGCATTGCAGCAGTCGCTGGAGGTGCCGCTGACGCGCGAGCTGCTGGCGCAGGGCATTCAGCAGGGCGCGACGTCCGCGGCCGGCTACGTGCGGGCGCGCACGTGGCGCCGGGACCTGCGGCGGCCCACCAACGCGGTGGTGCTGAGCGGCGGCGGGGCCAACGGCGCGTTCAGCGCGGGGGCCATCTGGCGGCTGCTGGGCATCCTGGAGCAGTGCCGGGGCAAGCCCGCGCCGGAGGGGTGCGGGGACGCGCGCATCGACCTGGCGGCGGGCACGAGCACGGGCGCGCTCATCAGCACGTTGGTGGACCTGTTCCACACGCCGGGGCAGGAGGCGCGGGCGCGCCAGCTGCTGATGGGCAACTACACGTGCACGGTGGAGTCGGACCTGTACTGCGTGAACTCCACGTGGCTGTGGAACCTGGCGGACGACACGCGGGGGCTGGTCCGGTTCGACGGCGTGTACACGAAGCTGGATCAGGTCATCCAGCCGGGGATGTTCCACAACGGCACGGAGCTGGTGTCGGTGTCGGTGGACTTCCAGACGGGGGACGTGTTCGGTGTGAGCGACCAGGATCCGGCGGACTTCAAGGCGGGCGTGACGGACGCGGAGCGCAAGCGCGGGATGACGCGGGCCATCGTGGCGTCCATCGTGGAGCCGGTGTTGTCGGAGCCGGTGGGCTCGCTGCCGTCGGCCAGCGGGAAGCGGACGGGGACGTACTACGACGGCGGGGTGCGCTCGGGGCTGCCGCTGCTCCAGGCGGTGCAGCGCGGAGCGGAGCGGGTGCTGGTGATTTCGACGGGTGGGGTGAACCCGTCGCCGGCGATGGATCCGAAGAACGCGATGAACGTGCTGATGCGCACCATCGACCTGTTCGTGGCGCAGCCGCGCGTGGGCGAGGTGCAGCAGGCGGAGCTGCTCGCGGTGGCGCGCCGGTTGGGCGAGTACAACGTCTGCATGGCCCGGGGTTCGGGCGAGGACTTCTGCCGCCGCAAGGGCCCGGGCTTCCAGGCGCCGGGGCTGGTGGCGCCGGAGGCGGGGCAGGCGGTGTGGATGGGCTCGGCGCGCTTCGACCAGGTGGCGTCCAGCTGGCGCAGCACGTGGATGTTCAAGCCGGAGACGGGGCTGGCGACGGCGAGCGGCTACTCGTTCACGCCGGAGGTGATGCAGCCGCTCTTCGTGGCCGGGGTGGAGGCGCTCCAGAAGCGGTGCACGGAGGTGCTGGGCCTGTTCGACATCCGGGGCACGCTGGCGGCGAAGGAGTGCGCGCGCCAGGGCGTGGAGGTCGCGGACGAGGCGCGTGAAGCGCTCCCGCCCGTCGACCAGTGCCGCAAGGACAAGCCCGAGCGCCGCACGTGTGACTGACGCGCCCAGAGGCTCCGGCAGAGGCTCCGGCCGAAGCTCCGGCCGAGGCTACTTCCCGCCGTCCTTCACCCACGGGCCCCAGCCGGTGAGCGCGGAGCCGTCCTCGGCCACGCGCTTGCCCTTGGGGGGAGCGCGGTAGATGGTGTCCGACAGCGTGGCGAAGCGGGCCTCTTCCGCGAGCCCGCTGAGCGCGGCGCCCCACGGTTCGGCGGCGTAGGTGGCCACCTGGACGCGGCGTTCGGTGCCCTCGCCCAGCGGCGTCTCGAAGACGAGCGCGGGGACGGGGTGCTGGGCCACGGTGAAGGTCTCGCGGCGCGACGGCGCGGCGGGAACGGGCGGCCACTGCTGCGGCACGCTGACGGCTTCGCTGACGGCCATGAGCAGGGCCTCTTCCAGCGGCGTGGCGTCCGCCTCCTGGAAGTCCGCGCACGGGGCGCCGCCGGAGGGGCCGGTCAGCTCCTTGCGCAGGAGGAAGCCGCGCTCGGCGCCCAGGCAGACGCGGCGCACGGAGGACGTGCCGGAGATGTCCTGGCGCACGTCGTACCAGGTGCCCGGGCCCCAGGGCTTATCCAGGACGGGGACGGTGCCCGCGGCGTCGGTGCCCTGGCGGAAGGACACGAGCGTGAGCTGCTGGCTGCCGCTGGCGCCGAAGCCGGAGAGGGTGGTGCTGGCGTCGAGCAGGCCGTGGGTGAGGTACAGCGGCCCGGGCTCCGAGGCATAGAGGCGGTTCTGCAGGGGGCCATCGCTGGGGCGGCTGTCGTGCAGGTAGCGCTGCGCGTCCCAGGTGCGGCCGGCGGCGGTGGTCTGTTCGGCGGAGCGCTGGCCGCGGTGTTCGGCCTTCCACGGCTGTGTCTCCTCCAGGCGCATGGGCAGCACGCGGCTCTGGGAGAGGCGCGGGTGGGCCAGGGGCTTGCCCTGATCATCGGTGAAGGTGACGGTGAGCCAGGCCCACGGAGCCTGGACGGCGACGACCTCCAGGACGACGTGGCCGGCGACGGCGGTGTCGCGCTCGGGGGCGGCGGAGCGCTGTCCGCCCGGGCGGCCGCGGTTCGCGGAGAAGGCGTACTCCACGCGGTCGCCCACGCGGGCCTGCTGCCACGGAGACGCGGTGGTGGGGGTGCCAGCGTCCGGCACGGAGGCCTCGGGTGTGGAGGCGTCGGGG
>NZ_RAWA01000359.1 GCF_003611675.1 Corallococcus sp. CA053C
GGGTACGGCGCCGTCTACCGGGTGGAGCCGCTGGAGGCGCCGGGCCGGAGCTTCGCGCTCAAGCTCTCGTTGCACCCGGACCCGGCGCGGGCGCTGCGGGAGATGGCGCTGCTGCTGGACCGGGCGTGGCATCCCCACGTCGTCCGCGTCCACGCCACCGGGCGCTGGCCGGACCCCGTGGAGGGGCTGCCCTACTTCGTCATGGACTTCATCGACGGGAGGGCGCTCCACACCTGGGCGGAGAACTTCAACCCCACGTTCCGGCAGCTCGCGATGGTGGGCGGTTCGGTGGCGATGACGCTCGACGTGCTGCATGCGCGGGGCGTGCTGCACCGGGACCTGAAGCCGGAGCACATCCTCATCCGCGAGCCGGGCCACGTGCCGATGCTCATCGACTTCGGCGCCGGGGACCAGACGGGGGCCACGACGCTGACGACCACCACCCTGCCCCCGGGGACGCTGCACCTGCGCAGCCCGGAGGCCATCCGCTTCCAGCAACTCCACTGGAGGCAGCCGGAGCTGCGCTATCCGTCCACCGAAGCGGATGACCTGTACGCGCTGGGCGTGTGCCTGTATCGCGCGGCCACCGGGCACCATCCGTTCTCCCCCGAGCTGGCGCCGGACCTGCTTACGGTGCTCATCACCCGGCGGCCACCGCCGTCACCCCGGGCCATCAACCCCCAGGTCCCGGAGCCGTTCGCCAGGGCCATCCTGCGGCTCCTGGAGAAGTCGCCGGAGCGCAGGCCGCGCACGGGTGTGGAGGCGCATGCGGAGCTGATGGAGGCGCTGCTGTCCGGCGGTGACGCGTTCGAGGCGCGGCTCTTCGAGGAGGCCTCGGACCGGATCCAGCGCCCTGCGTGGCCGTCGCAGCCCTATCCCGTGTCGGTGACGGAACCCATGGCACCGCCTCCGGCGTCGCGCGCTCCGAGCCGGATCCATGTGCTCGGTCTGACGGCGTGTCTGGGGATTGTGTTGGTGGGAGCTGGGACCTGGGGAGTCCTGGCCCATACAACCACCAGGGTCGAGGCGCAGGCTTCCACCTCCACGGGTCATAAACTGGCGATCGTCCCGGAGCCACAGCACAGTGTTCCTGTCGCTGCCCCGCCTCCCGAGGTACACGCCACCGTGACTCCCAAGCCGCCCGCTCCGTCCCCGAAGTCAGCCCGTTCACTCAAGCCCGCCGCGCTCGCCGCGTGTATGGGATTGGCTTGCGTCACCGGTGCGCCCCTGGTGGATCGACCTCAGCCTCCCTCCGAGGACTGCCCGAAGGAGGCCATCGACGCCATGGAGGAACTGGGCATCGCCCAGCTCCAGTGGGGCGGCGAGTTCGACCACAAGACAGGGAACGGGAATGTGACCGTTCGGGAGGGACGGGCCACCGTCTACACCACCGAGAGTTGGGGGCGTGTGGCGGCTGGCGCCAAGATGACGGGAACTGTCTATGTCGGCTCCAAGCGTGTCTATGGACGCTTCACCCAGATCCGACTCAAGAAGACTGGCGAAACCCATCCCATCTGTGTGGAACTTGTGACGCTGGAAGATCGCCAGACAGGGCTCCCTCGCCTCAAGGGTGGTGATGAAGACACGGCGATCCTCTTCAACCAGATCTCCCTTCGGAGCATCCTTCGCTACGACGAGTAGTCGGAAGGCCCATGCTCCTGTTCCTCCTTCCGCTTCTTGCGACCGCGGAGGCCGCCGCTCCTGAGCCACAACCGACGTGTCCCCTCCTGGTGGGCATCTCCACGTTGCTGGCCGAAAGACTGCTGGATCAGCGGGGGGTCCAGGCTCTGCAGCTCTTGGTTCCTGCTCCGTCATTCCCAGCCATTGAACCCGGGCTTCTTCAGGTCAGGAGCTTTCGCTCTTTTCAGCGTGTCGCAGTGCTCATCGAACTTGCCGAAGAGGTGTCGCTGTCAGGCAGACCCTTTCGGGCAATTCTGAGCGCCCCGGGTCTTCAAACCCTGACGGTCGTGCAGGTGCTCCAGATTGATCCGAAATCAGAATCCGAAAAGGCACGGATCATCGTGGAAGCAACGGCAAAGGTGGCGGAAGCCCGCAGCGTCTACACGTTGGAGCTCCAGGACGCGGAGGGCAGGCGACTCCTCGTCCTGCCCGGGGTCAGGTTTCCGCCCGCCTAGGCCCATGACCGGCGAAAAACATCAATAATTCTAAATAGATGGATCGATACTTTACTTAACGCCCATACTTTACCGGTCAGTAAAGATCGGGTATTTAGTGAAGTAGACGATGACCAAGGACTTCGAAAGCGAGGCCTTCACCGCCCTGGGCAAGGTGCTGGAGCAGCCGCTCTCCAACGTGGGCGCTCCTGTCGCAGAGGTAGACCTCGTCGCCCAGAGCAACGAGCACGTGTTCGTAGTGGAGTGCAAACAGTCCGCGACCCTCCGGAGCCTCGAAGGAGCCCATGAGCAACTGAAACGGGCGCGCGTGTTTATCGGGCAAAAGCCCATCGTTTCCGTCATCGCGGTCCCCTTCATGGGCGAGGTCGGCAAGGAGTTCTGCCGCTTACGCTCCGTGTCCTGGATCGACCTCGCGGGGAACGCCTCGCTGCGGGGGCCGGGGCTCCACATCCGCATCGAGGGCAAGCCCAACCCCGAGCCCAAGCGAGGCCGCCCTGGAAATGTCTTCGCGCCGAAGAGTGCCCGGGTGACGCGGCAGCTGTTGCTCGAACCCACCCAGACCTTCCGTCAGCGTGAACTCGCCCACGAGACAGGGCTTGGGGAGGGGTTCGTCAGCCGTATCGTCGGTCAGCTTGAGACCCAGGGATTCATCTCTCGGGAGCAGGGAGCTGTCCGCGTCAGGAACCCCGGGTTGCTCCTGGAGGCCTGGCGCGAGGCCTACGCGTTCGACCGCCATCACATCATTCGCGGCCACATCCCAGCGCGCAGTCCTCAGGCGCTGCTGGGCTCGCTCTCGGAAGCGTTGCGCGAAGGTTCGATCACTCACGCCGCCACGGGGCCTGCGTCCGCGTGGATGCAGGCCCGGTTCGCGGGGTTCCGGACCGTCACGATCTACGTCGAAAAGCGCCCCAAGCTGGAGACACTGCATTTCCGGCCAGAGGAGCGGGGGGCGAATGTCTGGCTGGTCGTGCCCGATGATCCGGGTGTCTTCGATGGTGCAATCGACATCGCCGGCGTCCGCTGCGTCAGCGCCGTGCAGACCTACCTCGACCTCCTCGCCATGCCCGAGCGGGCGGAAGAGGCGGCGGATGAGCTCCGTCGCACGCAGCTCGCCTGGAGCCTCCATGGCTGAGAAGCCTCAAACGCGTCAGGGCTATCCCCCCGAGCAGGCCGAGCTTGCCCGAGCCACGTGTCTCTATGTCGCGACCATCCTGGGCGACTTCCTTGAAGACATCATCGTCGTTGGGGGGCTCGTTCCCTCACTGCTCATCCGGCCCGGTAGCGCGGAGGATGCTTTCGAAACGCACGTCGGCACCATGGACCTGGATCTGGGCCTGCATATCGCGGTGCTCGACGAGGAGCGCTACCAGAGAATCGCCGAGCGCCTGAGGGGGGCGGGGTTCTCGCAGGCCCTGAACGAGAAGGGACGGCCTTCACGTCAGACGTGGAAGGTGGAGGGCCTTGGCGGCCGAATGACCTTGGACTTCCTGATTCAGCCGACGCTTCCCCAGGACCAGCCTGGCAAGTTGCGAAACCTCGAGCCGGACTTCGCGGCCATCATCATCCCCGGGCTTCATCTGGCGTTCACGGATCGCATTCACGTGGAGTTGGAGGGCGTCACCATCCGGGGGGAACAGGCCCGGCGTGGCCTCTGGGTCTGCGGCGCAGGCGCCTTCATCATACTGAAGGCCCTGGCGTTCAAATACCGGGGGACGACCAAGGATGCCTACGACCTGTTCTACGTCCTCAAGTACTTCGGACAGGGAGTGGATGACGTCGTCCGGCGGATCCAGCCGCTCTTGCAGGATGAGCACTGCCTCCAGGCGCTCGCGGTCCTACGCCAGGACTTCCGGATCCCTGACGCCATCGGCCCGAGGCGGGTCGCGCACTTCCTCACGGGCGGGCCTGACGATGCCATCCAGGCCGATGTAGTCGGCTTCGTGGATGCGTTCCTGAGCAGACTCGGGAAGTGAGCGCCAGTCCCAAGCGGGAATGGAGACAGGGCGTGAGTCATTGCGGCGCCACGACCTGCCCCTGTGTCTCCCGCAGCCGCGTGTCCGGGTCTCCGCTGCAACCGCCGCACCTGCCGAGCACCACAGCACGGCCACCACCACCCACCCACGAACCTCCCGCATGTTGGCTCCTGGTACCGCTCCGCTTCGGTATCTCGGGCCTGACTGGCAGGCCCCAGGCTCCCCCGAGTGGGACCTGACCAGTCAGACCCGAAACCCATGCCGGCGCTGGCGGGTGGGCGCCTTGCGAAAGGCCTCCAAATTGCCCTCCCCCAAGCCGATAGAGCCCGTGAGCCGGAGAGTCATGCAAAAAATCTTCGGACTCCTTGGCGCAAGTGCTCGGTCGGGGTGGCTGGCGCTGGTAGCCCCCATTTGTTCCTGCCAGTCCGCGGCTGGGATCAGAACGCCGTGGCGCGCGCGATCTGCTCCGTGCGCTCCACGTCCGACAGCACCTGCGCGAACTTCTCGCGGATCGCGTCGGGTGCATCCACTCCCAGTGGGAGGCGCAACGTCGGCACTCCCGCCAGGACCGCGTCCACGATGGCGCGCGCGGCCTTGTCGGGGTCGCCGGGCTGCGTGCCATTCGACTGCGTCGCGAACGTGCGCGTCAGGCCAACCGTCGGGGCGTACTCCGCCATCGCCGGCAGCTCCCGGTACGACGCGCCGAGCAGCTTCGTGCGGAACATGCCCGGCTCGACAATCAGCACCTTCACGCCGAACGGCCCGACCTCCTTCGCGAGCGACTCGGACAGCGCCTCCAGCGCATGCTTCGCCGCGCTGTACGCGCCCGTGCCCGGGTGCGTGGTGATGCCCGCCACGCTCGTGAGCTGCACGAGGGTGCCGGAGCGACGCTCGCGCATCTGAGGGAGCACGGCCCGCGTCACCGCCACCGCGCCGAAGAACAGCGGCTCGAACGCGGCCCGCAGCTCCTCGTCGCTCGTCTCCTCCACGGCGCCGAGCAGGGTGTAGCCCGCGTTGTTCACCAGCACGTCGATGCCGCCGAAGCGCTCCGTCGCCGCCGCGACCGCGCTCCGGACCTCATCCGCCTTCGTGACATCCAGCCGGACCGCGAGGACGCGGTCCGGGGCGCGTGCCACCAGGTCCTCCAGTGACCGGGGATCCCTTGCCGTCGCGACGACGCGCTCACCCCGCGCGAGCGCCTCCTCCACGATGCTGCGACCGAACCCCGACGACGACCCCGTGACGAACCAGACCCTGCCCTGTGCGTTCATGACTGCCTCCATGACCCACAAGCTACGGCCGAGCACTCCGCTCCGAAATGCGTCGTATCTGCATGCGCTTTGTAGCTACGCTAAAGAATGCGCGACGACCTCTCAGGCATCACAGCGCTGCTCGCGGTGGCGGAGAAACGCAGCTTCACCGCCGCGGCGACGCAACTGGGGGTCACCCCCTCGGCGGTGAGCCAGTCCCTTCGGGTCCTTGAAGAACGCGTAGGCGTGCGGCTCCTCCAGCGCACCACGCGCAGCGTCGGGCTCACCGAGGCGGGCGCGCACTTCCTCGCGCGGCTCCAGCCCGCGATGAAGGACGTGCACGAAGCGTTCGAGTCGCTGGGCGAGCTGCGCGACCGCCCCGCGGGCACCCTGCGTCTGACCGTGCCGCGCTACGGCTACCAGGAGGCGCTCGCGCCCCGCCTGGCGGGGTTCCTCGCGGCCCATCCAGACATCCGGGTGGACATCCAGGTGGACGACGCGCTCATCGACATCGTCAAGCAGGGCTTCGACGCGGGCCTCCGCATTGGCGAGCTGATGGAGCGCGAGATGATCGCCGTGCAGGTGAGCGACGACATCGCCATGACCGTGGTGGGTTCCCCGTCGTACTTCGCGACGCGCGGCAAGCCCAGACACCCGCGCGACCTGCGCGAGCATCAGTGCATCAACTACCGCAGCCGGACGACTGGGAGCCTCCACCGCTGGGAGCTCCTGGACAAGGGAAGGCGGATCGAGGTCGCGGTCGAAGGGCGCGTGTGCCTGGACGACGTGGACTTCATGGTGGACGCCGCGGTGTCCGGGCTGGGGCTCGCCTTCGTCCCGGAGAACCGCGTGCGGAAGCGGGTGGCGGAGAAGCAGCTCGTGCGCGTGCTGGAACCGCACTGCCCCACCCTCCCGGGCTTCTTCCTCTACTACCCGAGCCGGACGCACCTTGCGCCCAAGCTGAAGGCGCTCGTCGACTACCTGAAGAAGGGCCGGCGCGGCACGGCGCGCTGAACCGCGGGCTCACGCCCCCATCGCCAACGCGGGCGGCGCCAGCCACGGGGCCGCCAGCGCTTCGGCCTCCTCCAGGAGGCGCAGACGTCGGGCCTCATCGGGCACCGGCGCCACCGTGCTTCGCGGGAGCGCGTCATACGTGCGGCCGTCCAGCACCCGCCCCGTCGTCGCCTTGCGCACGCCGCCCCACTGCTTGAAGAAGAAGGCCACGCCCGCCGCGTCACACTGCTCGCGCAACGAACGCACCCACGCAGGGTCCAACGGCCTCGCCTTCGCGCCGCTCTCGCCACCGACAATCACGCCGTCCACGCCCGTGAAGTCCACCCGGCCCAGGTCCTCCAGCAGCGGCTCCACCGACAGGAACCGCGTTCGCGCGGGCGCCGCTCGCAGGTGATCCACGCGTGGCAGGCCATAGCGCCGGTCCTCCACGCTCACGCCCCACCACACGTTCGGCAGCCTCGCCGCGAACGCGAGGCGCGTGGACAAGAGCCGCTGCATCCGCTCCGAGCGCTTCGTCAGCACCTGGAACGTTTGCCAGTCCGCCAGCGCCATCACCCGCGCCACCGTCTCGATGTACGCCTCCGGCACCCCGTCCAGGAACAGGTCGCTCATCGAGTTCACGAACACGCGCTTGGAGGCCTTCCAGCGCAGCGGCTCGGCGAGCTTGCCGGGGATCAACTTGAGGTCGAAGCCCTGCGTGTACGGATGCCCCGGCACGCCGCGGAACCGCTCCGCGAAGGTCTCCGCGTAGCAGTGCTTGCAGCCCGGGCTCAGCTTCACGCAGCCGCGCACCGGGTTCCACGTCGCATCCGTCCATTCAATCTTGGAGTTGTCAGCCATGGCGTCCGGAGGGAACACCCGGCCCGCCCGCCTCCATCCCCCCCAGCGCCTACTTCGCCGGAGGCGTGACGGTGAGCGACTTCGCGCGCTTCTCCACCGCGCGCAGCGTGTCCAACACCGCGTCCTTCTGGCCCACGCTGGCCAGGAACCCCGGGATGGAGCCCGCGGGATCCACCGTGAACTTGTACACGACCCAGGACTTCCCCTCCCCCTTCGACTCCACCTTCCAGCTGCCCTCGTTCGTCCGCAGGCGCACCACGTCGCGGCGCGCCGGGAATGCGTCCGGCTCCGCCTTCCAGCGCTGCACGTACGCGCCCGTGCCATCCGGCGCGACCTTCGACTCCGTCACCACGTGCGAGATGTAGTCGCGCGAGGACACCACCGGCAGATCCAACCGCGTGTACGTCAGCCGCCCGCCGTCCTCCGTCGGCTTCACCACCCGCGACTCCTTCACGTACGGCATCCACAGCCGGTAGGACTCCGCGTCCTCCAGCGCCGCCTGCGCCTGCGCCGCGCTCGCCTTCATCTCCCCTTCCGCCCAGATGTCCTTGACCTTGCTGCCCGGGCGCGCGCGCACCTTCACCACGTAGGGCTCCGTCGCCACCGTCTCCCACTCCTCCGCGACCGCCACGCCCGCCATCAGCAGCACCACCGCCGCCACCGCCCCGCTCCACCTTCGCTTCATTGCCACCATGCGATTGCCCTCCGGTCGCGCGCTCCCGGTCCTCGAAGGCGCGCGTCTGTCATCCGTATCCCATCTTTCCGACACCTGGACGACTCACGGCCTGCCCGTAAACCGCCGGGAATGCACGGGCCGCTCGACTTTGCTCGCAGGGCTTGGCAAGCCTGCTTCCCATGCGTCCTCATCTCCCCGGTCCCCCGCCCGAGCGTGGCCTGTTCTGCAACCGCACCCTCAACATGCGCGCCATCAAGGCCGTGGGCTACGACATGGACTACACGCTCATCCACTACCGCGTGGAAGCGTGGGAGCGCCGCGCCTACGAGTACATCCGCGACCGGCTGGTCGAGCAGGGGTGGCCCGTCAGCGACCTGACGTTCGACCCGATGCTCGCCATCCGCGGCCTCATCATCGACACCGCCAAGGGCAACCTGCTCAAGGCCAACCGCTTCGGCTTCGTGAAGAAGGCCCTGCACGGCAGCAAGCCCATGGAGTTCGACGCGCAGCGCGAGGCCTACGCCCGCACCATCGTGGACCTGGCGGACCGCCGCTGGGTGTTCCTCAACACGCTCTTCTCCCTCTCCGAGGCCTGCATCTACGCGCAGCTGGTGGACCGCCTGGACGCGGGCCAGTTGCCCGGCCCCATGGGCTACGTGGACCTCTACGAGCACGTGCGCAAGAACCTGGACGCCACGCACATGCAGGGGCGCCTCAAGGCGGAGATCATCGCGGACCCGGAGCGCTACGTCATCGATGATCCGGAGACGCCGCTCGCGCTGTTGGATCAGAAGAACGCCGGCAAGAAGCTGCTGCTCATCACCAACAGCGAGTGGGCCTACACCGAACCCATGATGCACTTCGCCTTCGACAAGCACCTGCCCGACGGCATGACCTGGCGCCAGCTCTTCGACGTCGTCATCGTCAGCGCGCGCAAGCCGGAGTTCTTCACCACCCGCTCCACCCTCTTCGAGGTCGTGGAGGTGAACGGCGAGGCGCTGCTCCGGCCGCACTCCGGGCCGCTGAGCCGCAACACGCCCTACTTCGCTGGCAGCGCACTGGAGCTGGAGCGGCACCTGGGCCTGTCCGGCGATGAAATCCTCTACGTGGGCGACCACATGTTCGGCGACGTGCACGTCACCAAGAACGTGCTGCGCTGGCGCACCGCGCTCATCCTGCGCGAGCTGGAGGACGAGGTGCGCGCCATCGCCAGCTTCCGCGCCACGGAGCTGCGCATCGGCGAGCGCATGCTCCACAAGGAGCGCCTGGAGGACGAGAGCTGCCAGGTGCGTCTGGAATTGCAGCGGCGCCGCTACCACTACGGGCCGCGCACCGACAAGGCCGAGGGCGAGCTCGTCACGCGCCTCACCGAGCTGCGCACGGAGCTGGAGGCGCTGGACGCCGAAATCGGTCCCATGGCCCGCGCCGCCAGCGAGATGTCCAACCCCCACTGGGGCCTCCTCACCCGCGCCGGCAATGACAAGAGCCACCTGGCGCGGCAGGTGGAGCGGTACGCGGACATCTACACGTCGCGCGTGAGCAACTTCCTGTTCGCCACGCCGTTCGTGTACCTGCGCAGCCCGCGCGGCAGCCTCCCGCACGACCCCAGCTTCCCCGGCGGCACGCCCGTGTTCGCCTCCGGCGACGGCTCGGGGAACGGGCCCACTTCGGAGTAGCGGGCCCGTCCCGCCCCTGGCGCCTATTGCGTGAGGCGCCAGAGGGCCTGCAGGTCCGCGGGCAGGTTGCTGGCGACCTTGTCCGCTTCGCCTTCGGTGATCTGATCCTGGAACGCGCGCAGCACCGCGCGCACCACCAGCTCCGCGCGCTCCACGGGCATCTCCAGGTCCTCCGCCACGGACTCCACCAGCTCCTGCCGGCCAAAACGCTGGAGCCGCACCGGGCGCTCCTCCGGGGGCGGCAGGAACGCCACCAGCAGGCGCGGCAGCTGGGCCTCCAGGTTGCGCGCGCCTTCCGGGAGGATGCGGCGCTCCAGGGCGCCCAGCACCGACACGGCGGCGCACTCGGCGAGGCCTGGGGGCAGGCCGCTCACCTCCGTGAGGTGGCGGAGGAACGCGGCATAGGTCGCGTGCAGGTGGGCGTCGTGGCGACGCTGGTGTCGCGCTTGCTTCTCGTCTTCGGTTTCGTGGGCCTGGGCCATGGGCACACCTCCGGTAAGGGGCTCCCACAACCTGCGCACCCCGACGGCCGTTGGCGGCCACATGCACGCGACCTATGCCGCGTTCCTCCGCC
>NZ_RAWA01000035.1 GCF_003611675.1 Corallococcus sp. CA053C
CACCCACGCCTCCCCGCCCTCCATGGCAGCACGGAGGGCAGACAGGCGGGCAGCACCCACTGTCCGGAAGGCCGCAGGCGGACACGACCAGACGCCACTCCCCCGGCTCACCGGCCGTCCCCACCGTGCCCGACATCCGACGCCAGGACGACCTCGCGCGGGCGGCGGGAAGGGACACAGGGGGCACACCGTGACGACGAAGACGCTGCGCGTGAGGGTGGCTCGCATCACCCCTGAAGCCGAAGGCATCCGGTCCTACGAGCTGGTCGCCGAGGACGGCGGCGCCCTTCCCGCCTTCGAGGCCGGCGCCCACCTGGACGTGCGGGTGCCGACGTTGGACGGCCTGCGCCAGTACTCGCTCTGCAACGACCCACGGGAGACGCACCGCTACGTCATCGCCGTGCAGCGCGACGCGAACGGGCGCGGCGGTTCGCGGGCGATGCACGACCACGTGCGCGTGGGCGACGTGCTCACCGTGAGCGAGCCGCTCAACGACTTCCCGCTCCTGTACGGGCGCAGCTACGTGCTCATCGCGGGCGGCATCGGCATCACCCCGCTGCTGTCCATGGCGCGCGTGCTGGAGCGCACCGGCGCGGAGTGGGTGCTGCACTACTGCTCGCGCAGCGCGGACCGGACCGCCTTCACGGAGCTGTTGTCCTCGCCGTCCTTCGCCGGCCGCGTGCACCTCCACCATGACGGGGGCGATCCCGCGAAGGGCCTGGACGTGAAGGCGCTCCTGGCCACGCGCGGCCCGGGCACGCGGCTGTACTGCTGCGGCCCCGCGGGCCTGATGAAGGCCGTGCGCGAGGCGGCGACGCTGCACCGGTGGCCCTGGGAGAAGGTCCACTTCGAGGCCTTCACCGCCGAGGGCACCTCCGCCACCCGCGAGCAGGCGGAGGAGGAGTTCGAGGTGGCCCTGCGCAGCACCGGCCAGGTGCTCCGCGTTCCGGCCGGAAGGAGCGTGCTCAACGTGCTGCGCACGCACGGGGTGAAGGTGGAGAGCGACTGCGAGGCGGGCTCGTGCGGCACCTGCCTCACCCGCGTCTGCGAGGGGACGCCCGAGCACCGCGACACCTTCTTCCAGCAGGAGCCCGCCGGGGACGCGCGCATGCTCGTCTGCGTCTCGCGTGCACGTTCCAAGCGGCTGGTGCTGGACCTGTAGTAGGAGCACAGGGCCGGGACGCTCGCGGGAAGGGAGCGCCTCCGCCGCGCGGGCGGCCCATGCTCGCGCACGAGAGAGGCTGATGAGCGACGGGACGCTGTTCTCCATGGAGACGATTCCCACCGAGGCCCAGTACCAGGGCCGGCTGTGGGTGGCGGATCTGCTGGACCTCACGGGCGCGGCGCTCGTGGGATGGGGCGCGGTGCGCGCGGCGGAGCAGGTCTCCACCGCGGGCGCGCTCGTGCTCGCCGGAGCCGTGGCGTGGTTCGCCCTGTCCGCGGTGGGCGGGCTGACGGGCCGCACCCCGGGCCGTCACTTCCTGGGCCTGCGGCTGGAGCGCGGCGAGGGACGCGCGCCGGGCCTGGGCACCGGCCTGCTGCGCGGCCTCACCGCGCCGGTGGAGCTGCTGCTCCAGGTCGTGTTGCAGCGCCGGCCCCTGGACACGCGGCTGGGCGTACACGCGCGGCCGATTCCGGGCGGCGCGCGCGGCTGGGTGCGGGGCCTGCTGCCCCAGCTCGTGGGAGTCGCGGTGCTCGCGGGCGCGGTGTGGAGCATCGTCACGCCCACGCGCCAGGAGATGCTCCAGTACCTGGACTCCACGCTGACCGGCTGGCACTGCTGCCACGGCACGCGCGAGGTGACGTGGCAGTGCCGCACGTCCCTGTCCCGCGCGGTGCGCAACGCGAAGGGCGGCGACGCGGAGGTGGAGAAGCTGCTGCGCGCCGAGTGCCCCGTGGCCGCCGCGCGACTGACGCCCTGAGGCACGCCAACCCGTAGGGCCCCCTCGATGAGGGCCCTCCGAGGAGGGCTACTCGGGGGAGGCGCTAGTCCGGCTTGCCCAGCACGAAGTCGCCCTGACCTTCCTTGCAGGTGACACGCACCATGCGGTCGCCCACGCCGGGCGCGCTCGACTCCACCTTGAAGTAGGGCTCGCGCACCTGGACCACGTGCCGCGAGTAGGGCTCCAGCTTCGCCATCAACGCCTGCTGCCGCTTCGCCAGGACGATGGTGCACCGGGTCCAGACGCGGGTGTCGTTGTTGATGAGGGTGAGGGTGCGCTTGACGTTGCTGCCCAGCAGGCCGTCCATCGTCGCGAGCCCCAGGAGCGGGGACGGCTCCGGGGGCTTCTCCTCGCGCACCGGCTCCGCGACGGGCGTGGGCACGGGCGCCGCGGGCACGGCGGCACGCGCGGGCAGCACCACGAAGCGCAACCCCTTCGCCATGTCCGCTTCGTCATCCAGGCGCAGGGTGAGCTGATCCCGCTTGGGACGGATGCTCTCCACGCGGGCCTGCCCCAGCAGGGGACGCTTGTTGGAACCGCTCGCGACCGGCGGGCCCACCACCTGCAACGACGTGCCCGCGATGAGGCCGGGCCAGGCCTCCACGGCCACCACGCGCTGGCCGCCGCGCGTCTCTTCAATCTCAGCCACCGGCGTGGTCACGGTCACCGAGCGCGGGGGCTTGCGAACCTTCGACACCGACGCCGTCTTCACCGGCTTGTCGGGCACCACCACCGGGGGCGGCTCGGGCGGGACCGGCACGGGCTCCGAGTCCGGCGCCTTGTTCACCACGCCCTCCGAGTGGGTGGGCGGCGTCACCACAGGAGGTGGTGCCACCACCGGAGGCGGTGCCACCACCGGAGGCGGTGCCACCACCGGAGGCGGTGCCACCACCGGAGGCGGTTCGGCCGCGGCCAGCACCGGCGCGGTGGGCGGCGGCAGCGGCGCGGGGGTCCCGGTGGGCGCGTTCGCGTGGATCACATACGCGGTGAGGCCCGCGGTGACGCCCACCAGCAGCAGCGCGGCCACGGCGATCCGCGCCACCGGCCTGCGCCGCTCGGACGGCTCCACTGCCTGTGACGCCGATGCCACCGCAAGCGGCGAGTCCGGCACCCGGTGCACCGCGGTGGCGCCCAGCGCGGACTCGTCCGGGGCCTCGTCGCTGCGGGCCACGCCGCCGGAGCCCGGGCCGCGCGCCACGCCGCCGGAGCCCGAAGCGTGGGACACGAACGTGCCGGAGGGGCCTCGCGCCGCGTCCTCCCGTTCAATGCGCCCGGTGTCCCGCCGTCCCGCGTCGCTCCCGGGCCGCAGCGCCGTGGCCTGGAAGCCAGGGGCCTGATCCGGGCTGCTCCCGGGGGCGCCGTACAGGCCGGTGCCGGAGTTGCCGCGCGGGGCCGGCGGCGGCGTGCGGCGCTCGCCGGTGACGCTGGAGGCCAGCTTGCGCTGCTCGGCGAAGGCCTCCGGGCAGAGGGCGCGCACGAACTCGCCCACCTCTTCGGCGCCCATCGCGGCCCCGGTGCGCAAGAGCTCCGCGTTGAGCGCGCGGCCGAAGTCGTCCGCTCGCGCGTAGCGGTCCGCCGGCACGGGCGCGAGCGCGCGGCGCACGACGGCCTCCAACGAGGGCTCCACGTCCGGCCGGAGGTCGCCCAGGGGCGGGACCACCGGCTGCGACATGGCGGCCATCATCTCACCCACGGTGCCGTGGGGAACGAGCCCACGGCCCGCCAGCATCTCCCACACCACCACCGCGCAGGAGTAGATGTCGCTGCGGTGGTCCAGGGGCTCCGCGCGCACCTGCTCCGGCGACATGTAGCCCAGCTTCCCCATCACCGTGGCCGGCAGCGTGTACTTGCTGCGCGCGGTGGACTTCGCGAGGCCGAAGTCGATGACCTTCACCTCGCCCTCGTACGACACCATCACGTTGTGCGGGGACACGTCCCGGTGGACGATGCCCAGGGGATCGCCGTCCGTGCCCGTCTTGCGGTGCGCGTACCCCAGCCCCTCCGCCATGCGCTGGCCGATGTAGAGCGCCACCGGCGCCGGCACCGACCGCCCCTGCACCCGCGCCTGCTCCAGCAGGTAGCCCAGGTCCACGCCCGCCACGTACTCCAGCGCCATGTAGTAGGTGCCGTCCGCTTCACCCATGTCGTACACCTGGGCGATGGACGAGTGCACCAGGTGCACCAGCACCTTGGCCTCGTGATGGAAGCGGTCCAGGAACTGCCGGTCCTTCACCAGCGCCGGCAGGATGGTCTTCACGATGCAGGGCTTCTCGAAGCCCGCCGCCCCGGTCAGCTTCGCCAGGTACACCTCTCCCATGCCGCCCTGGCCCAGGAGGTGGACGAGCTCGTAGCGCCCGAAAAACCGAGGGGACTCTGAGGGTGCGGTGCTCATGGCTTCGGCGCGGGAGCGCAACACGGACTCCCCCATGGAATCAAGCCGCGCGCCTCGCTTCCCTGCCTTCTTTCCAAGCCTTGGACACCGCTCGCGCCAAAAATGGAAAGTCCCGGAGGTAACGGAAAACCTGAAGCTGGCTTCCTGCTGACAACAACCGCGGTGTGCACCCGCGCACGTCCGGGGCCGCGCGCCCCGCCGGACGTTGCCGCTTTGGCGCCGGATGCGTTCCCTGAGTGTGCCTCCCGTGGATCGTCGTTCTGGAAGGAGTCGGCCATGATGCGATGGGGATTCGTCGGTTTGCTGGCGCTGGTGGCGTGTGCGCCGGAGTCGTCCAGGCAGGCCCAGTCACAGGCGCGGGTCTGCCCGGGCGTCATCGCGGGCGAGGTGACGCAGGGTCAGGGACTGGATGGGAACCAGCCCTCGAGGGAGCCGGACGACGGCCGCACGGCGACCATCATCCGCTTCCGCAAGGTGAGCGGCACACAGGCCTCGCGCGTCACCGCGGCTGGCGCTGACCTGGCGCGGGATGTGGGCGCGAAGGTGAGCTTCGTCTACCGCAACATCCCCGCGGTCGCCGCGCGCGTGACGCCCGAGGAGCGCCGCGAGTTGGAGCAGAGCGAGCTGGTGGAGAGCATCGAGGAGGACCAGGCGTGGTTCGCGCAGGGGCTGACGCCCGGCCTGCTGCCTGCCCCGGTGATGGCGGCGGCCCAGGGCGTGCTGCCCACCGGGGAGTACACGGACGCGCTGCGCATGGTGCAGGCGCCGGAGGTGTGGGACGCGGACGAGGACGGCGTGCTGGACGTGGGCGCCCCCACCGGCGCGGGCGTGAAGGTGTGCGTCGTCGACAGCGGGCTGGACCTGGGGCACCCGGAGCTGCAGGGCGCCGTGGTGGCGGGCCGCGACTTCCTGGACGAGGACGACGACGCGAGCGACAAGGGCGAGGCGGGCCAGTGGGGCATGGGCCACGGCACGCACGTGGCGGGCATCATCGCCGCGCGGCCAGGCCAGGGCGGCGTCACGGATCCGAAGTCGCACCCCGGCGGCATGGTGGGCGTCGCCCCCGGGGCCTCGCTGCTCATCGCGCGCGTGCTGGACCTGCAGGGCCAGACGCAGATGAGCGTGGTGTTGTCCGCGATGGAGTGGTGCGAGTCCCAGGGCGCGCGCATCGTGTCGATGTCGCTGGGCGGAGGCACGGCCACGCGCAGCTCGGTGGACGCGTTCAAGGCGGCGCTGGACCACGGCATGCTGATCGTGGCGGCCGCGGGCAACCAGGGCGGGCCGGTGCTGTACCCGGCGTCGGATCCGTCCGTGGTCGCGGTGGGCGCGGTGGACGCGCACGAGCGGCGCGCGGGCTTCTCCTGCGTGGGGGCGGAGCTGGACCTGATGGCGCCCGGCGTGGACGTGCTGTCCAGCTTCCCCCGGGGCCTGGGCGCCTTCTCGCAGATGTCCGTGAGCGACACGCAGCCGATGTCGCGCTCGCTGCTGTTCTCACCCACGGGTAACACCGCGGGGATGCTGGTGGACTGCGGCCTGGCGGATTCGCTGGACACGTGCCGGGGCGCCACCTGTGACGGCTTCGTGGCGTACGTGCACCCGGGCATGGTGCCCATCGACCAGGCCATGTCCAACGTGATGATGCAGGGCGCGCGCTCGGTCATCTTCGGCGCCGACGACGGGCCCGCGGGCAGCGAGGTGGACATCCTCGCCCTGCCCCGCCGGGGGCACTGGGCGCCCGCGGTCAGCGTCAACCAGGCCGCGAGCACCATGCTGCGCCAGCGCATGGGCAGCCACGCCTGGGTGAACCTCTTCCCGGTGGACTACACCCACTCCTCCGGCACCTCCATGTCCGCGCCCTTCGTGAGCGGCGTGGCGGCGCTGCTCTGGAGCGCGAGGCCGGAGCTGACGCCCCTTCAGATCCGCCAGGCGATGCAGGCCTCCGCGCGCGACCTGGGCACCGTGGGCCGCGACCCCGTCTACGGCCACGGGCTGGTGCGCGCGAAGGACGCGTTGCAGCACCTGCCGTGAATCCCCATTCTCAAGAGGCGGGAGGAAGACCGGGCGGATGTTGACGAGCAGAAAATCCCCCGCACGGACGCAATCACGAACGCACTCCCTCGTGGAATGAACTCGCGGCGGGATTGTACGTGGCGCGCGCCGATGGCTGCCGGGAGGGCAGCCAGGCCGGCGTGAAAACCCTTTCATTCTTGAATTGAGGATATCCATGTTGCGAATTGCTGTTGCCGCCCTGGTCCTTGCCGCCACTGCTTGCGCCTCGACGTCGAGTGGTGCGGCGGCTGGAGGGCGTGGGGGCAACGCCACGGTCACGGGCAGCGTCACGTACCCGGAGAGCGGGCTGCAGGGGAACCCGTGCACTTCCGTGAGCGTGAAGGTGACCGAGGGGAACTCCGCGGCGCTGGGGTCGGGTGAGGTGAAGCAGAGCCGCAACAACCGCTGCAGCTTCACGGTGGCCGGCCTTCCGGACGGGACGGACCTGCAGGTGGCGTTGGTGGTGGATCCGGGCCTGAAGTGCGCCAACGGCGCGGCGCCCACCGCGACGCCGGGGCCCACGACGATGAAGATCGCGAAGTACGCGGCGCCGGTGGTCAGCTACAAGCTCACCTGCGGGTGAGCCGGAAGCACTGAAGCACTGAAGCACTGAAGGGCTGGGGACGCGCCATGTCATGGGGCGTCCCCGGTCTTCCGGGTAGCGGGAGACCTGGCGGGTGGGTTCGGCCGGGACCATTGATTGCTGAACACAAGGGGGCGAAGCTTCACCGGCCCATGTCCCTGTTCCGTCTGCGTACCGCCGTGCTCGCCCTGGCCCTGCTGGGGACGGGTTGCGAATCCGAAGCCCCCTTTCCGAGTGAAGACGAGCTCGACGCCCTCAACACCCTGCACACGCCCAGTGCGCGTCCGGACGTGGACCCCACGAACAAGTGGGGCGACAACCCGGACGCGGCGGCGCTGGGGCACCGGCTGTTCGATGATCCGGGGCTGTCGCGCTGCGGCACGGTGTCCTGCCGCAGCTGCCACGACGGCGAGGGCTACACGGTGGAGACGGCCACGGCGGAGGGCTGCGGGGGCCAGCGCACGGAGCGCAATCCGCCCAGCCTGCTGAACGCGGGCTACAACCGCTGGTTCATGTGGGACGGGAGAGCGGACCGGCTCTGGTCGCAGGCCATCCTGCCGCTGACGAACCCGGTGGAGATGGACTCGGACGCGGTGGTGGTGCGCGCGCGGCTGGTGGCGGAGCCCGCCTATACGGCGGCGTACACGCAGCTGTTCGGCACGGCGCCCGCGGAGGAGCAGGACGGGGACCGGCTCCTGGCCAACGTGGGCAAGGTGCTGGCCGCGTACCAGCGCACACTCAACCGGACGGACGCGCCCTTCGACGCGGACGTGCGGCGCTTCCTCCAGGCGGTGCAGGCGGGCACGGCGGAGCAGGACCCGGCGTACCTGGGGCTGAAGACGTTCGTGCGCAAGGGCCAGTGCGTGGTGTGCCACAAGGGCCGCGCGCTGTCGGACGACAAGTTCCACAACATCGGCCTGAAGGACGCGGGCAACGGCAAGCGCGGCCAGGCGGACGCGGTGGACGCGCTCCTGTCCTGGACGTTCAACGCCGCGGGCGTCTTCAGCGACGCGCCCACGGGCACGGACGCGGCGCGGCTGTCCGCCCTGCACACGCAGGCGCAGAGCAAGCCGCAGGAAGTGGTGGGCGCCTTCCGCACGCCATCCCTGCGCAACGTGGCGCTGAGCGCGCCGTACATGCACACCGGCGCGGAGAAGTCGCTGGAGGATGTCGTCGAGTTCTACAACAAGGGCGGCGACGCGGACGGCAGCTTCGTGGGCGTGCGCACGGAGACCATCGTGAAGCTGGACCTGAGCAGCGAGGAGAAGCAGGCCCTGGTGGCGCTGCTCAAGTCCCTGACGGGCGCGGCGCGCTGACGCCTTCCGCGCGCTGAAGCTTTCAGCGCACCAGGTGGAAGGACGTCTGGCGCTGGAAGGCCCAGCGCACGGCGCCCTGCGCGTCCAGCACCACGTCCTCCTCCTGGCCGGAGCGCACGGGCTGCTGGTTCCACTCCGGGACGGGGGTGGTGGCCTGCAGCTCGATGGAGAACCAGGACTGGGGCATCACGCGGTGCTCGCCGTTGCCGGGCACGCCCTCCTGGCGGTCCCACATGCCAATCATGGGGCCGGCGCCGTGGCCGTTCAGGCCGATGGGGTGCGAGTACACGGTGCCGTCGATGCCCTCCGCCTTCATGCGCGCGAGCGCGGCGCGGAGCACCTCGTTGCCGGCGAGGCCCGGCTTGAGCTCCCCGATGACGATGTCCTGGAGCCGGTTGGAGGCCTTGAGCGCGGCCTTGAGGCCGGCGGGCGCGTCCGTCTCCCCTTCGCGCAGCACGTAGCCCATGTGCTGGGTGTCGGTGTTGAGGCGGAGCGCGGTGATGCCGAAGTCGCAGTGGAGCACGTCGCCGCGCTGGATGACGGGGTTGTCGCCGAGCTGTTCTTCGGTGCTGCCCTTGCGCTGCACGTCCACGTCGGGCTGGAACCAGGTGTCCAGGCCCTCGTCGGCGAGGCGCTGGCGCATCCACCACTCCACGTCCTTCGGGGTGGTGACGCCGGGGGTGATGACGGCGTTGGAGAAGGCGGTCTGGATGATGTTCCAGGCGTGCTTCGTGAGGTCCTCGAAGAAGCGGACCTCGTCGGCGCTGCGCCAGCCGAGCATGTCCAGGGGCAGGCCACCCGCGGGCTTGAAGCGCTTCACCCAGGTGGGGCCCAGGGCCTGGGCCATGGCTTCGTATTCGCCGTGGGTGAGGCCGTCGGCGAAGGCGATGGCGGGGGACACGTCGATGGCGATGGACTGGGGCTTGCGCTCCTCCACCACCTGCTTGAGGAGGGGCCACTGTTCGGGGCCGAGGAGCTCCGCGGTGCGCTGGACGCCGCCGCTGTTCACGCGCTGCGGCGCGCGGAGGACTTCATAGAGGCCGCCCTGCGAGCTGCCGCCCAGGGCCAGCCGCTCCACGCCCTTGTCGCCGCCCCGGTCGAAGAAGACGTAGATGGTGCGGCGGCGCGCGGCGAAGGTGGTGGGGGACACGAGCGCCTTGAAGACGGGGTCTTCGTTGTGTTCGCGCATGGGGATGATCCACATCTGCACGCCGTACTTGCGCATCAGCATGGGCAGCGCGGTGTCCAGGCGTTCGCGCAGCCAGGCCTGCTGACGGTCCGCTTGTTCGCGCAGGGTGCCGAAGGGGCGCTCCGGCGCGGCGGGGGCGACAGGCGCGGGCGCGATGGCCACGGGAGCCGCGATGACCGGGGGATCCACCTTCGCGGGGGTGACGGGCGCGGTGGCGCAGGCGGAGGAACAGACGAGCGGGACGACGAGCAGGTGTTTCCAGGAGCGCATGGGCGCGCAGTCTGTCACGCGCTCCCGCGTGGCGCCGCACCGATGCGCGGCGTCACGACAGGCCTGGGGGCGCGGCGCGGGGGCTGACCTTGCGCAGCTCGTGGAAGTGCTCTCGGACGAAGCGCGCGGCGTTGAGCAGGGCATCCACGGGCCCGACGCCCACCAGGCTCGCGGTCAGCGGGACCTCATGTCCGATGAGCACGGGGCAGTACCAGTCGCCGTTCGCGTCCTGCGGGATGGGCGCGGGCCTGCCCATCGTGACGCGTGAGACGTGCGGACGTCCGTGGTCGTCCTCGAACGACCAGTAGTCGTCGGCCACGGGATCATCGATGGACGTATGCCGTGGGGGGCCAGGGGACATGGACGCACTCCGTGGATGGGACTCACGGCAGCGTGCGCGTGCCATCCCGTACCTGTCCATCCCCCCCTGGCCCGAGCCGTCAGTGAACAGGCTCGCCGCCCGGCAGCGCGCCCGCCACGCAGGGTCCGCAGTCGAGCGTTCCCCCGCAGCCGTCCGTCGTCACACCGCAGCCCGGACCTCGCGACTCACACGTCACGGGCATGCAGGGGGCCGGGACGTACTCCTCGCTCGTGGCCAGCGTGCCCAGCTCATTCACCCCGCCCACCACCAGCACCGTGCCCCGGCGCAGCCACAGCGCGCCCGCTTCGCCTCTCGGCTCATGCAGCGTGGGCGCTTGCGCCCAGGTGCCTCGCACCGGATCAAACCGCTCCGCCGCCGCCAGCGTGCCGCGCGTGGAGTGCTCGCCGCCCAGCACCAGCACCGCGCCCTCCGCCGTCACCAGCGCCGCATGGTGCTCGCGTGGCAGCTCGGGCGGATCCACCCGCTCCCATGCGTTCCGCTCTGGCACATACACCTCCGCCGTCCGCGCCGCGCGCTCCGTGGTGCCGCCCACCACCAACACGCGCCCGTCCGGCAACAGCGTCACGGTGTGCCCCAGCCGGTGCGTGCCCGCCGCGCCTCCCACCGTGCCCGCCTTCTCCCAATGGCCCGTCACCGGGTCGTACAGCTCCGCCTGCAACCCACTCGCGAACAGCACCTGGCCCGACCGCAGCACCACCGCCGTCCCCGCGCCTCCCCGCACGAAGCCCGGGGCCTCCGCCGGCCGCCATACCCCCGTCGCCGGGTCGAACAGCTCCGCCGAACGCACCGGCCGCAGGTCCACGTCCGTGCCGCCCGCCACCAGCACGCGCCCGTCCGGCAACAGCACCGCCGCCGGGTCGTTGCGCGCCTCGGCCAGCGACGCAGCCACCGTCCACGTCCCCGTCTCCAGTGCGTACAGCTCCGCGCTCGCCAGCGCCCCCACCGTCACGCCGTTGGAGCCGCCCACCACCAGCACGCGCCCGTCCGCGAGCCGCACCGCCGCGTGGTTGCGCCGCGCCGTGCGCAGCGCCCCCGTGGGCCGCCAGCGTCCGGTGTCCGGGTCGAAGACCTCACAGCTGCCCAGCGTGCGGTGCCCGTCGTGCCCTCCCGCCGCCAGCACCCGCCCGTCCTCCAGCGACACGTAGGGCAGCAGCCGGCGCGGCGTGGACAACATGCCCGGGACGACGGGCGCCTCCAGGCCTCCCGCGTCCGCTCGCGGCACGGGCCCGCACGAGAACATCACTCCCAACCACAGCGCCGTGACGCAAGATGTCGAAAACCGTCGCATGACCCCACCCGGACGTCTGACCGAGGGGTCCGTCTACCGCGCCGGTCTGACACGCCAGGCCCGCCAAGACCCAATGATTCCAGGGCCTTGCCCTGCCCGCCGGGTTGGAATGCCCCTGCTGTCCGAGGGCCTTCCGCGACGCTCGGACGTCAGTGCCGCACGGGATCCACGGGGTTGTTCAAGGGCTCCGCGTCGATGCCCTTGCTGTCGCGCGGCGGCAGGGCTCCGCCGTCGTCATCCACCTCCAGCGTGAGCTGCGAATGGTCGGCCGGCTTGAGCAGGACCTCGTCCCCACTCACGGCCTCCACGTCGGAGTACTCGATGAGGTAGTCGCGCCGGGGAATGGGAATGAGGCCCTGCTCCAGCTCGAAATGCGTGTCGCCCACGCCGGCCACCCGGCCCAGCGTGCGTCCGTCAGCGCTGCGCACCGCCATGCCCTCGCGCACCTCTCCCGCGTGAATCATCGTGTCGCTCCTCGCCGTGGCATCTCCTCCCAAGGTGGGGTCGCTCCCACTGCCGTGCGCGTCGTGGCGGGCAGCCCGGGGAGCCCCCGGGCAGGCACCTTCCACGGCAGGGAGCCGGCCCCGCGTGCTCGGGGTGACGGTGCCTACCGTTCCTGTTGGAGGACCCCCACGATGCTGCTGGAACTGTCGAACGAGGAGTCGCGCGTCCTGAAGGACACGCTGGACGCAGCCCTGCGCACGCTGCTGGATGAGATCGCGCACGCGGATCAACGCGAGTTCAAGGAGGCCCTGCGCCACCGCTACGACCGGCTCCATGACCTCCAGCGCCGCCTGGAGCCGCTCGTGGAGAGCGAACAGGTCTACGCCTGACGCGACGTCACAGCGCCCGCCCCGTCTTCCCATCGAACCGGCGCAGGTAGCGCACATCATGGCGCAGCCACACCGGGGCTCCGCTCGCGGCGCGGAAGTCTCCGGGCGCCCTGGCCACCAGCCGCTCGCCCCCTGTCTCCACCGTCACCCAGACCTCCGCGCCCATGGGCTCCACCAGGTACACGCGGCCCTCGCGTGCATCCTCGGGCCGGGGGCCCTGGCCCACTTGCAGGTGCTCCGGCCGCAGGCCCAGCACCGCGTCCTCCGCGGGCAGCCCCAGCGTGTCCGGCTTCACCAGGTTGATGCGCGGCGAGCCGAAGAAGCCCGCCACGAACAGGTTCGCCGGCGCGTCGTAGAGTTCGCGCGGCGGGGCCACCTGCTGCACCTCGCCCTGGCTCATCACCACCACGCGGTCCGACAGCGTCATCGCCTCCGCCTGGTCGTGCGTGACGTAGATGAACGTGGCCTGGAGCTGCTCGTGCAGCTTCTTGATCTCCCCGCGCATCTGCGTGCGCAGCGCCGCGTCCAGGTTGGACAGGGGCTCGTCGAAGAGGAACACCTTGGGCCTGCGCACCAGCGCGCGTCCCAGCGCCACGCGCTGCCGCTGTCCTCCCGACAGCTCCTTCGGCCGGCGCGCCAGGAGCGCCTCCAGCCCCAACATCGCGGACACCTCGCGCACCCTCGCGTCGATGTCCGCGGGCCCCATCCCCGCCACCTTCAGCGGGAACGCCAGGTTCCCCGCCACGTCCAGGTGCGGGTAGAGCGCGTAGCTCTGGAACACCATCGCGATGTCGCGCTCGCGCGGGGACAGGTCGTTCACCACCTGCCCGTCGATGCGCAGCGTGCCGCCCGACAGCTCCTCCAGCCCGGCGATGAGGTTCAACGTCGTGGACTTGCCGCAGCCGGATGGGCCCACCAGCGACACGAACTCGCCGTCCGCGATGTCCAGCGTCACGCCCTTCACCGCCGCCACCCCGCCCCGGTACACCTTGCGCACGTCCTGCAGGGACACCGTCGCCACCCGCGCCACCTCCACCGGAATCGAGAAGGCGGCCAGCATCGCCGCCCCCGCGCGTCCCACAAGCCCGTCCCCACCGGCACGTACGGCCCCGGACATTCGAGCGCGCCCGGAGCCATTCGCGCCGGAGCCCGCTACCGCTCCACCGTCACGCCCTTCCAGAAGGCCACGTGGTCCCGGATGTTGGCCGCGGCGGACTTCGGCTCCGGGTAGAACCAGGCGGCGTCCGGGTTCGTCTTCCCGTCCACCTCCACGGTGTAGTAGCTCGCCTCGCCCTTCCACGGGCAGGTCGTGTGCGTGGTGCTGGGTTTGAAGTGCTCACGGCGGATGCTGTCGGGCGGGAAGTAGATGTTGCCTTCCACCGTCTCGAAGCGCTCGGTCTGCGCGAGCACGACGCCATTCCATTTCGCGACTGGCATTGAAGCAGCCCTCCTGGGCCTTCCGGTAACCGTGCGTCACCCGGTGTGCGCGGTGTTCGTGGACGCATGCTGGGTGAGGAAGGGGGCAAGCTCCGCGTTCACCAGCGCCGGCTCCTCCACCGTGGACGAGTGCCCGCCGCGCGACAGGCGCACCAGCTTGGAGCCCGCGATGAGCGAGTGGATGCGCTCCGCCTTCGCGGGCACCGTCGCGCGGTCCTCCTCGCCCACGATGACGAGCGTGGGCGTGCGGATGCGCGGCAGCTCGTCCGCGACGCTCTTGCGCTGGATGACGCCGTTGACCGCGCGCCAGATGTCACGGCGGTTCTGGCGCAGGCGCGCGGCCCACAGCGCCCGTTCGGCCGCCCGGCCCGGGTCGGTGAGGAACGACGTGCCGAACATGATGCGCATCACCACCCCGGTGACGGGCGCAAGCCCCAGGTAGCGGGCAACGAGGTTGAGCGCCGTGTACTTGGGCACGTTCGCGGTGGGCTCGGGGTCGGTGGACGTCTCCAGCAGCACCAGCGAGCGCAAGAGGTCCGGCCGGCGGGCCGCGAGCCGCAGGCCCACGAAGCCGCCCATGGACAGGCCCACGAAGTGGACGGGGCCCACGCCCAGCGACTCGATGAGCGCCACCGCGTCCGCGTACACCGTCTCCATGTCGATGACCGCGTCGGGCGGCACCGCGCTCTGCCCCTGCCCCCGGTGGTCGTACGCGATGCAGCGGAAGCGGCCTCGCAGCGCCTCCACCTGCGGGTCGAACAGGCGCGTGCTCCAGAGGAGGCCGTGGCTGAAGAGGACCACGTCCCCCGCGCCTCCGGTGTCCTCGTAGTACAGCCGGGTTCCGTTCACGGACCGCATGGGCATGGGCAGGTCTCCCTGGGTAGGTGCTGGTGACTGGCTCCTGGCAGCCGGCACCCTAGTCCAGCGCTCCCCGGGAGCGCAGCCCTACCCGGGAGGGCGGTGTCCACTGGAGGAGAGGGGCTGTCCGGCCTCACTCGGAGGGCCGCTTGTGCCGCCCGGCGGTCCGGGGGAGCATGGACGCACCTCCGGATGCGCCCTTCTCGCCCTGTCCTCGTCTCCCTCGCGGTGGTTGCCGTCCTCGCCGTGGGGGTGGGTTACGCCCTCCGCCCGGCGTCGTCCTCCGCGCCTGTTGCGTCCACGTCCGCGGTCACGACCCGGCCTCCTGTGGCTCCGGTGGACGCGGGAGGCCCTGCCGCGCCCGTGCCGGTGAAGACGGCGGAGGCGTCCCCCAAGGCTCCGGCGACGGCTCCGGCGAAGCCGAACCGGTTCGTGGGCTCCGAGGTGTGCGCGGACTGCCATGAGGAGCAGCACACGGGCTGGAAGCACGACTGGCACGCGCGGGCGCTGTCCCCGGCGACGAAGCAGTTCGTGGTGGGCACGTTCACGGGCGCGGGCACGCACTTCAAGGGCGAGTCCAGCGAGGCGTGGGTGCGCCGCGATGCCAGCAAGTACCTGATGCGCACCAAGGGCGCGGACGGGAACCTGGGCGAGTGGCCGGTGCAGTGGGTGGTGGGCGGCAAGCGGATGCAGGACCCCATCACGCTCTTGCCGGACGGGCGCTGGCAGGTGTTGCCGGTGTACTTCCACGTCACGGGCAAGGGCGAGTGGGTGGACTACTCGGAGAAGAAGCAGGGTGCGCTGGCGCCGGACCACCCGTTCTTCTGGGCGAACTTCCGCCGGAGCGCGCAGCACGCGTGTCTGGACTGCCACGTCACGGGGCTGGACGCGCGCTATGACCGCGCGAGCCACCAGTGGGAGACGAAGTTCGCGGACGCGGGCGTCGCGTGCGAGTCCTGCCACGGGCCGGGCGGGCGGCACGCGGATTCGCAGGCGGAGGAGGACATCGTCCAGCCGGCGAAGCTCTCTTCGGAGGCGGGCTTCGCGGTGTGCGCGCAGTGCCACGGGCCGCGCCGCACGCTGTTCCCGATGCTGGACGCGGCGCACCGCTTCCAGCCCGGCCAGCGCTACGACGCGAACTACCAGCCGATGGTGCTGTTGGTGGGCAACGAGCGCTCCGGCGACTTCTTCAACGACGGGCGTCCCAGCACGTCCAGCTTCGAGTACCAGTCGCTCATCCAGTCGCGCTGCCACATGGAGGGCGGGGCCACGTGCCTGACGTGCCACACGGCGCCGCACGACCCGCATGCGCCCAACGAGGTGAAGAAGCCGAAGGTGACGACGGCGCGCACGTCCGCGAACGCGGCGACGTGCCAGGGCTGTCACGCGGAGGTGGTGGCGCAGGGAGAGAAGCACACGCACCACAAGGCCGCGGCGGCGCAGGACTGCATCGCGTGTCACATGCCGCCGGTGGTGTCGGGCGTGTTGGATCACTTCGCGGACCACGCGCTGGACGTGCCGGTGCCGAAGAACACGGCGCGCCACGACGTGCCCAACGCGTGCAACAGCTGCCACGCGAAGGAGACGCCGGACGCGATGGACGCGGCGCTGACGAAGTGGTGGCCGAAGGCGGACGCGCGCCAGCAGCGGCGGCTGCGCCTGGCGGATGCGTTCGACGAGAAGACGGCGGCGTCCAGCCGGGGGCCGCTGGAGGCGGTGCTGGCGGACACGACGGAGGCGGGCACGCTCCGGGGCGCGGCGGCGAAGTTCCTGGCGCGGCGGTTCAAGCACGACGTAGTGCCGGCGCTGCGGGCGACGCTGAAGAGCACGACGGACAGCACGTTGCGCTCGGACCTCATCGACGCGCTGGGCAGCGTGAATGCGCGCGAGGCGGCGGAGGACCTGGTGCCGCTCTTGAATGACGGCTCGCTGTGGGTGCGGCAGGGCGCGGCGCTGACGCTGGCGGCCTTCGGCGACGCGCGGGCGATGCCGGCGTTGCAGGCGCTGGCGACGCAGCCGGAGACGAGCGGGCTGGTGCAGCCGCACGTGATGCTGGGGCAGCTGGCGATGCGCCGGAAGGACGTGACAACGGCGACGCGCGAGTTCGAGCGGGCGCTGGACCTGCAGCCCTACAACGCGGACGTGCTGGTGCGGCTGGCGGACCTGTACGTGGTGCAGGGCAACGTGGCGAAGGGCCGCGAGCGGCTGGAGGAGGCGCTCCGGTTTGATCCGCAGAGCCGCTCGGCGAAGCAGCGGTTGTCCATGCTGCCGGTACCGTGAGGAGAGGACACAGGCTGAGGCTTCCGGGATGGCTGGGCCTGGGCCTCGCATTGGCATGCGCGCAGCCTGCCGCGACCCCTGGAGTCATCCAGGGCAATGCGCGTGACGCTCTCGAGCGCATCCCGGGCCCCATGCCGGGCTTTGGACCCTTCGACACGTATTCGGACGCGCTCATCTCTGCCTGCTCGATGCTGCTGAAGCAGCCGCAGGCCACCGCGGGACGCCGCTCGGACATGAACTTCCAGCTGCGCTGGGAGCTCTCACGGGAATACTGCGCCTGGGTCTATTACACGCCGGATGAGCGGTTCGAGATGAGCATGATGTCCGTGACCCCTATCCAGGACGCGCGTGGCAAACGGACCTGTCGCCTGCCGCCCACGGTGGACGATGCCCGGTATCCTCCCGAGAGCATTGGCTACGTGTACCTCCTCCACACCCATCCCTATGCAGGCGAGCTCACGGAGCAGGACATCCGGTACATCGTCGCCATGGGACTGGCGCATGGATGGGAGGTGAAGACGAAAGCGGGGATGCTCCGGCTGTCCCTGGTGGCGTTCTTCTCGGCCTCGAATGACTTCGCGAATCCCACCTGCGACGGCTTCTTCCAGTACACGCCCACGACCGGTGATCTGTCCAAGTGGACGCATGAGCGGGATCAGTGGAGTCGCCAACCCCTTGGCACCGTCGTCTGGACCGACGAGCAGACCTATCGGATCGACCGCCACTAGGCGCACGGTCAAGGAATCGACGAAGAGGGCCCATGGCGACAATGCGCTTCATGCTTCCGGCGGCCCTGCTGTTGGCGGGCTGCCTGCGGACCCCGCCCACGCGTGATGCGTGGGTGAGTGATACGTCCATCGACTTCCCTGCCTTCTTCGAGCATCCCGCCGTGGAGGCAGGTGCCGACGGAGGAGCTGTCGAGCTCACCGGCACCGTCCTGTGCGCGCTTGAACTCGCCGCTGCTGACTTCCTGGGCCCGCAGCGTGCCGACACGCCCTGCCCTGACCGACGCGAGGCGCATCGGTACAGGGTCATTCAGCAGCAGGGCATCGTCTTCATCCGGATTGATGAAGATCCCCGGTTCTGCGGCCTGACTGTTCCAGGGCTGCACTCGGGAGCCCAGTACGCGGTGGGCAGCGATGGCAGGATCCTCCGGCGGCTCCGGGATGGAGAACCGGGTTCATCGCTGACGCCAACGGACGCGGGGCCTGTCATTCCGGTTCCTTCATCCGAGGTCGGCCGGTCGTTCGATCCGCCGGATGGCTCCGTCCCCCTGCCATTCCTCATCGGCCCCGGCTGGGATGCAGGGACCTGACAGCGCGGATGTGCTGATTCGGCTGGCGGACCTGCATGTGCTGCAAGGCACCCGTGAGCGCTCAATGCTGGACGGCGAGGATGCGCCGTCCTGTCACGTCCACGGCATAGGTCGCGCCCATGTCCATGAGGGGCCCCTGCTTTTCGCAGAGCTGGGGCTTGAGCGTGATCTGCACGAACGTCACGCCGTCGGGCCCGGGCGCCGCGGTGACGTCATACGACTCGCGCTGGTAGAGGCAGAGCTCCTCCTCGGTGGCGCCCTTGTGGGGCTTCAGGTCCAGGGGCCGGAAGTCCTCCAGGGCCAGCTGCATCGCGGTCACCACGCCGGCCGGGAGCGTCTGGGCGTCCGCTGGCAGGTCGAGCGGGAACTGGACGCGCGCCGCTTCTTCCGGCGGGGCATGGACAGGCCGAGACGCACGCTGAAAGAGCGCGCAGGCAGGGAGCAGCAGGCACAAGGGCAGGAGCAGTGCGGGCTTCATCGAGGCTCCACGCCAGCCTGGCGCTGGATTTCGGATGTGCATGGGATGGGGGCTACTCGTCGACGGCGGTCATGAGCCCGACTCCTTTGTGCTCTGGCTTGACGATACCAATGAGCGCCCAGCTCTTCCCGCGCCGTTCGTAGACTTCTCCCGGCCGGGCTTCGCCGATGTAGGGCACCAGCTTCATCACCCTGCACTTCGTGTCGAACTGGAGCCGGATGGAATACCGCTGACGCGCCTGGGTCCGGTCTGGCCTGGACATGCGCGAATCCGCCCAGGGATGGCTGTGGTAGTCCGCGTGAATGCTCACCTCTCCGCGCGAGTCCCGGACGAGGTTCGGCTGCTTGCAGCTCTTCTGCTTCTCAGGGATCGCTTTCAGCACAGGGCCCAGGGGAGACGGCATGCTCGCCGAATAGGCACCGCCTCCAACGGAATAGAGGACCCCACAGTACTCCTGCCCGTACTCGCGCCCCTGGGCGCGCGGCAACTGCATGACGGCGGGACAGAGCTGATCGATGACCGCATCGATGTCGGATGAGGGCTGGATGGCGTCCCACGGGCCTCTCACCCAGACGGCGCCCTCCATGAGGCCATAGTCGCGCTCCTCAAGAGGAGCATGCGGGGTGCCAGCACAGGACATGAGCCCAAGCCCTACCACGGCTCCCCACAAACGCCACTTCATGGAAAACGGCATTAACGAGCAAATACCACAATTGGCACCGCCGTGACCAGCTGAACACCGCACCACCCCTCAGTCCTTCCGCCGTGCTGCCTTTGAGCGCCCCTCCGGCACGGACTGTCATCCCCGTCCTCCGGTCCAGTCCGCGCGCTCCGTCCAATCACTGTCAGGCACTTCGGTGTCTGTCTGTGTTGTCCATCGCTGCGGCGGCAACCCGAACCCATGGCGGCGAATGGGCTCCGCCCCTACCTGGGGAGCACCCTCTATGAACGCCCTTCTGTTCGCAGCCCTGCTTGCCAGGGCCAGTGCCACCGGCGCGGCCCCCGCGCCCGCGGGCCCCGAACACCCGCGGGTCCTCGTACAGAACCCAGACTCCGTCCCGGAGGTGCCACCGCCCTTCCAGCCGGAGGTGTCGGATCCGCTCCTCACTCCGGCCCCTCCCGCGCCGCAACAACTCACCTCCTGGAACGAAGCGCTCACGCTCCTGCGCCAGCGCTCGACCGACCTCCAGAGCGCGCTGGGACAGCTCGAAGTCGCCGCGGGCGTGTGGCGTATCGCGCTCGCCAACCTGCTGCCCACCGTGGGCGGCACCCTGTCTGCCCAATACAACGTGCTCAACCCGGACGTGCCCGCCGTCGGCGGCGGGGTGGGCGGCGGCATCGGTGGCGGCGTGGGCTCCGCCGGAGGCTTCACCCCCACGCCCCTGCTCGGCCTGGGCGTGCTCACCGCGTCCGTGCCCGTGGTGGACCTGGCCAGCCTCTATGCCCTGGGCAGCGCGAAGGAGTCGCGCCGCACCGCCGCCCTGTCGCTCGCGGAGACGCGCCGGCAGCTCACCCGCGGCCTCGCCCAGGCGCTCGTGACCGTGTCCTCCACGGAGCGGCTGGCGGAGGTCAACCGCGTCAACCTGCGCACCGCGCTGGAGCGGCTGGCCCTCGCGCAACGCCGGTTCGAGCTGGGCGCCGGCACCCGCCTGGACGTCGTCCGCGTGGAGCAGGATGCACAGTCCGCCCGCCGCAACGTCGTCATCGGCGACGAGGACCTGAGACGCGCCCGGGAGACCCTGGGACTCGCGCTGGGCACGCCCTCCGCCGTGGGGCTCGCGAAGGGGCTGGACCTGAACACCCTGCTCCAGGCCGCGAAACAGAGCTGCCACCCGCTGGAGTCGCTGGATCGCCGCGCGGACCTCGCCACGGCACGCTCCCGGCTGGTGGTCGCCGAACGCGCCATCGGCATCGTGAAACGCCAGTACGCCCCCACCCTGGACGTCACCAGCACCACCACCGCGCTCACCGTCAACCCGGGCTTCGCGGAGGTGCCCATCTGGAACATCGGCGCCAGCCTCGTGCTGCCCTTCTGGGACGGCGGCGCCCGCGAGGGCCGCCTTCGCCAGACGCGCGGCCAACTGGAACAGGCCCGCGCGGACGTCATTGCCCTGGAGCGCAACGTCTCCGTGGAGGTCACCCAGGCGAAGCGCACCGTGCAGGTGAACCAGGCGACGCGCGACCTGGCGGACCGCGAGCGCGGACTCGCGGAAGAGAGCGACCGGCTCACCCGCCGCAGCTTCGAGGTGGGCACCGGAACGAGCCTCGAACTGGTGCAGTCAGCCGGGGACCTGCGCCAGGCGGAGCTGGCGCTCGTGATTCGCGACTTCCAACTCCGTCAAGCGCAGGTGGACGCATTCCTGTCGGAGGCCGCATGCGATTGGTGAGGGGTGGTTGGGGTGCGTGGGGGCTCGTCCTCGCGCTCGCGGGCGGGTGCAGCGGCAGCAGCAAGGAAGGGGCGTCGTCCTCGCCCGGCGGAGGTCCCCAGGCCGGCCAGCAGGGCCAGGGCGCGAAGCCCGTCCCCGTGCAGGTGATGAAGGTGGAGCCCGGCCCGGTGCGCGACACCCGCGAGTACGTGGGCACGCTCATCTCCCGGCACAGCATCACCCTCTTCCCGCAGGTCGCCGGCTACGTGCAGTCCATCTCCGCGCGCCCCGGCGACACCGTGAAGGCAGGCCAGGTGCTGCTCGTGGTGGACCCCCGCCAGGAGCAGGCCAACCTGCGCGCCTCCCAGGCCCAGCGGACCTCCGCCATCGCCAGCCGCGAGTACGCGCGCCGCACCCGCGAGCGCAGCGCGCAGCTGCTCAAGGAAGGCCTCATCAGCCGCCAGGACTACGAGCAGGCCGTGGCCCAGGCCGAACAATCCGTGGCCCAGGCCCGGGCCGCGGAAGCGCAGATCCAAAGCCAGCAGGTGCAGCTGGGCTTCTTCAACGTGAGCGCGCCCTTCGACGGCGTCGTGGGCGACATCCCGGTGAAGCTGGGCGACTCCGTGACGCCCCAGACGGCGCTCACCCGCGTGGACCAGAGCGAGGCCCTGGAGCTGTCCGTGCAGGTGCCGGTGGATCAAGCCTCCCGCGTGAAGGTGGGCCAGACGCCGCTGGAGGTGCTCGACGACGACGGCAAGCCCGTGGTCCGCGCGCCCGCGTTCTTCGTCGCCACCACACCCGCCCCCGCCACCCAGCTCGTGGAGGTGAAGGCCGCCTTCCAGAACACCACGGGCCTGCGGGCCGGCCAGCTGGTCCGCGCACAGCTCGTCTACGACGTGCGCGACGCCTTGAAGATGCCCACCAGCGCCGTCACCCGGCAGGGCAGCCAGGCCTTCGCGCTGGTGGTGGCGGAGGGCGACGGCGGCACCGTGGCGAAGCGCCAGCCGGTGACGCTCGGGCTGGTGGAGGGCAACGACTACGAGGTGGTGAAGGGCCTGGAGGCGGGCACCCAGGTGGTCGTCAGCGGCGTGCAGGCGCTGCGCGATGGGATGCCCATCCAACCCAAACCCGCGCAGCAGCAGCAAGGCATGCCCCAGGCCCCCGCGCAGGGCATTGGCGGCGGCGCGGACGCGGGTCGCTAGGGGGCTGCCATGTTCACCGACTTCTTCATCCAGCGCCCCGTGTTCGCGAGCGTGCTGTCCATCCTCATCACGCTCGTGGGCGCCATCTCCATCCCCAGCCTCCCCATTGAACAGTACCCGGAGCTGGCGCTGCCCCAGGTGCAGGTGACGTCCACGTACACGGGCGCGTCCGCGGAGACGGTGGAGAGCGCCGTCACCACCGTGCTGGAGCGCCAGCTCAACGGCATGGAGGGCATGCGCTACCTGTCCTCCACCAGCACCAGCGAGGGCCTGAGCACCATCATCGCGACGTTCGACCCGGAGCGGGACGTGGACCTGGCCGCGGTGGACGTGCAGAACCGCGTCGCCACCGCCACGCCGCAGCTGCCCCAGCAGGTCAACGCGCTGGGCGTCACCGTGCGCAAGTCGCAGACGCAACTGCTCGTGTCCTTCGGCCTGTATGACAAGGAGAAGCGCTACACCACGGAGTTCCTCAGCAACTACGCGGACGTGTACATCCGCGACGCG
The DNA here is from genome assembly GCF_003611675.1 of Corallococcus sp. CA053C. Taxonomy (GTDB): domain Bacteria; phylum Myxococcota; class Myxococcia; order Myxococcales; family Myxococcaceae; genus Corallococcus. The sequence continues at coordinate 22,689 of NZ_RAWA01000035.1, forward strand.
CTCCTGCGCGTGAAGGGCGTGGGCGACGTGCGCATCTTCGGCGAGCGCCGCTTCGCCATGCGCCTGTGGTTGGACCCCACGGAATTGGCCCGCCGGGGCCTCACCGCGCAGGACGTGCTCAATGCCTTGCAGGAGCAGAACGTCCAGGTGGGCGCGGGCAAGGTGGGCCAGGCGCCGTCCTCCAGGGACCAGGCGTACCAGCTGTCCCTCCAGGTGAAGGGGCAGCTCAGCTCGCCGGAGGAGTTCGGCGCCATCGTCATCCAGCGTGGCGCGACGGGCGCCCTGGTGCGCATCCGCGACGTGGGCCGCACGGAGCTGGGCGCGGAGAACTACCAGCAACTGCTGCGCTTCAACGGCCAGGAGGCGGTGGGCCTGGGCATCACGCAGCTGCCGGGCTCCAACGCCCTGGAGGTGCGCGACGGCGTGGAGAAGGAGCTCCAGCGGCTGTCCGCCAACTTCCCGCCGGGCCTCAGCTACCGCGTGGCGTTCGACACCACGCGCGCGGTGAGCGCCTCCATCCAGGAGGTGCTCAAGTCGCTGGGCGAGGCCATCCTCCTGGTCGTCATCGTCATCTTCATCTTCCTGCACGGCTGGAGGAGCGTGCTCGTCGCGGTGACGACGCTGCCGGTGTCGCTCGTGGGCACGTTCATGTTCGTCAACGCGTTCGGATTCTCGCTCAACACGCTGACGCTGTTCGGCCTGACGCTGGCCACGGGCCTCGTGGTGGATGACGCCATCGTCGTCATCGAGAACGTCGAGCGCGTCATGGAGCACGACAAGGTGGACGCGAAGGAGGCCACCCACCGGGGCATGCAGCAGGTGTCCGGCGTCGTCGTCGCCACCGCGCTGGTGCTCTCCGCGGTGTTCATCCCGGTGTCCTTCTTCCCCGGCACCACGGGCGCCATCTACCGCCAGTTCGCGCTCACCATCGCGTTCTCCATCAGCCTCTCCGCGCTCGTCGCCCTCACCCTCTCCCCCGCGCTGTGCGCGCGCCTCTTGCGCGTCAACGAAGGGAAGAAGTTCCTCCTCGCGCGCAAGTTCGATGAGGGCCTGGATTCGCTCCGGCGCAACTACGGCAAGCTGCTGGGCTTCATGCTGGGCAAGGCACGGTGGGCTGTCGTCGCCGTGTTCGCTGGGTTCCTCGTCGCCACGGGGTTCCTCTACAAGTCCACGCCCACCGGCTTCATCCCGGAGGAGGACCAGGGCTACCTCATCGTCGCGGTGCAGGGCCCGGAGGGCACGTCGCTGGAGTACACGCGCAACGTGCTCATCCAGGTGGAGTCCCTCCTGCGCAAGCAGCCGGAGGTGATCGACATCTTCACCGTGGGCGGCTTCTCCCTCCTGGGCACGGGCGCCAACTACGGCTCGCTCTTCATCAACCTCAAGCCGTGGGAGGAGCGCAAGAAGAAGGAGGAGAGCGTGGCGGGTCTCGTGGAGCGGCTGCGCGGGCCGCTGTCGCAGGTGGGCGGCGCGCTCGTGCTGCCCCTGCAACCGCCCGCCATCCGCGGCGTGGGCAGCGTGGGCGGCTTCGAGTTCGTGCTGGAGGACCAGCAGGGAGGCCGCTCGCTGGACGAACTGGCACAGGCCACCCAGGCGTTGATCAGCCGGGGCAATCAGGAGCCTCGCCTTCGCGGCGTGTTCTCCTCGTACACGGCGGGCTCGCCGCAGCTCAACATCGACGTGGACCGGGAGAAGGCCAAGGCGCTGGGCGTGCCGCTCTCCACGCTGTTCTCCACGCTCCAGGTGTACCTGGGCAGCCAGTACGTGAACGACTTCACCTTCTCCAACCGCGTCTACCGCGTGTTCGTGCAGGCGGCCGTGCCCTTCCGCGACAACCCGAAGGACATCGGCAGCTTCTACGTGCGCGCGGACACCGGGGCCATGGTGCCCCTGGAGAGCCTGGTGAAGCTGACGCCCATGGCCACCGCGCAGAACATCACCCACTACAACCTCTTCCGCTCCACCAACATCAACGGCCAGGGCGCCCCCGGCGTCAGCACCGGGCAGGCGCTCACGGCCATGGAGGACGTGGCGAAGCAGGCGCTGCCCCCGGGCTTCACCTACGAGTGGACGGGCCTGTCCGCGGAGCAGAAGAGCGCGGGCAACACGGTGCTCGTCATCTTCGCGCTGGGCATCGTGTTCGTCTTCCTGGTGCTCGCCGCGCAGTACGAGAGCTTCGCCCTGCCCTTCGTCGTCATGCTCGCCGTGCCCGTCGCGATGATGGGCGCGCTCCTGCTCCAGAACCTGCGCGGGCTGGTGAACGACGTGTTCTGCCAGGTGGGGCTCGTGATGCTGGTGGGCCTGGCGTCCAAGAACGCCATCCTCATCGTGGAGTTCGGCGAACAGCTGCGCGCGCAGGGCCAGGGCGTCGTGGAGTCCGCCGTCAACGCGGCGGAGACTCGGCTGCGTCCCATCCTGATGACGTCCTTCGCGTTCCTCTTCGGCGTGGTGCCGCTGATGCTGGCCACCGGCGCGGGCGCCTCCGCGCGCAAGTCGCTGGGCACCGCCGTCTTCGGCGGCATGCTCTTCTCCACCTTCGTGAACCTCATCTTCATCCCGGTGCTCTACGCGCTGGTGGAGGGCGCGCGGAGCAAGGTCCTCAAGAGTCGGAAGTCAGGTAAGTCTCTCCCTCCTCCGGGTGAGCCACCGCGACCCCAGCCCGCGTAGAACGCGACCCGCACAGCGGGCAGGCACCGCGGTGCTGTATCCAGCGCTGGAGCACGTTGGTTATCCTTTATCGACGCATGGCTTTTCCCATCACGGTCGATGAGCGGCGTCGGTGGCTGTACACACTGAAACAAGCGCCCGCGCTGCGGCACACCCGCACGTCCATCCTGCTGCGTCTGCTGAGCAGGGCCCGTCCCGTCGAGCCTGGTCCGGGCACGGGCGTGTGCACGGAGGGCCAGGAGGTGGACGGTGTCTACCTGCTGCGCTCGGGCGAGTGGAAGGTGACGGCGGGAGGCACGGTGCTGCTGCACCTGCGCGCGGGCATGTCGCTGGGCGTGGAGGCGCTCGCGCGAGGCGTCTGGCCCGTCACGGTGACGGCGGTGACCCTGTCCCAGGCGCTCTTCATTCCCCGCGCGGAGCTGGAGGTGGCGGCCGGGGCTCCCCGGGTCGGCCTTCCCGCGCCCGGGCCTCGCGCGGAGGTGGTGACGTTCCAGACGCAGGGGCTGGAGCTGCCGCCCGCCGTGCTGTCCACGCTGGTGGAGCTGGTGGCGAAGGTGATGGTCCACGACTTCGGGGACCGGGTGCTGCTGGTGCGCGCAGGGAGGCGGGGGACGAAGGGCGCGGTGCGCGGCGCGGACGGCGTGTTCCGCCGCACGGTGGGGCCCGGGGGCGCGGCGCACGTCGAGTCCTGGGTGGCTCCGCTCGTGGCTTCGGACGAGGACTTCGACTGCGTGCTGGTGGACGGGCTCCCGGTGCCGGACGGCGTCACGGCGCGCGAGGTGCGGCTGGTGCCCTCCGCGGGCGAAGCCGTCGTGGCGTCCGGCGCGTCGGTGCTGCCCACGGTGCTCCTGTCGCCGTGGAAGCCCGGGAGCAGCTCGAGTCTGAAGGGCCGCCCGCTGCCGGACGAGGACGGGTGGGACTCGGACGCGCCGCCGCCTTCGTGCCGGCTGCGACTGGATTGGGAGCGGCTGCTGGTGCGGCCCGGGGACACGCGGCCCCTGGCGGCGCTGGGGTTGGACGCGGGGACGCGGGACGCGCTGTCGCGCTGGGCCCGCGCCATCACCGGCAGGCGCGTGGGGCTGGCGCTCAGCGGCGGCGGCGTGTGGGGCTTCTACCACGCGCACATCTTGCGGAGGCTGACGGCCCTGGACGTGCCGGTGGACTTCCTCAGCAGCGCCAGCATGGGGTCGCTGGTGGGCGCGTACTTCTGCGGCACCGCGCGCGACGGACGCGAGGGGCTGGATGGCCTGCGCCGGCTGCGCTACCGCGCGAAGCACGGGCACCTGTCCGCCGCGGCGCTGTCGTCCGTGGTCACCACGCAGGCCATGGAGTGGCTGGTGCGCGGCGACCTGGGAGACCTGGCGCTGGAGGAGCTGCCCACGGGCTTCCTGCCGGTGACGACCGACCTGACCACGGGCCGCTGCGTGGTGCTGGAGCAGGGGCCGCTCGCGCTCGCCGTGCGCGCCAGTGGCTCCGCGCCGGGGGTGTGGGCGCCCACGCTCCAGCCGCCCGCGCGCTACGTGGACGGGGCCTTCACCAGCATGGTGCCGGTGGACGTGCTGCTGAACGCGGGCGCGGACCTGGTCTTCTCCAGCAACATCTTCCCCGCGGGCCACCATCAGGCCTCCAGTCCACTGCTGCCCGGCGCGGTGGGGCTGTTCCTCTCCGCGCTCAACCCGGTGGCGCGGGCCAAGGACCTGCTCGCCAGTGGTGTGTTGCTGTTGCATCGCAATGGCGACCTGGAGTCGGCGCGCGGCGACCTGCGCTACGACGTGGGCACGCGGGACCACCCGCTGCTCGGCTCCATGCGCTTCACGCACGTGGACGCCGTGCTGGATGAAGCCGCGCGCGACATGGCGCTGGAGCAGAAGCTGCTGGAGTTCAAGCAGGCCTGGGAGTCGCTGCGCGTGCGGCGCACCCCGTGTGGCGGCAGGAGGGCCGCTTGATCCCCGTCCGCATCCTCGGCACGGCGAGCGTGCTGCCGGGGCCGCCGGTGACGACCGCGGAGCTGTGCGCGCGGGTGGGGCGCGACGCGGCGGAGGTGGAGCGCAAGACGGGCATCCGCACGCGGCACTTCGCCCCGGCCGGCCTGCGCGCGGCGGACCTGGGGGCGCAGGCCCTGCGGGGCGCGCTGGAGGCGGCGGGCCTGGAGGCGACCGCGCTCCGGCGCATCCTCTTCGTGTCGTCCATGGGCGGGGATGTCCTCACGCCGGCCAATGGCAGTCGGGTGGCGGCGGCGCTGGGGCTCGCGGGGACGTGTGACGCGATGGACGTGACCAACGCGTGCATGGGCTTCTTGAGCGCGTTCGACCTGGCGGCGCGCTCGGTGGCCACGGGGCTGGGGCCGGTGGGCGTGGTGTCGGTGGAGCTGCTGTCGCGCACGACGCGGCCGGAGGACCCGCGGCCCTGGCTGGTGCTGGGCGACGCGGCGGCGGCGGTGGTGCTGGGCGCGGCGCGGCCCTCCCCAGGCAGGCTCGGTGACGGCGGGCTCGGTGACGGCGGGCTCGGTGACGGCGTGCTGGGCGCGGCGTTCGGCAACGACGGCACGCTGCCCCCGGACGTCGTGCTGGAGAACCCGCTGCTGACGGACGCGCCCCCGGGGATGCGCTTCCTCACGCCTGTCCGCGACATGACGCGTGTGGCATTGGGAGCGCTGACGCGCGCGGCGAAGGCGGTGCTCACGGAGGCGGGGCTGACGGTGGCGGACGTGGAGTGGGTGCTCACGCACCAGCCGAACGGGAGCATGTTCACGGCCATCCTCCAGGCGCTGGAGGTGCCGGCGGAGAAGAGCGTGACGGTGGTGGACACGGTGGGCAGCGTGGGCTCGGCGTCGCTGGGGACGGGGTTGGACCGGCTGTGGCGCACGCGTCCGGTGAAGCCGGGGGACCGGGTGCTGATGGTGGGCGTGGGCGCGGGCGTGGCGCACGGCGCGGTGCTGTACCAGGTGGGCGGGTGACGGCGACGGGCGCCGCGGCGCGGGCCGCGTGGCTGACGACGTTCCGCCTGCTCCAGCGCTACCACCGCTACGAGGTGGTGAACCTGGAGCCGCTCCTGCGCCCCGGCGCGAAGCTGCTGGTGGGCTACCACGGGCGCCCCCTCGCGGTGGACCTGTGCATGCTGACGGTGACGCTGCACGACCGCCTGGGCTACCTGCCGCACGGCATCGCGCACGGCGCGTTCGACCAGCTCCCCGGCATGCGGGAGGTGACGGAGGGGCTGGGCTTCGTGACGGGTGACGGGCCCCGGCTGGCCGAAGCGGTGGCGAAGGGCGAGCACGTGCTGGTGCAGCCGGGCGGCACGCGCGAGGGCTGCCGCGACTTCCGCCACCGCTACCGCGTGGACTGGGGCGGACGGGTGGGCTACCTGCGGCTGGCCGTGCGCTACGGGCTGCCCATCGTGCCCATCGCGGGCCACGGCATGGACGACGCCTACCTGGGGCTGAACGACGGCTACGCGTGGGGCAAGCGGCTGGGGATGCCCGGGCGGCTGCCGCTGTGGCTGGGCGTGGGCGCCACGGGGCTGTGGCCGCTGTCGCTGCCGTTCCCGGTGAAGATGACGCAGTGGGTGGGCGAACCGCTGACGCGCCACCTGGACGCCGGGTTCGACGCGGAGGACCGGGACGCGCTGCTGGCCGTGCACCGCGACGTCACCGGCGCGGTGCAGGGCCTGCTGGACGCGGCCGGTCCTACCAGCGCACGCGGTACGTCGCCGCGCGGCCATTCCGGGACTCCACCACGGTGGTGAGCCCCTTCACGCCGGTGGCCATCGTCCCGAAGTGGCAGATGGCGCCGATGAACTCCGGGTACGTCCCACCCTCGTTCACCTTGATGCGGTAGTCCGTGTCCGACACGCGCTCCACCTCCACGTGGAGGAAGTTGCTGCCCGAGGCCAGGTTGCGCGACGTGCGCTCCAGCGCGCGTGCCGGCCCCAGCAGCTTGAGCATGCCGTGCAGGGCACGGCCCATGTTGGTCTCGAAGTAGCCGCTGACGAAGCGCTCGCCCAGCATCCACTGCGCCTCGGACATGGGGACGCCCGGGAAGAGCTCCTCCGCGCCGACCTGCAGCGCCCGCTGCCAGATGGCGTTGGGGTACGCGGGCTCCAGCTTCTTGTCCACGTCCAGCCCGGCCGCCTTCAGCTTCGCCTTGAGCGGAGCCTCCAGCCGACCCTTCAAGGCCAACAGCAATCCTTCGACCGTATGGCCGAACACGAACTCAGTCTGATTGGACGACACCGGGAGCTCCTTCGCCACGTCTCGGGGGATGACGCGGTTCAGTTCCTCCTGGCTAGACCGTTTGTGGCCTTGTCGACAACCCCTACATCCCCCGGGTGATGACGATTCGACGGGCAGTCCGGGGGGCCCCGGCCCGGCGTGACATGACGTGTCGTATCGGGGAGGCGACCTGAGAGGTCCCCGGCCCGGGTCGCCGGGGGGCTACCAGCGGGCCCGGAACGTCGCGGAGATGCCCGCGCGCGACTCCACCACGGTGGTGAGCCCCTTCACCCCGGTGGCCATCGTCCCGAAGTGGCACAACGCCCCCATGAACTCCGGGTGGAGCCCGCAGTCGTTCACCTTGAGCCGGTAGTCCGTGGGCGCCAGGCGCTCCACCTCCACCTGGAGGAAGTTGCTGCCGGTGGCCATGTTGCGCGACGTGCGCTCCAACGCGCGCGCCGGCCCCAACAGCTTCAGCATCCCCTTCAACGCCCGCCCCATGTTCGTCTCGAAATAGCCGCTGATGAAGCGCTCCCCCAGCAGCCACTTCGCCCGGGGCATGGGGACGTTCGGGAAGAGCTCCTCCGCGCCCAGCAGCAGCATCTGCTGCCACTGCGCGTTGGGGTACGCCGACTCCAGCTCCCGATCCAGGTCCAGTCCCAGGGCCTTCAGCTTCTCCCGCAGCGGACCTTCCAGCCGGCCCTTCAGGGCCAACAGCAATCCTTCGACCGTATGGCTGAACACGACCTGTTCGTGAGAACCCAGGACGCGGCGCTCCCTGGCTCCGGCTACGACCCAAACCGTGGATCCCTCGCTCATCGGCAGCCCCCCATCTGTATCCATGACAATCCCAGCCGTGGATCCCTCCCGGGATTCTCCCAGATGGGTCAGGAAGAGGATGAACGGATCACGTCCCGTCCACCCATCAACAGACACACCTCCCGCGGGCCCGGCTTCCCGCCCGCGGATGACCGCGCGACACTGCCTCGCGACGCGTGTCCAGCGGCCCCTCGGACGGGCTGCCTGTCTGTCATTGCTTGAAGTCCTGGCCCTGGGGGGATGTACATGAGCTGGAGCATCGAGGTACCCGCCGTGAACACGCTGAACCGTCCGTTGGGGGATTCCTCCCAGGAGCAGGCCCTGGGCCGCGCGGAGTGCAGCGTGAACCGGAAGGTCCCGCTGCCCGGAGGGTCGGTCCTGCTGGGGGCGTCGCTCAAGGTGCCGGTGGAGCTGTTCAACGGCCCGGAAGACAAGGACGCGGGAGGCGTCGTGGGCAAGCGGAGCGCGGACGCTCCGGACGGCTCCACGCCCGAGCCCCTCTTCCTTCCGGATGGGATCACCTGCTGGTTGAAGTACGCCGCCGAGCTCAACGCCGAAGCCAGCGCGGAGGGCTCCCTTCCCTTCCTCACCCTGGACGGCAAGGGCGCCATCAACGTACGGGTGGCGGACTACCGGGGCCACCCCACCCGGAACCTCCTGGGCGACACGCTGCGCGAGGACGCGAAGACGCTGCGGCTCCCCTTCCAGGTGGACGACGTGCGGGCCCTGGGCCCCGACGATGCGCTCGCCTTCCAGGCGCGCATCCAGTTGAAGACCGGCGCCACCCTGTCGTGGCCCATCGTCACCGCGGCGGTGGTGACGGCGCTCGCGAAGCGGGTGGGCCGGGCCGTAGCCCTCCAGCTCAAGGCCGACGTGGGCCTCTCCGTGGGCGGCTCGCTCCAGTTGGAGGACGAGCTGTGCCTCGTCTTCTCCCGACCGAAGAACCCGGGCCCGTTCACCGTGTCGGTCCGCAAGGCGACCTCGCACGGGGGCGCCGTGAAGATTGAAGCAGGCGCCACGCTCGGGGTGGAGTCCCCGGTGCTCACCGCGCTGCTGACCTCCGTGGCCTCCACCGAACAGGCCCAGGAAGTATCGAAGGTGATGGAGGCGCTCGAGGCCGGGAAGCTGAGCCCGACGCTGCTGACGGTGGCCACCGCGCTGCTCGGGGGGCTGGGGTTCAAGGAGGAGCTGGACGCGACGCAGACCACCGTGGAGAAGGTCTACGGCGAGCTGAAGACGCTCATCAAGGACAGCGTGTGCGCCACGCTGAAGGCGGGCTTCGAATACGAGTACGCCCGCTGCACCGAGGACACGACGCTGATGGAGCTGGAGGTGCCGGAGGCGTCGCTGGGGGACGTGCACGAAGCGCTCATCTCTGGCGACCTGGCCCGCATCCAGCGCCAGGTGAAGGACGCCTGGACGCGCCGCTACTTCCAGATGACTTCGATTGAAACGCAGCGCACCCGGAGCTTCGGCCTGGGCTGGCGCGACGTCTTCCTGGCGAAGTCCGAGGACAGCAAGAAGCTGAAGGCCGTGGCACAGCACGCCTCGCGCGACCACGTGAACGGACCGCGCCGCTACGCCTTCCAGGGCGCTCGCTCGTACAAGCAGGAGGGTTGGCTCGCGGGGGCCCAGGTGCTCCAGGGCATCGACTTCAGCGCGCAGATGCCCGGGTTCTCCACCCGGCCGAGCGCGGATGCGTTCGCGTATGCCTTCTTCGCCCAATCCCGGTTCCAGGGCAGCCCGTCCCTCCAATGGCTGGAGGACACGGCCCGGGTCTGGGGCGCGCTGCCGGACGGAGGCTCCCCTGAACGGCTCACCGCGCTCGTCCAGGCCGCGCCGCGCGGCACCCGCATCACCGCGCGCTTCGAGCTGCGGATCGACTCGCCCACGTTCAAGAAGCTGCTGAAGCGGATGGGGACCGACCCGGCGGCGGAGCTGGACTGCTTCGCCATCGCGCTCGCGCGGGCGCTCCCGTGGGAGTCCGTGGCCTTGCGCGCCTCCCCCGCGGTCCGGCAGCAGATCTACGCGCCCCTCTGGAAGAAGTACCTGATGGACCGCGCGAGGAACTGGGACAAGGCCTCCATCCTGCGCGGCGTGGATGACCGCTTGAAGCGGATGCAGCCGCCGGCCGCCCTCCAGAACCGGACCTGGGAACAGTCGGCGATGGCGGGCGGGGCCCCCACGCCGGCGACCTTCATGGGCGTGATGGAGAACGCCTCCCGGTACGGCGGAGACGTGGGCGGCAGGCCCTACGGAAAGGTCTACGAAATCTGGGCCCGGCTGACCCAGCGGCTCCAGGCCTTGCAGCAGGCCATCGACGCGCGGAGCCCGCTGTCGGACGACCCCGAACACTCCATCATCGTGGATGCGTTCGACCCGCTGGAGGACTCGGGCTCCGACGGGTTCCGGCTCACCGCCACCGTCGCGTGGTTCCTGGAGCTGTCACGGCACTGGGGCTTCCGCGCGGACCTCCAGCCACTCGTGGGGATCAAGGTCGGCGACCAGCCGGAGCTGCTCCTCACGTCCGTCTGAACGGCGGGGGTCCTCTCCGCACGGGAGCGGCGCTTTTCGCTGGCCGCTCCCCCCCGCGTCCCTACTCCTGGCACTCCAGCTCCCGCCGCGTTTCGGACAGGAGGGCGCAGGCCCTGCGCCGGGCCTCCTGGGCCTTGAGCACGTTCCGGACAATGCCCTGGCCTTCCTCCAACTGCTTCGCCAGCAGCACGCAGCCCTCCGGCTCGCCCCGCTCGCACGCCATGGAGGCGAAGATCACCACGCCCTGCGGGGACCGCACCCCGCGCCCCCCTTCGTCATGCATCTGCGCCATGACCAGACAGCCCAGGCCGCTTCCGCCCGTGCAGGCCCGCACGCCCGCCTCCTTCGCCGCCTCCGGGTCCTCGACCAGGCCGAGCCCCTTCTGGTAGCCCTCGGCCACCTCGCCACAGGCGTCCGGGTTGCCGTCGTCGCACGCCGCCAGCTGCTTGCGACGGCTGGCCGTCGCTGGCGGCAGAGGAAGGCCCAACTCCTCGCAGGACGGGTTCACGTGCGCCTTGCAGGCCTGGACCTTGAGGCGGTGCAGCGCCTCGGGGTCCTTCGCCCCGGACGCGTCGGAGGACCGCGCCGCACCGAGCAGGCGGGAGCAGGAATAGGAATCCTCCAGGGCGAAGCAGCCCCGGCTCCACGCCTGGTGCGCGCGCGCCTTGCTCGTGAACCCGGTTTCGGCGAACTCGAAGAGATCGCCCAGGGCATGACACGCCCGGCCCCCATCGTCCCGCGCGCAGCCCTTCTCCAGGAACTGCCGGCTCTCGCGGAGGTGGATGGGCCCACCCTTCCACCACAGGTACAGATCCACCAGCTCCACGCACCCGTCGACATCGCCTCCGTCGCAGCCCTGCTGGAGCGCCCGCTCCGCCCCTGCCTCGCTGCGAACCGCCCCCGACATGCCCCGCCTGAGGAGCAATCCCAGACGGGTGCACGCATTGGCCCGCCCGGCCTTGCACGCGGCGTCCAGCCGCGCCACGGGGTCCAGCACGGTCGCGTTCTCCATCGGCACCACCCGCCGCGCCGGCTTCACCCGCGCCGGGTCGAGTCGCAGCGACTCCAGCACCGACGACGGCTTCGCTTCCTCGCGCGGCTCCGGGCGCGGCGCCGGCAGGTTCAATCGCAGCGACTCCAGCACCGACTGCTTCGGCTCCGGCCGGGGTGCCCCTTCCGGCGTGAGCCCCAGCATGCGCCGCATCGCCTCGCAGCCCTCGGGGACCTCGTTGTCGCACGCGTGCTTGTAGAACACCGTCGCGCGGCCGGGGTTCTGCTTCACGGAGGCGCCCTTCTCGTACGCCACCCCCATCAGGTAGCACGCCATCCCCTTCACCTCGCCCGTCCCGGGGGCGTCACACATCCCGCGGATCTTCGCGAGCTTCGCGCCGTCCTCGGCCGACACCGCCGGCTCCGGCGTCGCGCGCCCGGGAAGCTCGGCGCGCTCGCACGCCGTCTTCGAGCCCAGGTCGCACGCCTGACGGAAGTAGCTCACCGCGAGCTCCGGATCCTTGCGCACGCGCGAGCCGTCCTGGAACTCGTTGGCCATCGTGAGGCACGCGGTCACCACCTCCGCGTTGCAGGCCTTCACCAACAGGTCCATCCCGCCGGCCACGTCCTGCGTGAGCCCGAAGGCCCCCATCAGCTTCAACACGCCCAGGTTGTTGCACGACATGCCGTCGCTGTGGATGCACCCGCGCTGGAAGAAGTGCACCGCCTGGTCCTGGCGCTTCTCCACCCCGCGCCCCTCGCCGTACAGCAGCGCGAGCCGTCCGCAGCCCTCCCCGATGTCCCGGTCACACGCCTGCTGGTACAGCTTCGCCGCGCCCGCTTCGTCCTTCGCGATGCCCCGGCCCTCCTCCTTCAACTGCCCCAGCCCCACGCAGCTCCTCGTGTCTCCGCCGTTGCAGCCCAGCTCGTACAGCGTCGCCGCCCTCGCCTCGTCCTTCGGGACGCCGTCGCCCTTGAGGTGGCGCCCGGCGCTGTTGAAGCACGCCTCCACCCGGGTCCCTCCGCACGTCCGCAGGTACAGCGTGGACAGCTGCTCCTCGGCCTCCGACTTCGCCACCTCCTCGGAGGACGAATGGGCACACGCCACGAGCATTGCGAGGGCTGGCAACGCCAGCCACGCGAAGAGGGATTTCACTGAAGGCATGTCTCATCCTTCCACCCCACCGCGGCCCGGTCGAGGACCCCCACCGTCACCCGGGCCCCACGCACACCGCCTTCCTATGATTGACGCACCATGCAAGCGCCACCTCGACCAACACCCCGCCCGCAGCCCCCAGAAGCCCTCTCCCCACGGGGCCCTCCGGACCCACGGTGGGCCCTCATCCTCGGCGCCTCGTCCGGCACGGGCGCGGCCATCGCGGAGGCCGTCGCGCGCACGCCGGGGTTGAATGTCTTTGGCGTGCACCGGGGCCGCTACCCGGAGGCCGCGGACCGGATGGAGGCGAGCGTGCGCGAGGCGGGCCGCGACGTGCTGCTGCGGCAGGCGGACGCCTCCACCCCCGAGTCCGCCGACGCGGGCGCGGACGCCCTGCTCGCGCACGCGGGCCCCCAGTGCGTGAAGCTCTTCGTCCACGCCATCGCGGGCGCGTCCGTGGGGCGCTTCCTGTCGGAGGGGCCGGACCGCCTGCACCCGCGCCGCGTGCAGCGCACCTTCGACTGCATGGCCCACTCGTTCGTGTACTGGACGCAGGCGCTGGTGGAGCGCGACCTGCTGGCCCCGGACGCGCGGCTGCTGGGGCTGCAGAACCCGTTGGATCAGACGCACCTGGGCAACACCGGCCTCATCAGCGCCTCCAAGGCCGCGCTGGAGATGTACGTGCGTCACCTGGCGGTGGAGCTGGGCCCCAAGGGCCACCGGGTCAACCTGCTCAAGTTCGGCACGGTGATGACGCCCGCGCTGAGCCACGTCTACTCGCCGGAGGCCCTGGCCCGGCTGGAGCAGCGCCACGCGGCCATGAACCCCGCGGGGCGCATGTGCACGGTGCAGGAGGTGGCGCGCTTCGTCACCGTGCTCACCGGCGACGACGCGGGCTGGTTCAACGGGGCCACCATCGACTTCACCGGTGGCATGACGCTCCGGCTGATGGACCTGGTGCTCAATCCCTGACGGCCGGCGCCTGCTCCGGAACGCGGAACGTGAGGCAGTAGTAGAACGGTGACACCTGTTCCTCGATGACGCCTTCGGCGTTGCGGGGCAGGAGCGCGCGCGGGCTCCGGGCATCGCGCGTGTAGAACGTCAGGGCACGGAAGGCCGCGCGCTGGAACAGCGACGGACGCAAGCTCGCGTCCAGTTGCTCGTCCACCACCACCAGCGGCGTGCCGGGCAGGGCCACGCGCGCCATCTCCAGCAGCGCCACCGCGGGCTGGCGATAGCCCCCGATGCCGCCCACGTGGAACACGCGGTCGAACGTCGCGTCACGGAAGGGCAGCGCGTGCGCATCCGCCAGGAGCAGCCGGGTGTCCTGCATGCGCCGATCCTTGCGCAGCCGCTTCTCGCACTGCGCGAGCATCCCGGTGCTCAGGTCCAGCCCCCACACCTCCACGTCCAGGCCGGGCGGCAGCGCGCCCCGGATGCGCGGCAGGTTCGCGCCCGCGCCCACGCCCACCTCCAGCACCCGCACCGGCTGCCCGTCCTCGCGCGGACGCAGGGCGCCCAACTCCAGCCGCCGCATGTACCCGTCGCGCATCCGCGACTCGGAGACGGACTGGAACAGCGGCGTCAGCACCGCCGTCAGCGGATCATGCAGCGCGGGCAGCCCGTCATAGAGATGGCGCATCAAGCGGTCCGTGCCCTGCACGCGGTCTTCGCGGAATAGCCGCGCGACGCCCTCGTCCACGTCCCACGTCTCGCCGCAGCCGCCGCAGCGCAGCCGGCCCTCGGTGATGCGGTCGTCCTCGTTGAGTCCGTGCCACACCAACCGGCCCCGGCAGTCCGGACACGCCAGGACCGCCACGTCGCCCACTCGCATCATCGCGTCGTCACCGCCATGCCTTCCGCCGTAATGCCCAGGGCCTGCTCGGCCTCGGCGCGCGCCAGGTCCTCGCGCGCGTCCAGCCGGGTGAAGTCCTCCACCGCCCGCCGCAGCAGGTCCGCGCGCTCGGGGTCTTCCACGGGCAGGTGCCGGGCCCACTCCAGCCGCGCGCGCGCCGCCTCGTAGGGCATCCGCCGCTTCGTCGCTTCGGTGATGCACCGCTGCCACGCGCGGAACGCCTTGGGGTGCTTGCCCGCGAGCCACGCCTCGCAGCCGCGCCACAGCCACGCCGAGGGCTCGCCGAAGGGGAACACCCGCGCGAAGTCCTCCACCGCCTTGAGCGCGACGCGGGCGCTGTGCGACAGCGCCTGGAGCCCCGGCCCCGGCGTCTCGCGCGCCCACAGCGTGAGCAGCACCTCCGCGACCGCCGTGGCCCCGAAGTAGACGAAGTGCGCCACCGGCTTGCCGGCCGACAGCCGCACCAGTGCCTTCTCCGCCGCCGCGCGCGCGCCCGCCGCGTCGCCCTCGCGCAGGCACAGGAGCGCCAGCGTGCCGTCCACGATGATGCGGTCGGTGGCCCCGCCGTGCGCCTCCGTCCACGCCAACGCCGGCTCCAGCGCGACGCGGGCCCGCCCGTGCTCGCCCAGCCGCAGCAGGATGTGCGCGCGGTAGTGCATGGCCCAGTGCTGCGTCTGCACCGCGCCCCGGCGCACCGCGGACGCCTCCAGCCAGTCCATCAGCGGCAGCCCGCGCGCGAACTGGCCCTGGTAGCAGAGCGCCACGGTGAGCAGCGCGCGGCACTCCTCCGCCAGCCGCAGGTCCCCCACCGAGTCCACGATGGACGTCGCGCGCCGAAGCCACGCCTCCACGTCCTGCCAGTGGGCCTGGTACACCGCGCACACCGCGTTGCGGTTGAGCACGTAGGCCAGGTCCACCGGGCGGCCCACGCGCTCCGCCACCTCCCCCGCCCGCTTCACCCACGCGTCCGCCACCCGGTGCACCGGCACCGTGCCCGCCACCACCGCCATCACCGTGTAGCCGCGCGCCAGCTCCGGCGAGGGCCCCGCGGGCTCGCACAGGTTCAGCATCCGCAGGCCGCTCCAGAGCACCGGCAGCGCTTCCTGCGCGTAGATGAACGCGTCCGTGAGGCGCATCAGCAGCCGGCCCGCCACCCGCCGCACCTCGCGGCGCCGCGCCGAGTCGTCCACGTACGCGTCCGGCCGAGCGCTCTGCGCCAGCCGCGACAGCGCCTGCCAGAGCGTGCCCAGCACCCACCCGGTGCGCGTCGTGGGCACGGGCCAGCCGAAGTGCCGGAGCGCCGCCTCCGCGTGCGCGCGGAAGGCCTCCAGGTCTCCCAATTGGAAGCGCGCCTCCGCCAGCAGCGCCTCCATGTGGCCCTGCTCCCGCGCCGTCGCGTTCGGGGCGCGCGTCAGCGCCCGCGTGAGCAGGGGCAGCGCCTCGCGGCACGCCCCCACCTCCAGCGCCTCCTCGCCCGCGCGCCGCGCGTGGAGCGCCTCGCGGGCCGCGTCCTGGGCCTGCCCCCAGTGGTACGACAGCGCCGCGGCGTGGCCCCGCGGATGGGCCGCCTCCAGCGCCTCCGCCGCGCGCCGGTGGAGCGCGGGCCGCGACCCGGGCGTCAGGTCCTCCAGGAGCCGCTCCCGCAGCTTGTCGTGCGCGAAGCGCCAGCGGCCGTCCGCCACGTCCAGCACCGCCGCCGCGGCACAGTCGGTGAGCCACGCCTCCACGTCCACGCCCGGCGCCGCCCGCTGGAGCACCGGCAGGTCCAGCTCCCGGCCGAGCAGCGCCGCCACGTCCAACAGTCCCCGCGCGGACCGGGGCACCTTCTCCAGCCGGCGCTGCACCAGGGCCCGCATGCCGCCCGCCCACACGCGCTCCGGCAGCGCGCGCGCCTCCAACCGGTCTCCGAGCTGGGCTCCGAGCCGGTCACCGAGCCGATCCAGGCCGCCCGCGTCCTCCGCCAGCGCGCGCACCACCTCCACGAGGAAGAAGGGGTTGCCCTCCGTCTCGCGGCGCAGCAGCTCCAGCACGTCGGGCCGCCGGCCCACGGCGCCCAGCATGGACTCGCCCAGGAGCGCGATCTCCTCCGCGTCCAGCCGGGGCAGCCGCAGCGTCCGGGAGCCGGGCACGCGCTCGGGCAGCTGCGGGGTCTCGTCGTCGCGGAAGCTCGCGAGCAGCAGCAGCGGCAGCCCGGAGGCCCGCGCCGCGAGCCGCGCGAGCAGCTGGAGCGACTCGCTGTGCGCCTGGTGCAGGTCCTCCAGGATGACGACGGTGGGCTGGGACAGCCGGGCGAAGACGTCCTCCACCGTCTGGTGCAGCCGCAGCTGCGCCATCTCCGCGTCCAGCTCCGGGGCGGCGGGCACCGCGTGGCCCAGCAGCGCCTCCATGTCCGGCACCAGCGGCTTGAGGACGCGCGCCTCGCGGTCGGACAGCTCCGTGAGCATGGGCAGCCAGCGCAGCACCGCGCGCCACTCCTGGTACGGCAGGCCGCCGGTGTCCACCGCCTGCCCGCGCACCACCACCGCGCCGCGCACGAGCGCCTGCGCGCGCATCTCCTCCAGCAGGCGCGACTTGCCCACGCCGCTCTCCCCGCCCACGAGCCACGCGCTGCCCTGGCCCGCCATCGCGCGGTCGAGCACGTCCATCAGGTGCTCGCGCTCGCGCACGCGGCCCACGAAGCGCGCGGACTGCAGGAAGCTGTCGCGCGTGGCGGCGGACTCGGCGGGCAGGGGCTGGTCGGTGGCGGCGCACAGCGCGGCGATGGCGGCCTGCGCGTCGCGTGGACGGCGGTGCGCGTCCGGCGCCACCAGCTGCTCCAGCAGCGCCTTGAGCGCGGGCGGGAAGCCCGGCGTCGCGAACACCTGGCCTCCGTGGGGCAGCCGCCCGAAGAACATCTGGCACGCCATGGCGCCGAAGCCGAAGAGGTCGGTCTGTTCGGACGGGGGCTGGTCCTCGAACAGCTCCGGGGCGAGGTAGCCCGGGGTGCCCGCCGGCTGCGCGCGCCGGCCCTGGTCGCGTCCCACCGCGAGCCCGAAGTCCAGCACCTTCACCTGCCCGTGCACCACCAGCACGTTCCCGGGCTTCAGGTCGCGGTGGATGATGCCGCGCCGGTGCAGGTACGCGAGCGCCTGGAGCGTCTGCACCAGCAGCGACACCTGCGTCGTCAGCGGCGCGTCCGTACCGGCCTCCACCAGCGTGCGCGCGTCCTCCAGCAGGTCCATGGCCAGGTAGGGCCGGCCCTCGTCGTCGAAGCCGTAGTCCAGCACGCGGATGACGTGCGGGTGGCGCAGCGACACCAGCGTCTGGAACTCGTGCGCCAGCGACAGCGCCATGCCCTGCGTGGCGAACGCGGAGGGCGTGCCCTTCCCGGGGTGCCGCGCCAGGTCCGCCACCGTCTTGTGCAGCCGCTTGAGGGCCACCGGCCCGGACAGCCCGTCCTGGGCGAGCCACACCGTGCCCGCGCCGCCCCGACCCAGCAGGTCCAGGATGCGGTAGCGACGGCCCACCACCTCCGGGCCCACCTCCGGACCCACTTCGGGAGACGACTCGGGCTCCGGCAGCTCCGGCCGGATGGGTGTCTGGGAGATGGGGTGAGACATGAGGGGAGGCCGCCCTGTCGTCAGGATATCCCCCCTTCCCGTGCGGGAGGGGATTGAATGCAAGTCGGGTAAAGGCGAGCCGGGTGGCGCTCGTGACCCTGGGGAGCGACCCGGCGGGCATCACCGGGCGGGCCGTCTTCCCCGGGGGGTGGCAGCACCCCATTTCTTGGGTCTGGGACACAGGGAGGAGCGTCGATGGCGGGCTACGACTTCGATTTGTTCACGGTGGGCGCGGGATCGGGC